>NZ_JBVHPY010000016.1:0-111078 GCF_055567695.1 Streptomyces sp. NPDC026417
ACCGAAGCGGTCTTGACGCTCGTACCACCCCCCCTCCCACTCCCCCCCCTCCCCCCCCCCCCCCCCCCCCCCCCCCCCCCCCCCCCCCCACCAGAAGGGGTGAACGGTCGTAACTTTCCCGCGCGGGGTGCGTTCCGTCGCGCTAGGAGATCATGCGACCACGCTCGGTGGACCCTCGGACGGCTCCCGGCGGGCGGCCCGGCGGCGGGACGCGACCTGCGGATCCAGCGCCGGGACTGCGGCCAGCAGCTGCCGGGTGTACGGGTCCTGCGGGGACGCGTACACCTCGTCGACCGGTCCCTGCTCGACGATCCGGCCCCGGCGCATCACCGCGACCCGGTCGCTGACCCGGCGCACGACGGCGAGATCGTGTGCCACGAACACCAGCGCGAGTCCCAGTTCCCGCTGCAGCTCGCCGAGCAGCGCGACGACCTGGGCCTGCGTGGTCACGTCCAGCGCGGACACCGGCTCGTCGCACACGATGACGCGCGGTTCGGCGGCCAGGGCCCGTGCGATGCCGACGCGCTGGCGCTGGCCGCCGCTGAACTCGTGCGGGTAGCGGTCGTAGTGCGCCGGTTCGAGACCCACGCGCTCCAGCAACTCCCGTACGCGCCCCCGGATCCGGCCCTCGTCCCGCTCGCCCCGGGCCCGCAGCGGGTCGGCGATCGACTCGCCCACGCTGCGCCGGGGGTTGAGGGAGGAGACCGGGTCCTGGAACACCATCTGCACGGCCGGGCCGACGCCGGATCGTTCGCGTCCGCGATACCGGACCGAGCCGGTCGTCGGCTCCAGGAGACCGACCAGCATCCGGCCCAGCGTCGTCTTGCCGCTGCCGCTCTCGCCGACGACGCCCAGGGTCTCGCCCCGGCGGACGGTCAGGCTCACGTCGTCCACCGCCGTGAACCGGCCCTTGCCGCGGCCGAACTCCCGCCGCAGACCCAGCGCTTCCAGAACGACCTCACCGACGGGATCCGCATCGGGCCCTCCGCCGAGCGACACACCCGACGGCTCCCCCGGGACCGACGCCGACACCGACGGACCGCGAGCCCCCGCCCGCGGCTCCCCCGGGACCGACGCCGACACCGACGGACCGCGAGCCCCCGCCCGCGGCTCTCCCGGCACCGGCACCGGCACCGGCACCGGCACGGACACCGACGCACCGGGGTCACGCAGCTCACCGCGCGCCCCGGGAACGCCCGCCCGCTCCGGAGAGCCGACGACCCGCACCCGCGGCTCGTCCACCCGGGGAACCGCCCCGAGCAGTTCCCGGGTGTACGCCTCCCGAGGCGACCCCAGCACCGAACCGACCGTGCCGTGCTCGACGGCGCGTCCGTGGCGCATGACGAGGACGTCGTCCACACTCTCGGCGGCGACGCCGACGTCGTGCGTGACGAGCAGCAGCCCCATCCCGGTCTCCTCCCGCAGCGTGTGCAGCAGGTCGAGGATCTGGGCCTGCACGGTCACGTCGAGGGCCGTCGTCGGCTCGTCGGCGATCAGCAGGTCCGGCTCGCAGGCGAGCGCCATGGCGATCAGCGCGCGTTGCCGCATGCCCCCGCTGAACTCGTGCGGGCGGGAACGCGCCCTCCGGACGGGGTCGGGAATGCCGACCCGGTCGAGCACGGAGACGGCCCGCGCGCGTGCCGCCCGCCGGGACGCGCGGGTGTGCACGCGGTACACCTCGGCGATCTGGTCGCCGACGGCGTAGTAGGGGTCGAGGGACGACAGCGGATCCTGGAAGACCATCGCGGCCCTCGCGCCCCGCAGCCGCCGCAGCTCCTCGTCGGACGCGTTCCGGACGTCCGTGCCGGCCACGCGGAGCACGCCGTCGACCCGGGCTCCGGTGCCGCGGTGCAGCCCCAGCAGCGCGGACGCGACGGTGGACTTGCCGGATCCGGACTCGCCGACCAGGCCCAGCGCCGCCCCCTTCTCCAGCCGGAAGGAGAGCCGGTCGACGGCCAGGAGGTCGCCGAACGCGACCGACAGGTCGCGGACTTCGACGAGCGGGCCGCCACCTCCGGGCCCCTCGGCCGGGTCACCCGGGCCCGCTTCCGCCGGAGTGGGCTCCGCGTCGGTCTTTCCCAGGTTCATGCGAGCACCACCCGTCGGTCCGCCACCGCGAACAGCACGTCCGCCACGGCATTGGCCACCACCACGAAGAAGCCGGTCACCAGGACCATGCCGACGACCACCGGCAGGTCGACGACGTTCACCGCGTGCACGAGTTCACGCCCGAGGCCGGGCAGGCCGAACATCGTCTCGGTGAGCACGGCGCCGCCGATCGCCGAACCGAAGTCGTTGGCGCTCAGCGCGATGACCGGCGCGACGGCCCCGCGCAGGGCGTGCCGCCCGATGATCGACCGCTCGCCGACGCCGTACGCGCGGAAGGTGCGCACGTGGTCCTCGGCGAGGGTCTCCAGCATCGAGGCGCGGGTCAGCCGGGCGTACTTGGCGGCCTCGATCAGCGCGAAGGCCAGCCACGGCAGCAGCAGGTTCCAGGCCCACTGCTCGGGGTCCTCGGTGAAGGGCACGTACTGCGGGAAGGGCAGCAGCTGGAACTGACCGCACACGACGATCATCAGCACCAGGCCGATCACGAAGACGGGGGTGGCCGTCCCGGCGAGTGTGATGCCGGTCAGCACCCGCTCGCTGACCCGGCCCCGCCGCCACGCGGAGAGCACACCGGTGCCGACGCCGAGGATCAGCCACAGCACCATGGCGCCCAGGACGAGCGAGAAGGTGACCGGCAGCTTCGCCCAGATCAGCGCCGTGACCTGCTGGTCGCTCTGGTAGGAGAGCCCGAGGCAGGGGGCGCCGCAGTGCCGCACGGACGTGCCCGTGGAGAAGTCCTGGCCGACGAAGATGCCCTGGAGGAAGTGCCAGTAGCGCAGGTGGAGCGGGTCGCCGAGCTTCAGCTGCTCGGCCACCTGGTGCACCTGGGCCGGTGAGCAGCGCGGGCCGCAGGTGATCTGGGCGACGTCGCCCGGGGCGACGTAGAAGACCGCGTAGATGAGGACGGAGATCGCGAGCAGCGTGACGACGGCGCCGACCAGCCGCCGCGCGGCGAACCCGGCGAAGCCGGACGAGAAGGGGAAGGCGCTCATGCCCGGGCCTCCCGCCTGCGACCCGTACCGACGCGCAGCCGGGAGGCGGCACGCGGGTCGAGGGCCGTCCGCACGCCGTCCCCGAACACGGTCAGGGCGAGCACCGTGACGAACAAGGAGCCGGCGGGGAACAGCAGGTACTGCGGCGCCGCCTGGTACCAGACGTCCGCCGCGGTGAGCATCTGCCCCCAGGAGGGGGTCGGCGGCTTCACGCCGACGCCGAGGAAGCTGAGCGCCGCCTCGACCGTGATGTTCAGGGGGACGAGAAGGGCGGCGTAGGTGATGACGGGCGCGGCGAGCGCGGGCAGCAGTTCGCGGCGGGCGACCCGCCAGGGGCCCCAGCCGCTGAGCCGGGCCGCGGCCACGTAGTCCAGCTCCTTGAGGGTCAGGGTGTGCGCGCGGACGATCTTCGCGATCGAGCCCCAGGCCACCAGCCCGATGATCAGGGCGACGAGGACGGGCCGCGGGAAGCCGCCGGGCACGATCGCGAGCAGGGCGAGGGACACGATCATCAGCGGCAGCGCGATGATGATGTCGGTGGCCCGGCTGAGCAGTTGGTCGACCCACCGGCTGCCGAGGGCCGCGGCGACGCCGACCACCACACCGATGAGGACCTGCACCAGGGTCGCCGCGAGCGCGACGCCGAGGGAGACCCGGGCGCCGTACACGAGCCGGGCGAAGAGGTCGCGGCCGGTCTGCGGCTCGACGCCGAGCCAGTGGTCGCCGCTGACGCCGCCGAGGGAACCGAGGGGAACCCCACCGCGCGCCGAGTCGATCAGCGAGGGGTGGTAGGTGGTCGGGTCCTGGCCCTCGATCGCCGTGAGGAGGGGTGCGGCGAGCGCGACCAGGACCAGAAGCGCCACGACGGCCGCCGCGACGAGGGCGGCGCGCTGCGCACGCAGCCGCCGCCAGAACTGCCCGGCCCCCGAGACCGCCGGGACGGACGGATCCGTCCCGGCGGCCTCCGAGGCCACAAGTACCTCGCTCATCGGGCTACTTCACCGCGACCTGGGAGATGTCCAGCACGCCGGTCCAGTCGCTGATCACGATGTTCTTGACGTCCTTGCCGTACAGCCGCTTGTAGACGGGGTGGAACAGCGGCACGGTCAGCGCCTGCTCGCCGATCTTCTTGTCCAGCGCGCCCCACCGCTCGGCGGCCTCGTCGAGGTCGGTGAGCTTGTTGATCGCGTCGATCTCGTCGTTGACGGACTTGTCGTCCAGGAAGCCGGTGTTGAAGTTGGCGCCGTCCTTCACGATCTGCCGGCCGTCGAAGATCGGGGCGAGGAAGGGACCGCCGGAGGGCCAGTCGGCACCCCAGTGGGCGAGGAAGAAGCCGGGCTCGGTCTTGGCGCTGTGGACGGTGTCGGAGTAGTCGTTGTCCTCCAGGCCCTGGAGCTTGACCGTGATCCCGGCCTTCTTCAGGGCGTCCTGGATGGCCGTCGCGATCTCCGGGCTGGTCTCGAAGTCCTTGGCGTTGGAGTGGGTGAGCGTGACCGTCAGCCCGTTCTTGTAACCGGCCTCCTTCAGCAGTGCCTTGGCCTTGGCGGCGTTGCCGGACTTGCCGGCCGGGAAGTGGTCGTACGGCGTGTAGCCGAAGGACTTCTGGTTCGGCAGGTAGGTCGTCGCGGCCTCGGCGAGCGAGGACCCGCCGGCCGCGTTGATCACGGACGAGCGGTCGACGGCGTACGAGATCGCCTGGCGCACCTTCGGGTTGTCGAAGGGCTTCACCTTCGGGTTGAAGGCGATGTAGTTGGTGTAGCCGAAGTGCCCGGTGCCGACGCGCGCGGCGAGTTCCTTGTCGCCGGAGACCTTGGCGAGTTCGGCGGGACCGAGGTTGGTGTCCGTGGTGACGGCCGCGCCGTCGGCGCCCTGGGACGCCGACAGCCGCTGGTTGATCACGGAGGAGTCGAGCCCGGACCGTACGTCGATCTTGTCGGGGTAGGCCTTGCGCTCCTCGTCGGTCGCCGCGGACCAGTGCGGATTGCGCTCAAGGATCAGCCGCTCGCCGTCGTTCTCGTTCTTGACGACCTTGTACGGGCCGGAGGAGACGGGGTGCTTCTCGTACTCGGTGCCGTTGTCCTCGGCCTTCGGGACGGGCGTGAACTGGGTCTGCGTGGCGAGGTAGGGGAACTCCCCCTCGGGCTTGTTCAGGTGGAAGACGAGGGTGCGCTCGTCCGGGGTCTCGATCGAGTCGAGGCCCTTGCCCTTGTCCTTGTACGGCCCCTGGTAGTCGGCGCCGCCGATCAGCCAGTCCCGCAGATAGGGGGCGCCGCCGGAGAGCTCGGCGGCGAAGGAGCGCTCGATGCCGTACTTGATGTCGGCGGCCGTGATGGCGCTGCCGTCCTCGTACTTGAGGCCCTTCTTCAGGGTGTACGTCCAGACGGTCGCGTTCTTGCTCGGGCGGCCGGTGTCGGTGGCGAGGTCGGGGACGACCTCGGCGCCGGCCGCACCGTCCTCGCGGTTGCGGGTGGTGAGCGTGCGGAAGACCAGGGAGGGCACGTTGCCGCCGCCCGAGGTGTAGAGGCGGGCCGGGTCGAAGTCCTCCTGCGGATTGGCGTTCAGGACCGTCAGCGTGCCTCCCTTCTGCGGCTTGGAGTCGCCTCCGGTGCTCTTGGCATCGTTGTCCTCAGGGCCGCAGGCGGCGGCACCCGCTGCCACGGCCAGGCTGACGGACACCGCGGCCACGCGGCGCGCTATGAGGGACGGTTGACGCATCGGAAGACGACCTCTCGAGGAATGTCCCGCATGGCGAGACGGAACGGCACAGGGTGAGACGAACTTGAGCAGAGCTCGCCCCGGGCGTCGAAAAGCGCGTCGAGAGAACGGCCGTGAAGACAGACGGAACCCGAAAAAGGGGAACGCGACGCACGCGCCGGGGGCGGGCGTCAGCGACAGTGAATGTCGGCCACGCAGAGCGCGGTCACACCGATGAGCGCCAGCTCAAGGGCGGCGCATGCGGAGGCGTGACGAGGCGACATGCGGAGAAATATGAACGAACTTTCGCCTGATGTCAACGCGGCCCGAGGGGCTCGCGTCAACTCCCGGGATACTGCCAGGGGTTGGCCTTGCAGTGGATTCCGTCATGGTCGAGGAACTTGGTCTGCTGCTGCATGACGGGCGCGAGGTCGCCGTCCTTGTCGCAGGTCACATGGCCGTAGCCGAGCCGGTGACCGACCTCGTGGTTGATCAGCATCTGCCGGTAGGAGTGGATCCGGTCACCAAAGGTCTCGGAGCCCTGGGCCCAGCGATAGGCGTTGATCATGACGCGGTCGGTGGCCGCCGAGTCGCACGACACGTTGTCCTCGGTGGTGTCGAGTCCGGACTTGGCGCACCACTCGGCGGTGGTCCCCGGACTCGCCAGAGTGATCACGAAGTCGGGCCTGCCGGACGAGATCCGCTCGAAGGTACGGGCGCCGTCGTGCGCCCAACTCCGGTCGTCGTTGAGGGTTTTCTGCACGGCCTGCGCGAAGAGCTCCGGGTCGAGCCCCAGCCCCTGCTCCACGTCGACCCGGTAGGTGTACTTGCGCCCCTTGCCGGGCGCCTTGTCGAAGCCGAGGACCGCGTCGAACTTCCCGGTCCCCTTGAGCTTCGCCCCGAGCGGGTATGTCTCGGCCATCTTCTGGTCGTACGTCAGCGGCACCACGCTCGGCGTCCCGGTGGGCGTCGGACGGTGGTCGCCGCGCGAGGCGGAGTCGCGGGCGTCCCGGCCGGCGCCCCCGGCGGCCTGCGGGCGCACGGTGCCGTCCGCACGGCCGTCGGCGGCCTGCCCGGCGACGACGACCGCCAGCACGGTCGTGACGGCGGCGGCCGCGATCCCGGCGAACGTCCGCCCCTTGCCGCCCCTCACCCGCTCGGGCAGCCCGGTCCGTGCCGGCACCGTCCGGTCGGCGTCGGCCTCCGGGCCGGCGAGCGCGGCCAGGGGGTCGGCGGGGTGTCCGTCGGCCCCGCGGGGCGCGAAGAGGTCGTCGTCCTCGTCGAACGCGTCCACGTAGGACTGCAGCGGGCCGCGCCGGTGGGCCGCCTCCTGCCGCTGTGGCGGTATGCCGGGTCCGGACCGTCCGGAGGGCGGCGCGCCCTGCGGCATGCCGTGCGGAGCCGCGTGGAACCCGCCCGGGCCCGTGCCGTACCCGGCGACGACGCCCGCCGCCGGCGCCCCGGTCCGCAACTCCCCCCAGCCGCCGCCGGTTTCACGCTGCTCGGGGTGACCGCCCCGCACCTGGGGCATGCCGCGCGCGGGCGTGCCGTCGGGCAAGCGCGGCACACCACGGGCGGGAGTCCCGTCGGGCAGCCGCGGGACGCCGTGCGCGGGCGTGCCGTCGGCGAAGCGGGGCGTCCCGTGCGCAGGTGTGCCGTCGGGGAAACGAGCTACTCCCCGTGCGGGCGGGCCGTCGGGAAGACGAGGCATCCCGTGCGCGGGCGTGCCGTCGGAAAAACGCGGCACACCACGGGCGGGAGTGCCGTCGGGCAGCCGCGGAACCCCCCGGGGCGGAGCACCCGCCCCCGGTGGCTGCCCCGCCGTTCCGGCGGAGGGCAGCGTCACTCTCGGAACGACCGGCTTGCCGTCGGCCTTGCCGCCGGCGTCGCCCTTGTCGGCCCGCCCACGACGGCTGTGACGTCCCACGCCCCGCCTCAGCTCCCCGCGCCCGCGCTGCCGACCCCGTCCCTTGCGGACGGGGCGTCCGTGACCGCCGACCCGTCGAGTTCGCCCGCGTCGACCAGTAGTTCACGGAATGCCGTGGCCACCGTATCGGGATACTCCATCATCGCGACATGCCCGGCGTCCGGCAGGGTCAACAACCGGGAGTCGCGGAAGGCACGGGCGGCCCGCTGGGCCATGCGGTACCCCACCAACTGGTCGCGGCCGCCGTAGACGAGCAGCGTCGGCGCGAGCACCCGCTCGGCCTGACGCCACAGCCCGTGCTGGCCGCCCAGCGTGTACGCGTTCACGATGCCGCGTGCCGAGCGCGCCATGGCGTCCCAGAAGTAGGGAAGGGCCAGCCGGCGCTCCATCTCCTCGACCGCGTTGCGGAAGCCCTCCGGCGTGACCGTCGAGGGGTCGCCGTAACAGAGCGCCGTGACGCCCCGGACGCGCTGCTCGGCGGTCCAGTCCCGGGTGAACCGGGTGAACAGGGCCGTCACCCCGGGCAGCGCCAGCATCGCCGTCGGCCACGCCGTGCGCTGCGCGCGGATCTCCGGAAGCGCGGGCGAGACCAGGGTGAGTGTTCGGACGAGATCGGGGCGGACGGCCGCGACGCGTGTCGTGACCGCTCCGCCGAGCGAGTTGCCGAAGAGGTGGACCGGGCCGCGGCCGGAGGAGTCGAGATAGCGGATGACCGCGCGCGCGTGCCCGGTGACCGAGTAGTCCCCGTCGTCCGGCGGCGGCGAGTCCCCGAAGCCCGGCAGGTCCAGTGCCTCGCTGTCCACGATCCCGTCGAGCAGCGGCATCAGCGCCGACCAGTTCTGGGAGGAACCGCCCAGCCCGTGCACGTACAGGGCGGGCGGCAGTCCGTCCCGGGCCGGGGGCCTCGACCGCACCGTGAGGGTGACGCCCGGCAGGCCGACCGACCGCAGCCGCTCGCCCTCCGCGACCCGTACGGAACCGACCCGTGGCGTGACGGTGTTGGCCAGCACGGAAGGCAGCTCGGTCGAAGACATGCGGGCAATGTTACGAGACGATCACGCAGTGGCTCATGTGTTCGCCGTCACAGAGCCCTCCCCGCCGCGCGGCGGGGACACCGGGCGGGCGGAACACGGAAAGCGCGCAGCCCGCCACTGGTCGCCCGCGGGGCGGCGATCGGCCCCCGAATCGCATCGCGTCCGGATCGGGTGTCTCCTAGGCTCGAAACAGGGCACCCATACGTGGCCCCTGCTTCACCGAGCGGGGAGTGCGACGAAGCGACAGGAAGGGAGCCCGCGCCATGGCCACCATCGACCCCACGGATCCGGAGACGTTCGAGGACGAGGAGACGACCGACGGGATCGACGAGGAGACCCCGGAGGCCGACGCCGCCGAGCAGCAGGCGGAGGTGGCACCCGACCGGGACGATCCGCTGACCGGCGCCGACCCGAGCAGCGCCAACGAGGCGGACCTGGTGGAACAGGCACGCGTCGTCACCCTCGACGAGGACGACTACCGATGACGAGAAGGTGGACCCCCTGACCGCCCTGCCCCTGTTTGACGTCGTCTGCGCGGCTATCGCCCCCGTCCGGTCCGTGAAATTGTCCGTCCGTACCGCGCACACGGGGGTTACCGAAAAGTACGATGGCGGCGCGGCGCACACCGCATGTGGACGATTTTGGGAGGCGGCGTGACAGCCATCGAGCAGACAGAGGCGGCACGCCCGCGGGGCACACGCCTGCCGCGCCGTGCCCGACGCAACCAGCTCCTCGGCGCAGCCCAGGAAGTCTTCGTTGCCCAGGGATATCACTCGGCGGCGATGGACGACATCGCCGAACGCGCGGGCGTCAGCAAGCCGGTCCTCTACCAGCACTTCCCCGGCAAGCTCGACCTGTACCTGGCCCTTCTGGACCAGCACTGCGAGTCCCTGCTGGAAGCGGTGCGCAGGGCGCTGGCCTCGACCACCGACAACAAGCTGCGCGTGCGCGCCACGATGGACGCCTACTTCGCGTACGTCGAGGACGACGGCGGCGCCTTCCGGCTGGTCTTCGAGTCGGACCTGACGAACGAGCCGGCCGTGCGCGAGCGCGTGGACCGGGTCACGGTGCAGTGCGCGGAGGCCATCTGCGACGTGATCGCCGAGGACACGGGCCTGTCCCGGGCCGAGTCGATGCTGCTCGCCTCCGGTCTCGGCGGCCTGGCCCAGGTGGTGGCCCGGTCCTGGCTGCACAGCGACCGCAGCGTGCCGCGCGACCAGGCGGTCCAGCTGCTCACGTCGCTGGCCTGGCGGGGTATCGCCGGCTTCCCGCTGCACGGCAGCGAACAGCACTGACGTACGGCGGGCGCGTTTGTTCCCGTCCGCTGTTCGCTGATGGCGTGCTCGGACGGAACGTGTACGTCCCCTCACCGGGCTAATGTGTGCTGCGTACGGCGCGGAGGAACGCGCACATCACTGACCGTCGGAGGGACAAAGCCGTGGAGGTCAAGATCGGCGTGCAGCACGCGCCCCGCGAGATCGTTCTGGAGAGCGGTCAGACCGCCGAGGAGGTCGAGCACGCGGTGTCCGAGGCGCTGGCCGGCAAGTCGGCGCTGCTGAGCCTCGTGGACGACCACGGCCGCAAGGTCCTGGTCCCGGCCGACCGTCTCGCGTACGTGGAGCTCGGCGAGCCCACCACGCGCAAGGTGGGCTTCAGCGCGCTGTAGTTCGAGACAGCGGGAGAGGGGCCCGGCGGCCGATGCCGCCGGGCCCCTTTCTCATGACCTGAACTGCACAGACGGAGCACATCTCCCCCACAGGAGAGGGTTGCTTTCGGCGCCTCGGGGGTAGATCGACTACGACCGATTTGCCCCAGCCGTGCGGGAGGGAACCCACCATGTTTTTGGAAGCGCTCGGCTCCGCGATCCTCGGTCTCGCCCTCGCATGGGCGGCGACGCATCGCCTGTCCCACCGGCTCCCGACGCACAGTCTGGTGCTGTCGACAGGCGTCGCCGGAGCCCTCTTCGGAGCCTTCCTGACCCACAGCGCGCTCGGACCCGGCCACTTCCTGCTGACCCTGGTCGGCGCGGTCGCGGTCTCGGCCGCCTCGCTGTCGCTGCTGCTCCGCCCGGCGGAGAGATTCCGCCGCCATTCGGCGCCGGCGTAGGCGCGTAACCGCCGCCACCCGGCGCCTCCCGAACCGACGGACGCCGGTCCGGCCCGACTCCCGGGCCGCCGGCGTCCCCCGTGTCCGACGCGTGAGTGTCCGGCGAGCCGCCGCAATCCCGGCGGCTCGCCGGACACTCACGTCGTTCTGGTGGCGGTCAGGCCGCCAGCCCCAGTGCGGCCATCCGCTTGGTGTGCGCCTCGGTGATCCGGGAGAACATCCGGCCCACCTCCGCGAGGTCGAAGCCGTCCGCGACGCCGCCCACCAGCATCGTCGACAGGGCGTCGCGGTCGGCGACCACCCGCTGCGACTGGGACAGCGCCTCGCCCATCAGCCGGCGCGCCCACAGCGCGAGCCGGCCGCCGACGCGCGGATCGGCGTCGATCGCGGCCCGCACCTTCTCGACCGCGAAGCTGGCGTGACCGGTGTCGTCGAGGACGGAAAGGACCAGGCCCCGGGTGTCGCTGTCGAGGCGCGCGGCGACCTCGCGGTAGAAGTCACTGGCGATCGAGTCGCCGACGTACGCCTTGACGAGCCCCTCCAGCCAGTCCGAGGGCGCGGTCTGGCGGTGGAATCCGTCGAGCGCGGCCACGAAGGGTTCCATCGCGCCGGTGGGCTCCGCGCCGACCGCGGCCAGCCGGTCGCGCAGCTGCTCGAAGTGGTGGAACTCGGCCGACGCCATCTTCGCCAGCTCCGCCTTGTCGGAGAGGGTGGGCGCGAGCTTGGCGTCCTCCGCGAGCCGCTCGAACGCCGCCAGCTCGCCGTACGCGAGCGCTCCGAGGAGGTCGACGACGGCGGCGCGGTACTGAGGGTCGGCGGAGGCCGTGTCCCAGTTCTGGGCGGCGACTCCGGTGGCCGCGGGAGTGGCTTCGGCGGGGGTGGCAGCGGCGTTGTCAGGCGTCGTCATGAAGCGCACAATAGCCCGCTCACCGCGGCGCGGAAGTCCCTGGTCAATCAGTGTGACGACGACCATGTGACCGGATCGGCCATCGCATGTGCGCGATTCCGGGGTATGGTGGTAATGCGCCCGGCGAGTATTCGACGGGCCGCGTGAATGAGGATGCCCGGTCGGAGGCCCGATCGGCTCCGACCCGACAGACCTCCACGTCCGTACGGCACATTGCGTACGGCAGCCGGAGGAACCCTCAGCGGTACGAGCGCTCGAGCGTCGGCAGTGGTCCCATGCCACTCGGCCAGCCCGCAAGCGGCCGACGTCCCCGGCACGGTCCAGACACGACCCCCGCGCTCGCCTCGCACCGCGTACACAGAAGAGGCAGCACCCTGACTACGACTTTTCGAGACCTCGGAATCCTTCCCGAGACCGCCGAAGCCCTCGAGGCCGTCGGCATTCTCAGTCCCTTCCCCATCCAGGAGATGACGCTCCCCGTCGCCCTCACGGGCAAGGACGTCATCGGCCAGGCCAAGACCGGCACGGGCAAGACGCTGGGCTTCGGCCTCCCGCTCCTGGAGCGGGTCACCGTCCCCGCGGACGTCGAGGCGGGCCGGGCGCAGCCCGAGCAGCTCACCGACGCCCCGCAGGCACTCATCGTCGTCCCGACGCGTGAGCTGTGCACCCAGGTGACGAACGACCTGCTGACCGCGGGCAAGGTCCGCAACGTGCGCGTTCTCGCCATCTACGGCGGCCGTGCGTACGAGCCGCAGGTCGAGGCCCTGAAGAAGGGCGTCGACGTGATCGTCGGCACCCCGGGCCGTCTGCTGGACCTCGCGGGCCAGAAGAAGCTGAACCTCAAGCACATCAAGTCCCTCGTCCTCGACGAGGCCGACGAGATGCTCGACCTCGGCTTCCTGCCGGACGTCGAGAAGATCATCAACATGCTGCCGGCCCGCCGTCAGACGATGCTGTTCTCGGCCACGATGCCGGGTGCCGTCATCGGCCTGGCCCGCCGGTACATGTCGCAGCCCACGCACATCAGCGCGACGTCGCCGGACGACGAGGGCGCGACGGTCCGCAACACCGCGCAGCACATCTACCGCGCGCACAACATGGACAAGCCCGAGATCGTCTCGCGCATACTGCAGGCCGACGGCCGCGGTCTCGCGATGGTCTTCTGCCGCACCAAGCGGACGGCGGCGGACCTCGCCGACCAGCTGCAGCAGCGCGGCTTCGCCTCCGGCGCGGTCCACGGCGACCTCGGCCAGGGCGCCCGCGAGCAGGCGCTGCGCGCCTTCCGCAACGGCAAGGTCGACGTCCTCGTCTGCACCGACGTGGCCGCCCGCGGCATCGACGTCGAGGGCGTCACGCACGTCATCAACTACCAGTCCCCCGAGGACGAGAAGACGTACCTGCACCGCATCGGCCGTACGGGCCGCGCGGGCGCCAAGGGCATCGCCGTCACGCTCGTCGACTGGGACGACATCCCGCGCTGGCAGCTCATCAACAAGGCGCTGGACCTCGGTTTCCCGGACCCGCCGGAGACGTACTCCACGTCCCCGCACCTCTTCGAGGAACTGAACATCCCGGCCGGCACCAAGGGTGTCCTGCCGCGCTCCGAGCGGACCCGCGCCGGGCTCTCGGCCGAGGTGGTCGAGGACCTGGGCGAGACCGGTGGGCGTGGGCAGCGTGGTGGCCGTGGTGGCCGCACCGCCGCTCCGGCCCCGGTGCGCGACAGCGAGCGTGAGCGTCCGGCGCGTACGCCGCGTCGCCGTCGCCGTACGCGCAACGGAGCGCCGCTGGAGGAGACTTCCGCGGCTCCCGCCGTGACGGGCACCGGGCCCGCCGAGGCGGCCGGGACCACGGAGGCGACCGAGCCCCGTACCCCGCGCCGTCGCCGCCGCACCCGCAACGGGGCGTCCGGGGAGCCGGTCGCGGCCGCCGAGACCGTGGTCGCGCAGCCGTCGGCCGAGGCCGCCGTGGCGACCGCCGAGGGCGTCACCGAGGAACCCGCGCAGCCGCGCCGCCGCCGCACCCGCAGGACCGCGGAGACGACGGAGGCCGTGGTCGCCGAGGCGCCCGCCGCCGTCGAGGTCGTCGAGACCGCGAAGGCCACCGAGGCCGCTGAGGTCACCGAGGTCAAGCCGCGCCGCCGCACCCGCAAGGCCGCGGAGACCGCGGTGGACACGGCCGAGGCCGTGGAGCCCAAGCCGCGCCGGACCCGCGCCAAGGCCACGGCGGCGGAGGCCGCCGAGACTGCCGTGGACACCGCGGAGGCCGCCGAGGCCAAGCCGAGGCGCCGTACCCGCAAGGCGGCGGTCGCCACCGTCGAGGCCGAGATCCCGGCCCAGACGGCCGAGGAGCCCGAGGCCAAGCCGAAGCGGCGGACTCGCAAGGCCGCGGAGACCGCGGTCGACACGGCCGAGGGTGCCGCCAAGGCCCCCGTTAAGCCGCGTCGCACCCGCAAGGCCGTCGCGACGGCGGCCGACGCCACGGTGGAGGCCTCGACCGAGGCCGCGGAGGCCAAGCCGCGCCGCAGCCGTGCGAAGGCCGCCACGCCGGCGGTCGCCGAGGCGGCAGCGGAGGCCCAGCCGAAGCGGCGTACCCGCAAGGCGGCGGTCGCCACCGTCGAGGCCGAGATCCCGGCCCAGACGGCCGAGGAGCCCGAGGCCAAGCCGCGTCGGCGTACGCGCAAGGCCGTGGCCGCGACGGAGTCCGCGGACAGCTGATCCCCACGTCGATGGCCCGGCCCCGCCCAGCGGGACCGGGCCATCGGCATCTCCACGAGCATCGCCATCCGCTTCTCCGGCCGACCCCGGCGCAGCACGGCCAACCCGGCGCCTACGGGGGCACAGCCTGGGTGGGCCACTCCCCCTCGTACAACAGCCCCCGGCGTCGCGCCCGGTTGGGCCCCTCCCCCACGCCCACCAGCACCCCTGATCCCGGCTGGCGCGCCGGGGTGCGACGGCGAACCCGGCGCCAACGGGGAGCCGCCTGCGCCCACCCGTGCCGCCCCTAGCGGCACGCCTGCCCGCAGCGGAGGCGGCCGACTGCCCCCCTGCACCGCGTGCCCGCAGCGCAATCGGTACGCGCCCGCAGCCGCCAGTGCACGGAAGGGGCCGTGCCGGTACATCAGATGCCCGTCGAGACGGGGCCACACCCCACCGAGGCACGCTGGTAACGGACCTCAGTGCCCGACCAGCGACGGGCGGATGTACCGGCACGGCCCCGACCCACCCACTGCCCGACAGCGCTTGAGTACGCGCCCGCAGACGCCAGTGCGCGGGCCCCCCACCACCCGCAGCGCAATCCGTACGAGCCCGCAGCCGCCCTCCGGCGCAAGGGGCCGTGCCGGTACATCACATGCCCGTCGAGACGGGGCCACACCCCACCGAGGCACGCCGGTAACGGACAGAGGTGCCAACCGGCGACGAGCGGATGTACCGGCACGGCCCCGACCCACCCACCCCACCGACAGCGCACCCGCACCGACAACGCACCACCGCACAGGCCACGCACCCACCGGACAAGCCGCGCCCCACCGCACCCCGTAGCCTCGAACCATGAGCAGGCCGCCCAGTTTCGCCCCGCCGCCCGGTGTCCGCGCGTACCGCCTCGCGACCCCCCGCGGCGAGTTCGCCGTACTCGACGCCGCCCCGACGGCGGCATCGCCGGACGCACCGCCGAGAGGAACCGCCCTGCTGCTCCCGGGTTTCACCGGAAGCAAGGAGGACTTCATCGCGCTGCACGAGCCGTTGGCGGCCGCCGGATACCGCACCGTCGCCGTGGACGGACGCGGCCAGTACGAGACCCCGGGCCCCCACGACGACGAATCTCCCTACGCGCAGAGCGAGTTGGCGCTGGACGTACTGGCACAGGCGACCGCCCTCCGCACCCCCCTGCACATCGTCGGCCACTCCCTCGGCGGCCAGATCGCCCGCGCCGCGGTGCTGCTGGACCCGACCCCGTTCAGGTCGCTCACCCTCATGTCGTCCGGCCCCGCCCAGATCTCACCGTCGCAGCAGCAGCGCGTGAAGCTGCTGCGCGACGCCCTCGCCGTGATGAGCATGGCCGACGTCTGGGAGGCCATCCAGGCGATGGAACCCCCCGAGGAGACCGACCCCGCGACCCTCGCGCACGACGACCTCGATTCCGCCGACCTCGACGCGGGTCTGGACGACCGAGACGACCTCCGCCGCCGCTGGCTGAGCAACAGCCCCGCCCAACTCATCGCGACCGGCCGTCAATTGTGCACGGAGCCCGACCGCGTGGCCGAACTCGCCGCCGTACCCCTCCCGATGCACGTGGTCTCCGGCGCCCGGGACGACACCTGGCCGGTGCCCCTCCTGGACGACATGGCGGTACGCCTCGGCGCCCACCGCACCGTCGTCCACGGAGCCGAGCACTCCCCGAACACGGACCAGCCGCAGGAAACGGCCCGGGCCCTGGCCGGCTTCTGGAACCGCTGCGAGACCCAGGAAGGCGCCCTCCCCTAGCAGAGGGGCGCCCCCTTACTGGAGGGCGCCCCTAGTACTGCGCCTGGAGATGCGACCAGAACCCGTCCCGAAGCGCCCGCCGCAGATCCGCCTGCCCCCGCAGGGAGTACTGGAGCATCCCCTCGGCCTCCACGAGCAGGTCCTGGTCGACGGACCCCGGCAGGTAGGGATGACCGGGCAGCAGCTCGACGAGCGCCTCCCGCCCCCGCGCCGCCAGCCACTTCGCGGCGATCTGCGCCCCCACGAACCGCACGTCCTCCCGCGCGGGCCGGGCCGCCCCGCTGCCCTCGTACGCGGCGCCGGTGCGCCGGGACACGTACGGCTTGAAGAAGTCGAGGTCGAACGTCCGCTGGCTGTCGACCTCCCACAGCAGCGGCTCGGCCTGGTTGCGGCCCTCGGGCGCCTCGATCCCCCACAGGTGGACCCGCGCCCCGTACCCCTGCGCCGCCTCGACGGCGGACACCAGGTCCTCGTCGCCGCCGAGCAGCGCGGCGTCGCTGATGGCGCGGTGCCGCGCGAGCGACTCCAGGTCGCTGCGGATCAGCGAGTCCACGCCCTTCTGCTGGTTGTTGGCGTTGAGGTTGCCGAGGCGGACCTTCACGTCGGGCAGTTCGGCGACGGACTGCTGCTCGGCGGTGTGGATGCGGCGCCGGGCGCCGTCGTACCAGTAGACGCGCAGCAGCCTGCTGTCCGCGAAGATCGTGCGGGCCCGGTCGATGAGCGCCTCGATGAGGCCTTCCGCGTCGAGGTCGAAGGCCCGACGGTCCTCGGTCCCCGCGACGAGCCGTCCCGCGGCCGCGTAGAGATAGCCGGCGTCGACGAAGATCGCGTGGGTCGAGGGCGTCTTCGCCACCTCGGCGAGCATGCGCTGGAGCAGCTCGTTCGTACGGTCGATGCGGCCGCCGAGCGCCGCGAGGTCGTCGTTCATTGCCTCTATTGTCCCGGCGGTCACGCTGCGAACACAACCGGTCCCGTTCGGTCCCCCGGCGGCCCCGAGAGAGCCTTACCGGTCAGTAATTAGGTTCTCGAAAATTTTCCTTAGCGTAGGGAATGTTTGTAACACGCATCCCGTTGTATCCGTAGGAAGCGACGGGGCACCCACGCCTCACGCCTCACTCATCAGTAGTTCTCCTCAGGAGGATGACCAGACGAAGGGAGAAGCCCATGCGCTTCGAAATCATGCGACTCGACGATGTCGACGGAACCCCCGTGGACACGACCGTCGTGGACGCCGCCTCCGTCAACCGGATCGTTCAGCAGGCAGCGGCCATCGGCCAGCGCCTCTGGATCCGCCCGGCCGACTCGACTGCCTCGTAACCCGCGGGCGTTTGCCACGTAACCCGCGGACACACCGCAGACTTCGAAGCCCCCGCACGGCAGACGCCGCGCGGGGGCTTCGCGCGTTGCCCGCGCCCGCGGGACCCCGAGGGGCTCCCCGCCCGGTTCAGGCGCCCTGGATGACCTGCGTGACGCCGTTGATGATCTGCTGCACGGCGATCGCGGAGAGCATCATGCCCGCAAGGCGGGTCACGAGCACGACGCCGCCGTCCTTGATGACGCGGATGATCAGCAGCGAGTAGCGCATCACCAGCCACAGCACCACGTGGATGGCGAGGATGGCCGCCCACACGGACACCTGCGTGGACACGGTGTCCGCCTTCTGGACGGCGAGGATCACGGACACGATGGCACCGGGACCGGCCAGCAGCGGCATGCCCAGCGGTACGAGGGCGACGTTGACGTCCTTGGTCTGCTTGGGCTCGTCGGTCTTGCCGGTCAGCAGGTCGAGGGCGATCAGCAGCAGGAGCAGCCCGCCCGCGATCATCAGTGCCGGGACGGACACATGCAGGTAGTCCAGGATCTGGTGCCCGAGCAGTCCGAACACGGCGATCACGCCGCCGGCCACGCAGACGGCCTGGAAGGCCATGCGCTTCTGCACCTTGCCGGGGCGCCCGGCGGTGAGCGCGAGGAAGATCGGGGTGATCCCGGGGGGATCCATGATCACGAAGAGGGTCAGGAAGAGGGAGCCGAATACGGCGACGTCGAACACGGTGGTGCCTTGCTGGGTGCGAAGGGGATGGGACGGGACGGGGGCGCGCCGGGGAAGGCGTCTCGGGGAGCGGGTGCCGAGGCCCGGCGACAGGCGGGGCCGGGCGGCGGCGCTCGCCGAAGCTCCGGTACGGCCGACCGGCCGGGGCGGAGCCGCGAACGCACCGCGGCCACCGTCAGCATCGACCCGAAACCGATGCCGAAACCGAGACCGCAGCCGGAAGCGAATCGAGACCATGACGGGGCCCGCAGCCGCGCCAGTGCGGTCACCGCCGGAAACCGGCGCACCGGAGCCGAAGCGGCGGAGCCGAAGGCCGAGGCACCGGAACCGGAAGACCGCAGCACCGGAAGCCGTGAGCCGCGAAGCCGGGACCGAGGCGCCGATCCGGTGACCGGAGTACCGGCAAACCGACCTGCGGAGACCGGGACCAGGACCAGGAGCGCCGGGAAATCGGAACCTAGACGGAGCGGCGGCCTCCACCCGCCCCGGGCACGGGGAACGCCCCGGTGGCCCGCCGGGTGATCTCCCCGTAGACCTCGGGGTCGGTGGTGTACTCGCCGAGCGCACACGTCTTACGGCTGCCGTGGTAGTCCGAGGACCCCAGGGTGAGCAGCCCGACCTCGGCGGCGAGGCCGCGCAGCCGGGCCCGGGTGGCCGGCTCGTGGTCCATGTGGTCGACCTCGATGCCGTCGAGTCCGGCGGCGGCCAGCTCGGCGATCGCGCCGTCCGAGACCGTCCTGCCGCGCTTGGCCGCACCGGGGTGGGCGAACACGGCGACGCCGCCCGCCCCCTTGATCAGCCTGATCGCCTCGAAGGGGTCGGTCTCGTGCTTGGGGACGTAGCCCCGGCCGCCGTCGGCCAGCCACTCCCCGGTGAAGGCGTCACCGACCGTGGGGACGACGCCCAGCTCGACCAGGGCGGAGGCGACGTGGGGGCGGCCGACCGAGCCCTCGCCCGCGATCCGCGCCACCTGCTCCCAGCTGATCGGGACGCCGAGCTCCCGGAGCTTGTCGATCATGGCGCGGGCGCGCGGCACCCGGTCGTCCCTGACCAGCTCCCGCTCGGCGAGCAGATCGGGCTCCTCGGGGTCGAAGAGGTACGCCAGTACGTGCATGCTGACGCCGTCGAGACGGCAGGAGAGCTCCGCGCCGGTGACCAGCGTCAGCCCCTCGGGGAGGGCGGCGATCGCCTCGGCGTGCCCCCGCGTCGTGTCGTGGTCGGTCAGCGCGACGACGTCCAGCCGGGCGGCGGCGGCCTTGCGGACCAGCTCGGCGGGGGTGTCCGTGCCGTCGGAGGCGGTGGAGTGGGTGTGCAGATCGATGCGCACGACGCGGACTCCAAGCGGTGACGGGACGGAAGGGGGCTGCTCAAGGATAACGGGAATCCAGCACTCCCCTGTCACACCCGCTACCCGGGTGCGCCCCCTACGCCTCGAAGGCCCCGGAGCCCCCGACCGCCTACGGCTCCAGAATCCGCGGAGACAGCGCGCCGCACGGCAGCAGGTCCACCTCCGCGCCGGCGTCGCGCAGATCCGTCAGCACCAGCTCGTCGTACATCAGCAGTCCCGACTGCTCCGGCCACACGACGGCCCACAGCCACAGGCCGCGGGCCTCGCCCGCGAAGACGGCCCGGTCGGCCGGGGAGCCGGAGACCAGCCAGAGCGGGGTCGGCCGGCCGGCCGCGAGCACCTTGGCCTGGGGAGGCTTCTCCACGTCGAGATACGGGCCGGGGTCGGGACCGTCGACGCCCGCGTACCGCGCGCCGAGGCCGACGCCGAGTTCCTCGGCGACGAGGACCAGCTCCCCCATCCCGCCCAGCGGGCCGGGACCCGAGCAGGCCACCACGGTCGCGCGGCCGCCGCTGCGGTCGTCGCCCGCGCAGCCGACGCCCGTGAAGAGCCAGCCGACCGGCAGCGGCCACGGCATCCACACCGGAACCTGCGCGCGGTGCACCACGACACCGAGAGCCTCGACGCTGGGCGGGATCACGGGCTGCAACGGATGCACCGTCCCGTGGACATCGCACTGCCAGGAGTCGGAAAAGAGGCCGGGAGCCCTGACCCGGCCACCACACTTCGGGCAACTGGGTTCGCCCCTCATAGGCCCCAACGGTCCTCCCCGTCCTGCGCCGCGTCAAGGACGATCACCCGTCCGGCGTGTGCCCTTCACACCGAGGAAGTAGATGGTATTTGCATTAATTAGCCGAGCTAACTTATTCTGTGTATGCGACAACGATCTCCCCGCGAGCAGCGAAGGAGCAGGCATGGACAGCAGCACGGGAGGGCCCGCGGAGGCGGATCCCTTCGACTCGGGGGCCGGCGGAATCCTGCGCCAGCCGAAGGCCGTCTGGGCGACCGCCGGCGCGGCCGTCGTCGCCTTCATGGGCATCGGGCTCGTCGACCCGATCCTGCCCTCCATCGCCAGGGGCCTCGACGCCACGGCCGACCAGGTGTCGTTGCTCTTCACCTCGTACTTCCTGATCACGGCGGTCGCGATGCTGGTGACCGGCTTCGTCTCCAGCCGGATCGGCGGCCGCAGGACGCTGCTGGCGGGACTCGCTCTCGTCGTGGTCTTCGCCGGACTCGCGGGCACCTCGGGCTCGGTGGGCGAACTGGTCGGCTTCCGCGCGGGCTGGGGGCTCGGCAACGCCCTGTTCGTCTCGACGGCCCTCGCGGTCATCGTCGGCGCGGCGGCGGGCGGCAGCGCCGCGGCCATCCTGCTGTACGAGTCGGCGCTCGGCCTCGGCATGGCGTGCGGGCCCCTGCTCGGCGCGCTGCTCGGGGACGCGAGCTGGCGCTACCCGTTCTTCGGCACCGCCGTCCTGATGGCGATCGGCTTCCTCTGCATCACGGCGTTCCTCGAGGAGCAGCCGAAGCCCGCCCGCAGGACCTCCCTGCTCGACCCGATCAGGGCGCTCGGGCACGGCGGGCTCGCCTCGGCCGCCGCCTCGGCGTTCTTCTACAACTACACGTTCTTCACCGTGCTGGCCTTCACCCCGTTCGTGCTGGACATGACCCCGTACAAGTCGGGTGCCGTGTTCTTCTGCTGGGGTCTGCTGCTGGCCGTCTTCTCGGTGATCGTGGCACCCCGGATGCAGGCCCGGTTCGGCTCGCTCAAGGTGCTCGACGGCTCACTCGTGCTCCTCGCCGCCGACGTCCTCGTGCTCGGCTACGGCGACCACACGACCGCGGTGGTCTGCACGATCCTGTCCGGAGCCTTCATCGGCGTGAACAACACCGTCTACACGGAGCTGGCGCTCGGCGTCTCGGACGCGCCGCGCCCGGTGGCGAGTGCCGGCTACAACTTCGTGCGCTGGTTCGCGGCGGCCGCGGCGCCCTACTTCGCGCCGAAGATCGAGGAGTGGAGCAACGTCCGCGTGCCGTTCGTGGTCGCGGCGGTCACGGCGGTGCTGGGTGCGGTGGTGGTCCTCGTCCGGCGCGCCGCGCTGACCCACGAGGCGGAGGACCTGGAGCCGCGGCACGCCATCGAGGACGGTGTGACGGTCTTCGCCGACTGAGCCGCGCGGGCCGGGGACTGACCCGGCCTCAGCCGGCTCGGCTCAGTCGAGCGGGACGGACGTGCGCCGTGGATCGCGCAGGTCCGTTCCGCTGGTCAGCCAGCGCTCCTGGAGGGCACCCGCGCCGTGCACCCGCTTCCAGGCGGCCTCGTTCGGGGTCATCGGCAGCAGCGGCAGGAACCGTACGGGATCGGCGGGCGCGTCCAGTTCGAGGTCCTCCACCAGGCCGCCCGACTCGGCCACCAGTACGGACGTGAACGGCGCGCCCGGCCACAGGGGTTCGCCCACGTCCAGCGAGGCGCCGGGGGCCACGACGAGGCCCTCCACCTGCGGGGAGGCGGCCAGTACGGCCAGCGGGCGGAGCACCTTGTCGGTGTCGGCGCCGCCGGCGCGCACCGACAGGACCAGCTCGGCGCGCGGCCCCTTGACCGGGTCGGCGAGGGCCGCGGTCGGGTCCGTCATCGGCTGCAGCGACATGCCGAGGGTCGCGTAGCGGACGAGGTCGCCCGCTGTGAAGCGCAGCACTTCGATGCGGTCCGTGCCCAGAAAGGTGACCGCGGCGCGCGCGTCCGGTTCGCCCAGCGCGGAGCGCAACCGAGCCTCGACCAGCGGAAGAACATCTGCCATACGCCGAGCATAGGCGGCGGGTTCACCCCGCGAGGATCCCGGACCACGTGTCAACAACGGGCAAAGCGGCGGCTTGACGCTTCCGTGCGCTGATAGTCTTGGCCGCTGGTCGGGGCAGCACGCAGAAGCGTCGCTCTCGAGCCTCGACGCATGAGACTCCCCTACGGGGGATGGATCGTCCCTCACGGGGGACCGGCCGGAGGAGGTGGGGCTGCAATGGACCGAAGTCGACCGTGCAGTACCACCCGCTCTTCCGGCCGCTGACGTAGCTCTGGCTCTGCCTGCTGCCGCCTCTCGCGCTCGCATCTTTGTCTGTCCGGTGCACCGACGGAAGAGCACTTCGTTTCCGCCTGATCCATCCGACTGATCCGTCTGATCTGAATCAGTAGCGAAGCTGCCACCGCGACGGTGCGGTGCTCCCCGCTTTGTGGACGTGCCAAACATTCCGCAGTCAGGACGTCCCCATTCCGGGCAGTTCCAACCGTCGCCGGCGGCCTCCGTTGTTAAGGAGCCTGCCATGTCGATGATCCGCGACCTCCGCGCAGCGGTTCGTCCGCGCCCCTCCCTGCGCAAGGACAGTGGCTCGTACGACGCCACTCGCGACCCGGCCACCCCGTCCGCCGTGGTCGACTGCGCGGTCTACCTCGACGGTGCGCGCGTCGAGGCCTCCGAGCAGCTGTCCCCGCACGAGGCGATGCGCCAGGTGCGGCGCGACGGCGGCTTCGTGTGGATCGGCCTGCACGAGCCGACCGAGGCCGAATTCGCGGGTATCGCCAGCGAGTTCGGGCTGCACCCGCTGGCCGTGGAGGACGCCGTGCAGGCCCACCAGCGGCCCAAGCTGGAGCGGTACGACGACACCCTGTTCACCGTCTTCAAGACCATCCACTACGTCGAGCACACCCAACTCACCGCCACCAGCGAGGTGGTGGAGACCGGCGAGGTCATGTGCTTCACCGGGCGGGACTTCTTCATCACCGTCCGGCACGGCGGGCAGGGCTCGCTGCGGGCACTGCGGCACCGGTTGCAGGACGACCCCGAGCTGCTGGCCAAGGGGCCCTCGGCCGTGCTGCACGCGATCGCCGACCACGTCGTGGACGGGTACATCGCGGTCGCCGACGCCGTGCAGGACGACATCGACGAGGTCGAGACCGAGGTGTTCTCGCCGGGCCGCAAGGGCACCCCGCGCGGCACGGACGCCGGGCGGATCTACCAACTCAAGCGCGAGGTACTGGAGTTCAAGCGGGCGGTGTCGCCCCTGCTGCGTCCCATGCAGCTGCTGAGCGAGCGGCCGATGCGGCTGATCGACCCCGACATCCAGAAGTACTTCCGGGACGTCGCCGACCACCTGGTCCGGGTGCAGGAGCAGGTCATCGGCTTCGACGAGCTGCTCAACTCGATCCTGCAGGCGAACCTGGCGCAGGCCTCCGTCGCGCAGAACGAGGACATGCGCAAGATCACGTCCTGGGCCGCCATCATCGCCGTACCGACGATGGTGTGCGGGGTCTACGGGATGAACTTCGAGCACATGCCGGAGCTGCACTGGCGCTTCGGCTACCCCGTGGTGATGGGCATCACCGTGGTCATCTGCCTGGGCATCCACCGCACGCTGAAGCGCAACGGCTGGCTCTGAGCGGGGCCGGGGAGCGGCGTGGGGGCGCTGGATAGTCTTGCCCCCATGACGGAGAAGCTGCTCGACCAGGCCCTCGTCGAGGAGGCCACCAAGAAGTCCGGGCTGATCTGGGTGACGGCCGGCCGGGTGGCACCCGAGCCGGACCTCCCCGGGGGCCACCAGGCGCCCGCGCGGGCCCTGTGGCACGTCTGGCACGACGGCGCGGTGTGCCTGGTCGGCGACGGGCCCGGCGAGCAGCCGCTGCCGGGACTGGCCGACGGGGGCGACGCGGTCGTCACCGTCCGCAGCAAGGACAAGGGCGGACGGCTGGTGTCCTGGGCCGCCGGGGTCGTGGAGCTGGCGCCCCGCTCCCCGCAGTGGGAGGCGGCCGTCGCCGACCTCAAGGGCAAGCGGCTGAACGCGCCGGACGGAGAGGCCATGCCCGAGCGCTGGGCGAACGAGTGCCGGGTGCTGCGCCTGGAACCGAGGGGCACCACGGGTGCGCTCCCGGACGGCTCGCTGGCGGCGCCGCCGGTCCCGACCCCGGCGACGACCCGCAGGCCCGCCCCCGCCGGCCTGCCCCGGCTCCTGTTCAAGCGGCGCAAGCGCTAGCGCGGGACATCGGGACACCCGGCCACCGGGCACGCGGCGGCTACGAGGCGGGCAGCTGCTGCCCGTAGTCGACCGTCTCCTTCTTCGAGGGCTCCGCCAGGGCGAAGTCCTCGCCCCAGTCGGTGAGGCGCAGCGTGCCGGCGTCTCCGGCCCGGACCAGGAGGAGGGGGTACGGCTTCCCCTCCAGGGACACGTCGAGGCTGCCGCCCGAGCCCTTGCCGGCGCTGATCCGCACGGTGCGCGTGCCGCCCACCTCGTGGCGGCCGTCCGTGGCGAGGGCGCCGTGCAGGGTGAGCAGCCCGTCGAGAAGGACGTCCTTGTCGGTGAAACCGCTGAAGCGCTTGTAGGCGGGGTCCCCGGTCGGGACCTTCACGTACATGCCCTCCAGCTTGTCGGCGGCCTCGGCGTCCGAACCGGCGTCGTCGCCCGAGCCGTCCTGGTGGGTCCAGAACTCCGCGTCGGCCTTCAGGAAGAGGTGCTCGCCCACCCGCAGCAGCCGGAACGTCGCCCCCTTGGAGGTGACCGACCCCGTGCCGCCGTCGTCCTTGAGGCGCATGTCGAGTCGGTAGGTGCGCCCGTTGGTCACCACGGTTCCCGAGAGCCGCACCGCCTCCGCCGCGTTCGCGGCCGTACGCGTTCTGCTCTGGATCTTGTCGGCGGACAGCTTGCCGACCCCGTTGGTGCCCGCGTCCGGGTCCTCACTGCTGCACCCCGTCAGTCCCGTCCCCGTCACGACCAGCGCGCACACCGCGCCCAGCAGTACGGCGCTGCGGGTACGGCCCTGGGGAATTGCAGTCACAGGTGGGGCTGCCTCTCGTGCGGGGGTCCTCAACGGCGTACGGCAGCGTACCGGGGTCGGCCGGGCCCTTCGGAGGCAGTCCGTCCGCACCGTTCACCAGGGCGTATCCGACCGGGACGGGCTAGCCTGAAGCCCATCCGAGCGGACATCGAGGCACATAGCGTTCCGTACGTGAAGGAGGCGGGGGCATGGCGGCAGGCGCCCCGAGGATCTTCGTCTCGCACCTCTCCGGCACCGCCGTCTTCGATCCCAACGGCGACCAGGTCGGGCGGGTGCGCGACCTCGTCGCCATGCTGCGCGTCGGCCGGCGCCCGCCCCGGCTGCTGGGCCTGGTCGTCGAGCTGTCCACGCGCCGCCGCATCTTCCTGCCGATGACGCGCGTCACCGGCATCGAGTCCGGCCAGGTCATCACCACCGGTGTGCTCAACGTGCGGCGCTTCGAGCAGCGGCCCACCGAACGGCTCGTGTTCGGCGAGCTGCTCGACCGGCGGGTGCGGCTCGCCGAGAGCGGGGAGGAGGTGACCGTCCTCGACGTGTCGGTCCAGCAGCTGCCCGCCCGCCGTGACTGGGAGATCGACCGGGTCTTCGTGCGGAAGGGCAAGAGCGGGGCCTTCCGGCGCGCCAAGGGCGAGACGCTGACCGTCGAGTGGTCCGCCGTCACCGGCTTCTCTCTGGAGGAGCACGGGCAGGGCGCGGAGAGCCTCCTCGCCACCTTCGAGCAGTTGCGCCCCGCCGACCTGGCGAACGTGCTGCACCACCTGTCGTCGAAGCGGCGTGCCGAGGTGGCGGCGGCGCTGGACGACGACCGCCTCGCCGACGTGCTGGAGGAACTCCCGGAGGACGACCAGATCGAGATCCTCGGCAAGCTCAAGGAGGAGCGCGCGGCGGACGTGCTGGAGGCGATGGACCCGGACGACGCGGCCGACCTGCTGGGCGAGCTGCCCGAGGCGGACAAGGAACGGCTGCTCGCGCTGATGCGGCCGGACGAGGCGGCGGACGTGCGGCGGCTGATGGCGTACGAGGACCGCACCGCGGGCGGTCTGATGACCACCGAGCCGATCGTGCTGCGCCCCGACGCGACCGTCGCCGACGCCCTCGCCCGGGTCCGCAACGCCGACCTCTCCCCGGCCCTCGCCGCCCAGGTGTACGTGTGCCGCCCGCCGGACGAGACGCCGACCGGGAAGTACCTCGGCACGGTGCACTTCCAGCGGCTGCTGCGCGACCCGCCGTACACCCTCGTCGGCGCGCTGGTCGACGACGATCTGCAGCCGCTGGCGCCGGGCGCGGAGCTGCCCGTGGTGGCCGGCTTCTTCGCCACGTACGACATGGTCGCGGCACCCGTCGTCGACGAGAGCGGTTCGCTGCTGGGTGCGGTGACCGTGGACGACGTCCTGGACCACATGCTGCCGGACGACTGGCGCGAGACGGAGTTCCACCTCGACGAGGTGCCCGCGGGCGAGGGCACGGGAGCCGCTCATGGCGCCTGACCGCGACTCCCGCGAGCGGGCGCCCTCGGGGTCGACCGCCGCTCCCCGCCCGCGCAACCGGCTCGACCAGCCGCTGCCGCGGCGCCGCAGGCTGCTGCCGGAATGGGACCCGGAGGCCTTCGGGCGGCTCTCGGAGCGGATCGCCCGGTTCCTGGGCACCGGCCGGTTCATCGTCTGGATGACCGCCGTCGTGGTGGTGTGGGTGGTGTGGAACATCGCCGCACCCCGGGACCTGCGCTTCGACCAGTACCCGTTCATCTTCCTGACGCTGATGCTGTCGCTCCAGGCCTCCTACGCGGCTCCGCTGATCCTGCTCGCGCAGAACCGCCAGGACGACCGCGACCGGGTCAATCTCGAACAGGACCGCAAGCAGAACGAGCGGTCGATCGCGGACACCGAGTACCTGACCCGGGAGATCGCCGCGCTGCGGGTGGGCCTCGGGGAGGTGGCCACGCGGGACTGGATCCGCTCCGAACTCCAGGACGTGGTCAAGGAGCTGGAGGAGCGGCACGGGGACGGCCGGGTCGTATTCCCGGCGGAGCACATGCGCGGACGTGACGTAGACGACCGGTGAGAGGGCTTTCCGGCTCCCCCGTCCGGCGCCGTACCATCGTGGCTATGGCTACGGAAGACGCGGTGCGCGAAGCGCTGGCGACGGTGAACGACCCCGAGATCCACCGACCCATCACCGAACTGGGGATGGTCAAGTCCGTGGAGATCGGTGCGGATGGCGCGGTCGCGGTCGCGGTGTACCTGACCGTCTCCGGTTGCCCGATGCGCGAGACCATCACCAACAACGTGACCGAGGCGGTCCAGGCGGTCGAGGGCGTCACGCGCGTCGACGTCACGCTGGACGTCATGAGCGACGAGCAGCGCCGGGAACTGGCCGGCGCGCTGCGCGGCGGCCAGGCCGAGCGCGAGGTCCCCTTCGCCAAGCCCGGCTCGCTGACCCGGGTGTACGCGGTCGCCTCCGGCAAGGGCGGCGTGGGCAAGTCCTCGGTGACGGTGAACCTGGCCGCGGCGATGGCGGCGGACGGCCTGAAGGTGGGCGTCGTCGACGCCGACATCTACGGCCACTCGGTGCCCCGCATGCTGGGCGTCGACGGCCGCCCGACCCAGGTCGAGAACATGATCATGCCGCCGTCCGCGCACGGCGTGAAGGTCATCTCGATCGGCATGTTCACCCCGGGCAACGCGCCCGTGGTGTGGCGCGGCCCGATGCTCCACCGCGCCCTGCAGCAGTTCCTGGCGGACGTGTACTGGGGCGACCTGGACGTCCTCCTCCTCGACCTGCCCCCGGGTACCGGCGACATCGCGATCTCGGTCGCGCAGCTGGTCCCGAACGCGGAGATCCTCGTCGTCACGACCCCGCAGCAGGCCGCCGCCGAGGTCGCCGAGCGGGCCGGCTCCATCGCCGTCCAGACCCACCAGAAGATCGTGGGCGTCGTGGAGAACATGTCCGGGCTGCCCTGCCCGCACTGCGGCGAGATGGTCGACGTCTTCGGCACGGGCGGCGGCCAGACCGTCGCCGACGGCCTCACGCGCACCACGGGGGCGACGGTGCCGGTCCTCGGCTCCATCCCGATCGACGTCCGCCTGCGCGAGGGCGGCGACGAGGGCAAGCCGGTGGTGCTGTCCGACCCGGACTCCGCGGCGGGCGCCGCCCTGCGGGGCATCGCGGGCAAGCTGGGCGGCCGTCAGCGCGGCCTGTCGGGCATGTCGCTGGGCATCACCCCGCGCAACAAGTTCTGACCCCGGTACGCCGAAGGGGGCACCGTCCGACGACGGTGCCCCCTTCGGCGTCCCCGGGCGCCCTCCGGCACCCGGGACCTTCGTGTCCTAGGCGTACGCGGCGATGTCCTTGATCATCGAGAAGCCGAGCCCGTACGCGCTCATCCCCCGCCCGTACGCGCCCACGTGCACGCCCTCCTGGGTGGAGCCGGCCAGCACCCAGCCGAACTCCGACTCCCGGTAGTGGAAGGGCGTGGGGACGCCGTCCACGGGGAGCGACAGCGTGGACCAGTCGGAGCCGGTCAGGTCGTCGGCGAGGACCCACGCGGTCTCGGTCTGCTGGTCCAGCCAGTCGTCCCGCAGGGTGTGGTCCATCTGCCCCGGCCAGGTGAACGAGAGCAGCCCCACCCCGGCGAGCCAGGCCGCCGAGGAGACCGAGGTGGCCTCCAGCATTCCCGTGCCGTCGGCACTACGCCGTACGGGGCTGGCCGCGACGGTGACGACCACCGCGAACCGTTCCTTGTCCTCGGTGGACTCGCTGCGCACCGTGGGCTCGTCGCCGTGCCCGATCGACCCGTGCTCGACGGCACCGTCCGCCGAGGTACCGACCTGCATCAGCCAGCGCGGACCCGTGAAGGCCTCGTCGAGGCCGTACCACGGGAAGGGCGCGAGCAGGTAGCCGTCGACCGTGCGCCGGGCGGAGGGGACCTGTTGTCCGCCCTCCGCGGCCGGCGCCTGCGCGCCTACCCGACTTGTCGTCTCCATCTCCCGGACGCCTCCTCGCTCTTGTTGGACCCGAGCGGCCCGCCCCCCGCGGGCGTCCTCGCTCACACCTGGTCCGCACAACAACTGGGCAGCATAGCCACCCCGTTGCGAGCAGCCGGGAAGCCGCCCGGCGCGTGGGTCGCGTGCGCGGCCGATTCGGGCCGTGAACGAGGGCGTACGTGTATGACTCATATCACGTACACACAGGGGCTGCGGCCCGGACGCGCGACGGAGGGACGCCCCCGGGAGGGTGTGCGAAAGGTCAGGTGGCGTCCGCGTCGAAGGGCGGGCGCTCGTCCGCGTCGAGCTTCTCGCGCTTCTTCGTCATGTCGACGGAGCCGCCCGCACTGCCGTTCGACGCGTCGGCGGAGGACTCGGCGTCCCGGCTGTGCACCGCGTCCGTGACCTCGGCCATCTCCTTCTTCAGGTCGAAGCCGTTGCGGATCTCCTTGAGCCCCAGCTCGTCGTTGTCCAGCTGCTTGCGCAGGAAGGTCTTGGGGTTCAGGTCCTCGAACTCGAAGTCCTTGAACTCGGGGCCGAGCTCCTCGCGGATGTCCTGCTTCGCGCTCTCCGAGAACTCGCGGATCTTGCGGATGGTGCGCGTGACGTCCTGGATCATCTTCGGGAGCTTCTCCGGACCGAAGACGAGCACGGCGAGGACAACGAGCGTCACCAGCTCGAGCGGTCCTATGTCATTGAACACCTGAAGCTCCTTGCGATGTCCTCGGCCCTCGGCAGGTCTTCCGTGGTCCGGGCCGGGTCCACGGTACCCGCCGATCCCGTCCGTCCGGTACTGTCCCGGGCCTCCCGGCTTCGTGTACACGGCCCGTTCCCCGCGATGTCCGCCGTTGGTCGCGGGGAACGGGCGGGCTGGTGGGCCCCGCCTGTGAAGGTGCCGTCAGTCGCCGTCGGCGGAGCCGAGGACCAGGGTGAGCCGCCTGTCGGTGCCGTCGCGGTCCAGGGTGAGGTCGAGACGGTCGCCGGGCCGGTGGGCGCGGATCCTGACGATCAGCTCCTCGCCGGAGTGGACGGGCTTGCCGTCGACCTCCTTGATCACGTCGCCCGCCTCGATGCCGGCCCGGTCGCCCGGGCCGCCGGGGGTGACCGGTGCGCCGCCGCCCTCGGCCTTGGTGTTGACCCGGGCGCCGTCGCCGCCGTACTCCATGTCGAGGGTGACGCCGATCACCGGATGCGTCGCCTTGCCGGTGTTGATCAACTCCTCGGCGACGCGCTTGCCCTGGTTGATGGGGATGGCGAAGCCGAGCCCGATCGAACCGGCCTGACCGCTTTCCAGGTCGGAGCCGCTGTCGGCCGAGCGGATGGCGCTGTTGATGCCGACGACACGGCCCTTGGAGTCGAGAAGGGGGCCGCCGGAGTTGCCGGGGTTGATGGGCGCGTCCGTCTGCAGGGCGTCGACGTACGAGATGTCGCTGCCGTCGCCCTTCTCGCCGCCCGCGGTGATCGGCCGCTCCTTGGCGCTGATGATGCCGGAGGTGACGGTGTTGGGAAGGTCGAAGGGGGCTCCGATGGCGACGACGGCGTCGCCGACCTGCACGTTGTCCGAGTTGCCCAGCGGCAGGGGCTCCAGTCCGCTCACCGAGCCGACCTTGACGACGGCGAGGTCGTAGCCGCTGTCGCGTCCGACGACCTCGGCGGTCGCGGTCTGGCCGCCGCTGAAGGTCACCGATATCTCCCCGCCGGTCCCGGCGGGCTCCACCACGTGGTTGTTGGTGAGGATGTGGCCCGAGCCGTCGAGCACGAATCCGGTGCCGGTGCCCTGGGCGTCCGAGCCGCTCACGTGCAGGGTGACGACGCTGGGCAGGGCGCCCGCCGCGATCCCGGCGACGGTGCCCGGAGCCCGGCCGCTCGGCTCCTTCCCGGCCTGGGGGAGCTCGACGTCGACCATGCCGCCGTTGCGCTCCAGATAGGCGCCCACGAGGCCGCCCACGCCGCCGGAGACCAGCGCGACGAGGAGGGCGCCGCCGACGATGATCCGCTTCGCCCGTCGGCGCCGCTGGGAGGTGGTGGCGACGGCGGCCCCGTTCTGCTGGAGCGGCTTGGACGCGGCCCACGGGTCGTAGTTCCGCCAGGGACCCGGCGCGGCCGCCGCCCCGCCCTCCGCGGCGGGCAGGACGGGCGCCACGTGCGTGCCGGGGGTCTGGGCGGCCCCGGGGTGCTGGACCGGCGGAGCCGACACGGCGGGCGCCACGTGCGTGCCCTGGGCCGGAGTGGCCCCGGGGTGCTGGACCGGCGGAGCGGGTGCCCAGGGCCCGGGGTGTCCGTACGGAGGGGTGCCGTAGGGGTCGGGTGCGTGCAGCGCCCGAGGACGCTCGGGGGCCGCCGCGGGGCCCGGGACGGCACCGGGCGCCGGCGGGGGTACGGCACCGGCCACGCCCGGCGACTCGGCGCCCTCCTGGACGGGGGTGCCCGGGGGCACGGCGCCCGCGTCCTGCGTCGGTACGGTGCCGGCCGTCTGCGGAGGCACCGCGTCCGGCCGGCCGGACGTCGGGGCGGGGCTCTCCAGCTCGAAGTCGCCCTCGGCGGACTCGCCCGGCGCGGCCGCCCGCTCGGGTCGGCTCAGTTCGAAGTCGCCACCGGAACCGGTGCCTGCGGGGCGTGGACGCCGCAGTTCGAAGTCACCGTCCGCGGTGGCCTCGCTCGCCGGCTCCGTCTCCGCTGGCCCGGCCGGAGCGGGCGCCGCGTCCCGGGGCGCGGAAGGCACCGTCCCGGCGGCCTCCGGAGGCTCCACCCGGTCCGTGGCCGGGTCGGTCCCCGCGTCCTGCGGCCGGGGCCGGTTCCACCACTTCTCCTTCGCGGGCTTCCCCTGGTCCATGCTCTCCCCACACCCGGCCCGCGGCACGACGGCACCGGCGGTCACCGCAGATTGTCGACTCCGCGCCCGGATCCCTCCCGCGGGCGCGGCCCACCCAGGATTCAACCAGGTTCACGGGTCACCGCGCAGACAACGGCCGGGGCCCGGCCGGCGGTCGGGGGTCAGCGGGCGGAACGGGGGGAGGTCGGGGAGGGAGAGGGGGACGAGGTGTACGGCGACGCGGTGAGCAGGCCCGGCCGCACGACGTCCCACGACGCCGACCAGGTGGCCGGTTCGGTGGGCTGGGCCGTGGCGAGCGGACGTATGAGCGGGGACATGGCGGCGGCACCGGCCACGATGGGGGTGGCCAGCGTGTGCATGGCTTCCTGGCCCGACGGCGGAGTAGGGACTCCGGGCAGCAGGGGCGCGGACAGCGAGGTGGGTATGACGGGGCCGTCACCGAGCGATCGCTGGCCCTGGGCGAGCAGGGGAGCGGCGGACCGCCGGCGCTGGGAGTCGGGAGTCGTCGCGCCGCCGGTGCCCTGGGAACGCAGCGGCGTCACATTGCTGCCGGAGCCGGAGCCACCGCGCGTGTCCGTGGTGTCGCCCGCGACGCCGGTGGACACCCCGCCGAGCGCGACGGCGGCCAGCGACACCGCGCCCGCGGCGGCGAAGGCGAAGCGCAGCCCGCGGGAGGCCGACCGGTCGGTGTCCGGGCGGCCGACGTCGTGGATGCGGAAGCCGCGCCCCGAGGAGGGCAGCACGTCGGCGTGCGGTCCCGTGGGCACGTAGCCGAAGGAGTCACCCGGCACTCCGAAGACCCCGGTGACGCCCGAGTGACGGTCGGAGCCGGGAAGTCTTCCGCCGAAGCCGCTCCGGCCCAGCGGGGAGCCGCCGTCGTCGGAGTCGCCTCCACCGGGGAGTCCCTGCAGGCGGGCCAGGAAGCTCTCGGAGGGCGGCGGCGGAGCCACTTCCGCGAACACGTTCTTCAGGCGGCGCTGCGCGTCCGCCTCGGCCTTGCACTTCGCGCAGGTCGCGAGGTGGGCCAGGACCCGCTCGCGCGAGTCATGACCGAGCTCTCCGTCCACCAGGGCGGAAAGTCGGTCCCCGAGGTGCTGATCTGCCACACGCCGTTCGGCGGGGTCGGGCCGGGATCCACTCACGCGGTCGCGCCCCCTCCCCCCAGCGCGGGGACTCCCGTGACGGCGAAGCCGCGGCGCTCGGCGCGGGCTTCCGGAGACCGGTGCGCCAGGGCCTTGCGCAGCTGGGAGCGGCCGCGGTGGATCCGGCTGCGGACCGTGCCGAGCTTGACGCCGAGGGTCGCGGCGATCTCCTCGTACGAGAGTCCTTCGATGTCGCAGAGGACGACCGCGGCGCGGAACTCGGGCGCGAGGGTGTCCAGCGCCTGCTGCACGTCGGCGTCGAAGTGCGCGTCGTTGAAGACCTGTTGGGGCGAGGGCTCGCGGCTGGGGAGGCGCTCGGCCGCGTCGTCGCCGAGGGCGTCGAAGCGGATGCGCTGCTTGCGGCGCACCATGTCCAGGAAGAGGTTCGTGGTGATGCGGTGCAGCCAGCCCTCGAAGGTGCCGGGCGTGTAGGTCGACAGCGAACGGAAGACACGGACGAAGACCTCCTGGGTGAGGTCCTCGGCGTCGTGCTGATTGCCGGTCAGGCGATAGGCGAGCCGGTAGACCCGGCCGCTGTGCGTGCTGACGATCTCCTCCCAGGTGGGCGGAGTCCACGCCTGCGAGTCCGCATCGGTGGCGAAAGTCGCGGTCTGTGCGGAACCTGCGGTGCGGGAACGGTCAGCGGTGTCAATCACGGATTTCGGCTCACCCGCCGACCTGAGAAAGCGCCGCAGCACTCCTCCCCGATCCTCAGGCGCAGCCGCACCTCCCCTGTCGGCTCTGGTGGTGTCCAGTGGAGCCCCTACCATAGCCACCTCGCCCGTTAGCTCCGGATAAGCGGTTTTACGAGAAATTGATACGCGCTTCTGCGGCTGCGTCAGCACTTGCTCGGTGTCCTGCTCCATCAGCGTCCCCCCACTGCCTTCCGCACTCTTCTAAACGCCTGGTCCCATCTGCGGGTTCCCGACGGCAACGGATACAGTCACGGCCAGGCAACTACGGGGACAGGAGAGGGTCATTACCGGCAACCGGCAGACGAGCTGGGCGTTCGCCGACGCCTTTGTCGCCGAGGAAGAGGCGCTGCGCTGGGCCCGCGACCGGGCCCGCGAATCAGGCCTGCGCTCGGTGTCGCCCGGCACGGGTGCCGCGCTGCGGTTGCTCGCCGCCACCGTGGACGCGAAAGCGGTGGCGGAGATCGGAACCGGAACCGGAGTCTCCGGAATTCATCTTCTGCACGGCATGCGGCCGGACGGGGTACTGACCACCGTGGATCCGGAGCCGGAGCGCCAGCAGTTCGCCCGCCAGGCCTTCCGCGCCGCCGGTTTCGCCAGCAACCGGGCCCGCTTCATTCCGGGCCGCGCCTTGGAGGTCCTGCCCCGGCTCGCGGACAGCGGATACGACCTCGTCTTCTGCGACGGCGACCGTCTGGAGTGCCTGGACTATCTCGCTGAATCGTTGCGCCTGTTGCGCCCGGGCGGGCTCGTGGTCTTCGAGGGAGTCTTCGCGGACGGCCGCACGGTGGACTCGGGACCGCAGCCCGCCGAGGTCGGGCGACTGCGGGAACTACTGCGCGCGGTGCGCGAGAGCCAGGAGCTGGTGCCCTCGCTGCTCCCGGTGGGCGACGGCCTGCTCTGCGCCGTCAAGCGCTGACCCGGGACCGCCCGGCAGGCCGCTGACCAGGTGTTACGCCGGGGTTGCGGCGCCGGCGAGCGGGCCGTGAACCCCTCACACAACAGCGTCCCGGCACCGCGTACGATGCCGGGACGACTGCAAAGGGTAGGGTCGCGTTCCGCGTCAGCCGACGACCTTCTTGAGGGCGTCGCCAAGCGCGTCGGCCTCGTCAGGGGTCAGCTCGACGACGAGCCGACCGCCGCCTTCGAGCGGAACGCGCATGACGATGCCCCGCCCCTCCTTGGTCACCTCGAGCGGGCCATCGCCCGTCCGCGGCTTCATGGCCGCCATGCTCGTTCCCCTTCCTGAAACCAGCTCATCGTCGCCGACGGCCCCTTAGGAGGGCACGCACGTCCCCTCATAGGACACACGTCACCGGCATCGAACACATTGCTTCCAGGCCATTATCCCGCATCTCAGGACCCGATGACCAACATCAGTCGGCATCGCTTGCGCAACGCGCTTGAGCAAAACCACTCAATTCGGCGATGTGGCTGCGATACTGCGCCGCCGCACGGACTTTCCCGCGCCGGAATTCTTTGACGCAGGTCACATGTCCGGCCCGCGCCGCCGTCCGCGATCTCCGCCATGCTGTCCTCGGAAGCAGTGCGTACCGACCGGTACGACGAGCCGCGACACCGGAGGGGACCCACCATGGCCGACACCGTGCTCTACGAGGTGAGCGACGGACTGGCGACGATCACGCTGAACCGCCCCGAGGCGATGAACGCGATGAACGTCGCGACCAAGGTCGCCCTCCGGGACGCGGCGCAGGAGGCCGCCGCGGACGACGCCGTCCGGGCCGTCCTGCTGACCGCCGCGGGCGACCGGGCCTTCTGCGTCGGCCAGGACCTCAAGGAACACGTCGGCGGGCTGCTCGCGGCGCGCGAGTCGGGCAGCGGCGAGGGCGTCATGAGCACGGTGCAGGAGCACTACAACCCGATCGTGCGGGCGCTGACCGGGGCGGCCAAGCCCGTGGTGGCGGCGGTGAACGGCGTCGCGGCCGGAGCGGGCTTCGGCTTCGCGCTCGCCGCGGACTACCGGATCGTCGCGGACACGGCGGCCTTCAACACCTCCTTCGCCGGGGTGGCGCTGACCGCCGACTCGGGCATCTCGTGGACCCTGCCGCGGGTCGTCGGACCCGGCCGCGCCGCGGACCTGCTGCTCTTCCCGCGCAGCATCTCCGCGCAGGAGGCGTACGAGCTGGGCATCGCCAACCGGATCGTGCCGTCCGCCGAGCTGGCCGCCGAGGCGGTCAAGGTGGCCCGCCGGCTCGCCGAGGGCCCGACGCTCGCGTACGCCGCGCTGAAGGAGTCCGTCGCCTACGCCCTCTCCCACTCCCTGGACGAGGCCCTGGAGAAGGAGGACGAGCTCCAGTCCCGGGCGGGCGCGTCCGAGGACCACACGATCGCCGTGCAGGCGTTCATCGACAAGGAGAAGCCGAAGTACCTGGGGCGCTAGCCCCCGGTCGGCGGTCCCGGGGCGGTCAGCGGCCCCGGGACGCGCAGTCCGCCAGGTGGTCGTCGACCAGGCCGCACGCCTGCATCAGCGCGTACGCCGTCGTCGGCCCCACGAAGCGGATGCCGCGCTTCTTGAGCTCCTTGGACAGGGCGGTGGACTCGGCGGTGACGGCGGGCACGTCGGCGAGGGTCCGCGGCGCGGGGCGGGAGGCCGCTTCGGGGGCGAACGACCAGATCAGCTCGTCCAGCTCGCCCGGCGCCCAGTCCGCCAGCACGCGCGCGTTGGCGAGCGTCGCCTCGATCTTGGCGCGGTTGCGGATGATGCCCGGGTCGGCGAGGAGGCGCTCGGCGTCCGCCTCGGTGAAGGCCGCGACCTTCGCGATCTCGAACCCGGCGAAGGCGGCGCGGAAGCCGGGGCGCCGGCGCAGGATGGTGATCCAGGACAGGCCCGACTGGAAGGCCTCCAGGCACAGCCGCTCGTACAGGGCGTCGTCACCGCGGACGGGACGGCCCCACTCCTCGTCGTGGTACGCCACGTAGTCCTCGGTCGACAGCGCCCAGGGGCAGCGCAGCCTCCCGTCGGTGCCGGGCAGGGCGGCGCTCACCGGTCCTCGTCCTCGGTGTGCTTGCGCAGCGAGGTGGTGACGGAGGCACGGGCACCCGCGAGTGCGGCCTCCAGGTCGGCGATCCGGGCGTCCCGCTCGGCGAGTTCGGCGGCGAGGCGGCCCAGGGCGTCGTCCACGTCCGCCATGCGGTAGCCGCGGACGGCGAGGGGGAAGCGCAGCAGGTCCACGTCGGCGCGGGTCACCGGGCGGTGCTGCGGCAGGGGATCGTCCAGCCGCTCGGGCGGGACCTCGGTCAGCGGGCCGCTCTCGCCGCCGCCCACCACGGACAGAGTGACCGCGGCGACCACGACGGCGAGCGCGACGACCAGGAACAAGAACATGAACATCGCTGAGGTCCCCACGCTCTGGTGCCGGCGCGGGGCGCGCCGACGTGGAAAGTATCGGAAGTGTCAGGGTCCGATCGTGCCATGCGACTCTGACAGCTAGGGTCGCAGGCGGTCGAACAGCGGGAACCACGAGGACACGAGGAGAGGTCACAGGGGATGCTCAGGCTGGGCAGGCGTGAATTCGACGCGCACGAGCCGGTGATCATGGCGATCGTGAACCGGACCCCGGACTCCTTCTACGACCAGGGCGCGACGTTCCTCGACGAGCCGGCGCTGGCCCGGGTCGAGCAGGCGGTGGCCGAGGGTGCCGCCATCGTGGACATCGGCGGGGTGAAGGCCGGGCCGGGCGAGGAGGTCACCGCCGAGGAGGAGGCCCGCCGCACGGTCGGTTTCGTCGCCGAGGTCCGGCGCCGGTTCCCCGATGTGGTCATCAGCGTCGACACCTGGCGGCACGAGGTCGGCGAGGCGGTCTGCGAGGCGGGCGCGGATCTGCTGAACGACGCGTGGGGCGGGGTCGATCCGCGGCTGGCGGAGGTCGCCGCGCGGTACGGGGCCGGGCTGGTGTGCACGCACGCGGGGGGCTCGGAGCCGCGGACGCGTCCGCACCGGACGGTGTACGACGACGTCATGGCCGACATCCTCCGGGTGACCGTCGGGCTGGCGGAGCGCGCGGTGTCGCTGGGCGTGCCGCGGGAGTCGGTGCTGATCGACCCCGGGCACGACTTCGGGAAGAACACCCGGCACAGCCTGGAGGCGACGCGGCGCCTGGGCGAGATGGTGGACACGGGATGGCCGGTGCTCGTCTCCCTGTCCAACAAGGACTTCGTGGGCGAGACGCTGGACCGGCCGGTCAAGGAGCGGGTGATCGGGACACTGGCGACGACCGCGGTCTCGGCGTGGCTGGGGGCGCAGGTGTACCGCGTCCACGAGGTGGCGGAGACCCGTCAGGTGCTGGACATGGTCGCGTCCATCGCGGGCCGCCGTCCGCCCGCCGTGGCCCGCCGGGGACTGGCGTAGCGCCCGGCGGGCGGGGCGGGTGGGCTGTGCCCGTTACCTGCCCGCCTCCTTCGAGACCAGGGCGACCGCCTCGTCCACGTCGTCGGTCAGGTGGAACAGGAGCAGGTCCTTCTCGGAGGCCTTGCCCTGGGCGATCAGGGTGTTCTTGAGCCAGTCGACGAGGCCGCCCCAGTACTCCGTGCCGAAGAGGACGATGGGGAAGCGCGTCACCTTCTGGGTCTGGACGAGGGTGAGTGCCTCGAAGAGCTCGTCGAGGGTGCCGAGCCCGCCGGGCAGCACCACGAATCCCTGGGCGTACTTGACGAACATCATCTTCCGGACGAAGAAGTACCGGAAGTTCAGGCCGATGTCGACGTACTGGTTGAGGCCCTGCTCGAAGGGCAGCTCGATGCCGAGGCCGACGGAGATGCCCTTGGCCTCGCAGGCGCCCTTGTTGGCGGCCTCCATGGCGCCCGGTCCGCCGCCGGTGATCACGGCGAAGCCGGCCTCGACCAGGCCGCGGCCCAGTTCGACACCGGCCGCGTACTCCGGGGAGTCCGCCGGGGTGCGGGCCGAGCCGAACACGCTGATCGCGGGCGGGAGTTCGGCCAGCGTGCCGAAGCCCTCGATGAATTCCGACTGGATGCGCAGGACCCGCCAGGGGTCGGTGTGCACCCAGTCGGAAGGGGCACGCTCGTCGAGCAGCCGCTGGTCCGTGGTGCTCGCCTGCACCTGGTCCCGCCTGCGCAGCACCGGTCCCAGCTGCTGCTCCTCCGGTGGCCGGTTCTTGCCCTCGGGGTTGCCGGTGGCCATGTCCGCTCCCTCCGCTTGCGGTAGTTCCACCCCAGCGTAGATCTACGCGGGTTACGGAGGGGGGACCTGCGCATGTCCGCCGTGAACCGCCGTGCCGCGGGACCGGGCTGTCAGGACGTCAGCCAGGCGCGCAGCCGCTCCTCGGCCTCGGGGACGAGGGACGCCTTCACCCGCTCGTCGACCTTGTGGGCCAGCAGCGGTTCACCGGGGCCGTAGTTCACGGCGGGCACGCCGAGCGAGCTGAAGCGGGCGACGTCCGTCCAGCCGAACTTGGGGCGGGCCTCGCCGCCGACGGCCGCCAGGAAGGCGGCGGCGGCCGGGTGGGTCAGCCCGGGGCGGGCCCCGCCGGTGTGGTCGTCGACGACGAACTCGTCCACCCCGCAGTCGGCGAAGAAGTCACGGACGAAGGCCTCCGCCTCGGCCTCGCTGCGGTCCGGGGCGTAGCGGAAGTTGACCACGAGGGTGCAGGCGTCGGGGATGACGTTCGTGGCCACGCCCCCCTCGACGCGGACCGCGTTGAGGCCCTCGTGGAACTGCAGGCCGTCCACCACCGGCCTGCGGGGTTCGTACGCGGCGAGCCTGGCCAGGGCGGGGGCCGCGGCGTGGATGGCGTTGGAGCCCATCCACGCGCGCGCGGAGTGCGCCCGCTCCCCCGTGAACCTGAGCAGCATCCGGAGGGTGCCCTGGCAGCCGCCCTCCACCTGGCCGTCCGTCGGCTCCAGCAGGATCGCGAAGTCGCCCGCGAGCCAGTCGGGGTGGGCCTCCGCCACGTGCCTGAGGCCGTTCAGGTGGGCGGCGACCTCCTCGTTGTCGTAGAAGACGAAGGTCAGGTCGCGGTTGGGCTCGGGGACGGTGGCCGCGATGCGCAGCTGCACCGCCACCCCGGACTTCATGTCGCAGGTGCCGCAGCCCCACAGGACGCCGTCCTCGTCGAGCCGGGACGGCACGTTGCCCGCGATCGGCACGGTGTCGATGTGACCGGCGAGAACGACGCGCTCGGCGCGGCCGAGGTTCGTCCGGGCCACGACGTTGTTGCCGTGCCGGTCGACCGTCAGGTGCGGCAGGGCGCGCAGCGCGGCCTCGACGGCGTCCGCGAGCGGCTTCTCGCTGCCGCTCTCCGAGGGGAAGTCGACGAGCTGGGCGGTGAGCTCGGCAGCGTCCAGCGTGAGGTCAAGCGGGGTATCGGCCATGGCGCCGAGCCTAACGCGCCGCTCCGGACCCCTCCGTCCACAGCCCCGCACCCCTGTCACAGGGGCCTCCAGTACCTTGTACGACGTGCCAGAGCCGTCCCCCACCTCCTCCCGGCGCGGCCGCCTCCTCCGTTTCGGGGCGGCCGTCGCGGTGCTGCTCGCGCTCGCGGGCTACCTCGCCGTGCAGTACGTCACCGGCGGCACCGGCGCGCCCCGCTGCAAGGTGGTCTCGGGCAAGGGCGACGGCGCCTCGTACGAGTTCACCCCGGAGCAGGCGGTGAACGCGGCGACGATCACCGCGGTCGGCACCACGCGCGGCATGCCCGAGCGTGCCGTCACGATCGCGCTCGCGACCGCGCTCCAGGAGTCGGGGCTGCGCAACATCCGCCACGGCGACCGGGACTCCCTCGGCCTGTTCCAGCAGCGGCCCTCGCAGGGCTGGGGCACCCGGAAGCAGATCATGGACCCGGCGTACGCGGCGGGCGAGTTCTACACGCACCTGGCCAAGGTGCCGGGCTATTCGCGGCTGCCGCTCACGGTCGCCGCCCAGCGGGTGCAGCGCAGCGGCTATCCCCAGGCGTACGCGAAGCACGAGCCGGACGCCACGCTGCTCGCCGCGGCGCTGACCGGCCGTGCGGCGGCCACGCTGACCTGCGAGGGCCGCCCCGGCGCCACCCGGACCGGGGGCCCGGAGGCGGTGCGTGCCGCGCTCGTGCGGGACTTCGGGCGCGAGGTCCTCCAGGTGGCGGGAGCCGAGGTCGGTGCCGGCCGGGGCGCGGGGTCCCCGTCGCCCTCGTCCGGCGCAGCGGGCGCGGGCGACGGCGTGACGGTGCCGGTGCCGGAGGGCACGAGCGCGGAGGGCAGCCGCCGGCAGCGCGGCTGGGAGCTGGCCCACTGGGCCGTGGCCAATTCGTCCGCGCTGCACATCGCGCACGTCTCCTATGCGGGGCGCGAGTGGTCGGCGGGGCGTTCCGAGAGCGAGTGGACCGCGAGCGGGAGTGCGGGGGCCGAGAAGGCCGCGAGGTCCACCACCGAGGTCCGGATCATCACTGGTCAGTAGTGCGGGCCCTCACCCGTTGGGGGTACTCCGGCCGCCCCGGATGCGGGGTCTGCGCGAGTTTTCGCACGGTCACCCCCGAATCCGCGAAATCCCTTGAGGGAAAAGGGCCGTAAGGATTCGGCACACTTTCCGACCGGGTGGCCTTTGCCCGTTTTTATCCGCAGCCGATAATGCGACGCATTGCCAATTCTTTACGTTGGGCCACCGCAACCTTCGCGGACTTCGAGCGGTAGTCACTGCGTCCGGAGCCCGGAACGATCACAGCCGTTCGGTCGACAGCCAGTCGGTCAGCCACCGGGCGAAGTCGGACAGACCAACGTTTTCTCCCGTCTAAGGAGCATCATGTCCCTCCCCCTGACCCGCCGGATCGCCCGCGTCGCGCTGCTCATCGCAGCGGGGGCGGCGCCCGTGGTCGGTGCGGCCGGCTCCGCCAGCGCGGCGGCCGAACTGCCGGCCACCCCGAACCTCGGTGGGCTGACCGCCCTGGACGGCGCGCAGGCCGGTAACACCGTGGACAGCGCGGCCCAGAAGACCACGGGCCTGGCGGGCGAGGCCGGCAGCAAGGCCGTCAAGAAGGCCCTGCCCGCCGCCGGCAAGACCGGAGGCAAGGTCGCCAAGACGGCGGCCCCCGCCGCCCAGAAGACGGCCGGGGAAGCGGCCGGCTCGGCCGGCGGGCTGCTCGGCGACACCGCCCAGGCGACGGGCGGCGGGCTGCCGACGGACTCCCTCACCAAGGGCGGCCTCCCCTCCCAGGGCCTGCCGACCCAGGGTCTGCCGCTCGGCTGACACCGGGACCGCACGGCGAAGGGGCCCGGGGAACTCCCCGGGCCCCTTCGCCGTCTCCGCGCCCGGCTCTCAGGCCAGGCGGGCCACCGCCGCGGCGATCCGCTCGTCGGACGCCGTCAGGGCCACCCGGACGAACCTCTCGCCCGCGGGTCCGTAGAAGTCGCCGGGCGCCACCAGGATGCCGAGAGCGGCCAGGTGGGAGACGGTGTCCCAGCAGGACTCGTCCCGCGTGGCCCACAGGTACAGGCTCGCCTCGCTGTGCTCGATGCGGAAGCCGTGTCCGAGGAGCGCCGCGCGCAGGGCCGTGCGCCGGGCGGCGTACCGCTCGCGCTGTTCGCGGACGTGGGTGTCGTCGCCGAGGGCCGCCACCACCGCGGCCTGGGTCGGCGCGGACGTCATCATGCCGCCGTGCTTGCGGATCTGCAGCAGCGGACCGAGGACCGCGGGGTCACCGGCGAGGAACGCCGCCCGGTAGCCCGCCAGGTTCGACCGCTTGGAGAGCGAGTGGACCGACACGATCCCCTCGTACGAGCCGCCGCACACGTCCGGGTGCAGCACCGAGACGGGGTCGGCCTCCCAGCCCAGTTCCAGGTAGCACTCGTCGGAGACCACCAGGATGCCGTGCTCGCGGGCCCAGGCGACGATGCGGACGAGCTCGTCCTTGGCCAGGACGCGGCCGGTGGGGTTCGACGGCGAGTTGAGCCAGAGGAGCTTGAGGTCCGTGGGGTCGAGCTCGGTCGGGTCGTCGTAGGCGACGTGGTCCGCGCGGGCCAGGCGGGCGCCGACCTCGTACGTCGGGTACGCGAGGCGCGGGTGGGCGACCTTGTCCCCGGGGCCGAGGCCCAGCTGGGTCGGCAGCCAGGCCACCAGCTCCTTGGAGCCGACGATCGGCAGCACGTGGTGGTGCGTGACCTCCCGTGCGCCGAGGCGCCGCTCCACCCAGCCCGTGATCGCGTCCCGCAGCTCGGGGGTCCCCCACACCGTGGGATAGCCCGGCGAGTCGGCCGCGGCGACCAGAGCCTTCTGGATCAGCTCGGGCACCGGGTCGACCGGCGTGCCGACGGACAGGTCGACGATGCCGCCCGGATGAGCGGCGGCCGTCGCCTTGAAGGGCTCCAGCTTGTCCCAGGGAAACGTGGGGAGCCGGTCGGAGACTGCGGACACGGGGGCGGGCTCACTTTCTCGTCCGTGCGACCCGTGCCTGCGGGTCGCACTCACGCGGGTACGGCCGTTTCGCACGCCAAACACCTCGGTCCCGTACGGCAGCGAGGCCGTACGGGACCGGGGCGGCGCGGATCCGGGCCGCTTACTGGTTCTGCGGCGGAAGCGCTGCGACGAAGGGGTGGTCGCGCTCGATCAGTCCCAGCTTGCTGGCACCACCGGGCGAGCCGAGCTCGTCGAAGAACTCGACGTTCGCCTTGTAGTAGTCCTTCCACTCTTCCGGAGTGTCGTCTTCGTAGAAGATCGCCTCGACCGGGCACACCGGCTCACAGGCTCCGCAGTCGACGCATTCGTCCGGGTGGATGTACAAGGACCGGGAGCCCTCGTAGATGCAGTCGACCGGGCACTCCTCGATGCACGCCTTGTCCTTGACGTCGACACAAGGCTGCGCGATGACGTAGGTCACGCTGTCGTTCCTCCTCGATAGGGCGCTGGCGGGCCTCCTCAGGCTCCGCCGCCTGGCGCGCGGGAGCGCGGCGTCGTCGATGCCCGCCCCTAGTATCTCCGTTCCTGGGCATGATCCGAACAGGAGGGGTGAACTGACCTGTGGAAATCTCCGCGGCCGGCCGCCTTGAGGTCCGCATCACCACTGCTGACGTGGGCAAACGCGTCTCCGTACGCCGCTTGAACGAGGACGGAGACACGGAAGAGAAGTTCACCGACACGGTCGGCGTTCTCACATCATGGGACGACGGTGTGCTGCTGATCACACGACGCACCGGCGAGAGCGTCCGCATTCCGGAATCGGCGCTGGTCGCGGGCAAGGTCGTGCCGTCCGCCCCGGCGCGGCGCCGGGGCCCCGCGGCCTCCTACGCGGAGCTGGCGCGCATCGCCGCCCGGGCCTGGCAGCCGGTCGAGCGCGAGGGGCTCGGCGAGTGGGAGCTGCGGGCGGCCTCCGGGTTCACCCGGCGGGCCAACTCGGTGCTGCCGCTCGGCGATCCGGGCCGGCCGCTGGACGAGGCCCTCGCGGCGGTACGCGACTGGTACGCCGTTCGGGGGCTGCCCGCGTACGTCCAGACGGCCACGGGGGCCGAGGGCACCCAGGAGCTGCTGTGCGCGGAACTGGAGGCGCGGGGCTGGCGCCGTGAGGTGACGGCCGAGCTGTGGACCGGCTCGCTCGCCCCGGTCGGGGACCGCGAGGCTCCCGAGGTGGTGCTGTCCCGGGATGCGGACGAGGCGTGGCTGAGCCGGTACCGGCGCAAGGGCCTGAGCGAGGTGGCGCTGTCGGTGCTGGGCAGCGGCCCTTCCGTGTGGTTCGCGTCGGTGCCCGGTGCGCCCGGCGAGGCGCCGGCCGCGATCGGGCGGTGCGTGGTGGACGGACGGTGGGCCGGTTTCGCGGCCGTCGAGGTCGACCCCGCCCACCGGCGGCGGGGGCTGGGGACGGCCGTGATGGCCGCGCTGGCCCGGCGCGCGCTGGAGGAGGGCGCCTCGGCGGCCTGGCTCCAGGTGGAGGCGGAGAACGCGGCAGCACGGACGCTGTACGCGGGAATGGGCTTCGGGGCACATCACGCCTACCACCACTACCGCGCCCCGCGGGCGGCCGACGAGCCGCGGGCCCCCGGTGACGGCCGTCCCCCGACGGCGTGAGAGGACACGAGGCTGCCATGCGTCCCCCGCACCCCCCGGAGCCGGAACGAGCCGCCGAGGTACGACGGAGGTTCGCCGACGAGGCGCGCTCGGAACGTCCCGATCTCGCGCTGCTGTGTCTGCTGGTGGGCGCCGCCGCGGACGGGGCCCTGGACGAGGCGGGCATGGACGCGGCGCAGATGGAGCTGGACCGGCTGGCTGGGCGGCTCCCGTTCCGGCCGGGCGGCCCGGGGGCCTGGGCCGCCGCGCTCGCCGAGCTCCTCGGCACCCGCTGCCGGTTCCACGGCACGCCCGGCGACTACCAGCGGCTGGAGTCGTCCCTGCTGCACGAGGTGCTGCGGCGCCGGCGCGGGCTGCCCATCCTGCTGTCCGTGGTGTGGATGGAGGTCGCGCGGCGGGCAGGGGCACCGGTGTACGGGGTCGCGCTGCCCGGGCACTTCGTGGTGGGCTTCGGGCCGCCCGGGGAGCAGGTGCTGGCCGACCCCTTCGACGGCGGCCGGGTGCTGACCGGTCCGGACGCCGAGCTGCTCGTCGCCGGGGCCACCGGAGCGCCGCTCGACCCGTCGATGCTCGAACCCGCCGACCCGCTCGACGTCGTCCTGCGCATCCTCAACAACATCCGCGCCTGGGCCGCCACCCGTCCCGAGCGGTCCGACGTCGCCCTGTGGGCCGTGGAGCTGTCCCTGCTGCTGCCCTCGCACCCCGCGAGGCTGCGCTACGACCGGGCCCAACTGCTGGTGCAGCGCGGCGACTTCCTGACCGGGGCCACGGAACTGGACGCGTACGCCGACGTGGTCGCGGCGGTCGACGAACCGGCCGCCGACCGGGTGCGCCAACAGGCCCGGGCAGCGCGGGCGATGCTCAACTGACGACCGGGCTCCGTGGCTACAGCCAGCCCTTCTCCCGCGCCGTCCGGACCGCCTCCGCACGATTGCGGACCGCCAGCTTCTGAATCGCGGTGGACAGGTAGTTGCGGACCGTCCCCTGGGACAGGTGCAGGGCCGCGGCGAGTTCGGCGTTGGTGGAGCCGTCGGCCGCCGCACGCAGCACCTCGCGCTCGCGGACGGTCAGCGGATTCGCTCCCTCGGCGAGCGCGGCGGCGGCGAGCGTGGGATCGATGACGCGTTCCCCGGCGAGCACCTTGCGTACCGCCTGGGCGAGTTCGGCGGCCGGGGCGTCCTTCACCAGGAACGCGTCGGCGCCGGCCTCCATGGCGCTGCGCAGATAGCCGGGCCGCCCGAACGTGGTGAGGACGACCAGCTTCAGAGCCGGGAACTCCCGGTGCAGCCGGGCCGCGGCCTCGATGCCGGTCATGCCCGGCATCTCTATGTCGAGGAGCGCCACGTCCACGTCGTGCGCGCGGACCCCGGCCACCACCTCGTCACCGCGCGCCACCTGGGCGACGACCTCGATGTCGGGTTCGAGGCCCAGAAGGGCGGCCAGTGCCTCGCGGACCATCGACTGGTCCTCGGCGAGCAGGACCTTGATCGTACGGCTCATGCCCCGGATCCTACGGCGTCGTCCGGCACCTCCGAGGGGTCGCCGCCCGGCCCCGCCACGGCCCCCGCCGGCACCCGGGCGACCAGCCGGAACCCGCGCCGCGACCGGCCGGCCTCCAGCGTTCCGCCCGCCTTCTCCAGCCGCTCCGCGAGGCCGGAGAGCCCGTTCCCCGGGCCCTTGCCCGAGCCGCCGGATCCGTCGTCCTCGACGGAGAGTTCGAGCACCGGGCCGTCCAGGGTCTCGCGGCGGAGCAGCTCCACCGAGCAGCGCCGCGCCCCGCTGTGCCGTACGACGTTGGTGACCGCCTCGCGCAGTGTCCAGGCGAGCGCCGACTCGCTCTCCTCGGCGACCTCGCCGAGGACGGGCTCGGCAGGCAGTTCGGCGGTGACGCCGGCGGCGGTCAGCGCCACCCGCGCTCCCGCCAGTTCACCCGACAGCCTCGGCCGCCGGTAGCCGGTGACCGCCTCCCGCACGTCCACGAGTGCCTGGCGGCTGACGCTCTCGATGTCGGCGACCTGCTGGGCCGCCTTCTCCGGCTGGCCGGGCAGCATCCGGCCCGCCAGCTCGCTCTTCAGCGTGATCAGGGAGAGCGAGTGACCCAGCAGGTCGTGCAGGTCGCGGGCGAGCCGCAGCCGCTCCTCGTTGGCGGCGAGCTGGGCGACGGTGGCGCGGGCCTCGCGGAGCGCGATGGTCGTCCGGAGCAGTTCCCGCACCCCCGTCATGGCGAACCCGCCGAGGAACGCCGGGATGAGCAGGCCCGCCAGATAGGCCGTGCCGTCGGGGACGACCAGGGCGAGCCCCGCCATCAGCGCGGACACGGCGGGAATGGTCAGACGTGCCGTCCGCAGCGGGAGGGCGGCGCCGGACGCGATCGACACGTACACGAACAGCACCAGCCACTCCCGGCCCAGGGTGAGGGCGAGGACGGAGGACTCCGCCGCCAGCACCGCCAGGGAGCCGAGGACCAGGCGTTCGCCCTCACCGCGTCCGGTGCGGAAGACCAGCGCCCAGTACCAGGCCACGAAGACCACCAGGCCCAGCCAGCCGAGCACGGTGACACCGGTGCTGTGCCCGCCGTGCAGCAGGTCGGTGACGGGCGCGCTCAGGTAGACCAGCCAGATGCCGGTCCACACGGACTTGACCAGCTTCTGCCTGCGGTTGTCCGGGCGTTGCCCGATGCCGACGCCGCTCACGCCTTCAGGGTGTCCTTCCGGTACAGCCACGCCGCGCCGCCCGCGAACAGGACGAAGTAGGCGGCGAGTACGGCGAGGTCCGCGGTGTGCGGGGCGTCGCCCCGTTCGATGGCCTGACCGAGGGCAGCGTACGCGTGCGTGGGCAGCCACTCGGCGATGTTCTGCAACCAGTCGGGGAAGGTCGTGGCCGGCATCCACAGGCCGCCGAGCATCGAAAGGCCGAAGTAGACGAGCATCGTCAGGGGACGGACCGCGTCGCCGCTCGCCAGGTAGCCGAGGGCGACGCCGAGCGCCGCGAAGACGAGGCTGCCGGCCCAGATGGTGCCGGTGAGCGCGAGCCACTGCCAGGCGTCCAGCCGTACGTCCTTGACGGTGGCCGCGACCACGAAGACGATCACGATCGACGGCAGGCTGATCACGCCCGTGCCGGCCGTCTTGGCCAGCACGTAGCCGCGGCCCGGCAGTGCGGTCAGCCGCAACTGCCGTACCCAGCCGCTCTCCCGCTCCTTGGCTATGCGCTCGCTGTTGCCCATGAGGACGGCCGTCAGGGCGCCGAAGGAGGCCATGGAGACCATGAAGAAGGTCGGCAGGGTGAGCCCGGTGCCGTCGACGACGGTGCTGCCGTCCTGGCCGCCGGCGATGATCAGGAAGAGCGCCGAGGGGTAGACCACCGAGAAGAAGAGGAACTTGCGGTTGCGCAGGGCGCGGACGATCTCCAGACGGATGAGGCCGTTCACTTCGGCATCGCTCCCTCGACCGCGTCGGCCGTCCGCTCGTCGGTGGCGGCCTCTTCGGCCGCGGTGATGGCCACGAAGGCCTGCTCCAGGCCGAGTCCGGCCACTTCGAGACCGCGCGGGTACACGCCGAGTCCGTACAGTGCGTGGACGGTCGCGTCGGCGTCGGCCGACTGGATGCGCACGGTGTGCCCCGAGATGTCGAGGGACGTGAGGAACGGCAGCCCCCGCAGCGGGGTTTCGTCGATCGGCCCCTGAAGGTCGAAGGAGATCCGGCGGGCGCCCGCCCTCGCCTTGATCTCGGCGGCGGTGCCGTCGGCCAGCAGACGGCCGCGGTGGAGCACGAGCACCCGGTCCGCGATCGCGTCGGCCTCCTCCAGGTAGTGGGTGGCGAAGAGGACGGTACGGCCCTGGTCGGCCTGCTCGCGCATGGTGGCCCAGAAGGCCTGCCGGGCGGAGACGTCCATGCCGGTCGTCGGTTCGTCCAGCACGATCAGGTCGGCGGCCCCGGCGGTGGCGAGCGCGAACCGTACGCGCTGCTGCTGGCCGCCGGAGAGCTTGTCGACCCGGCGGTCCGCGATCTGCGCGACGCCCGCGCGGGCCAGTTACGTCGGTGACGCGGTACGGCTTCGGGTGCAGCGCGCAGGCGAGCTTCACCAGTTCACCGACCGTCACCTCGTCCATCAGCCCGCCGCTCTGCAGCATGGCGCCCACCCGGCCGCGGACGACGGCCTCGCGGGGGCCGGTGCCGAACAGCCGGACCGTGCCGCCGTCGGCGTTCCTGAGGCCGAGCAGCAGGTCGAGGGTCGTCGACTTGCCGGCGCCGTTCGGGCCCAGCAGGGCCACCGTCTCGCCGGGGTGCAGCGCGAGCGACAGGCCGTCCACGGCCCGCACTCCCCCGTAGGTCTTGCGCACCCGGTCGAACACGACCACCGGGGAGGTGGCCGTCGCAGTCGTTGTCATGCGATCCATCGTGGCGGCGCGCGGTGCCGTCCCGGCAGTGCGAGCTGTCCTCGGTCGGGGATGACACATGTCATGGCCGGCCCGGAGAACGCGCAGGGGCGCCCGGCCGACGGCCGGACACCCCTGTCACCGGCCGTCGGCCGGTGCCGTGACCCGCGTGACTAGCTCGGGTCGGTGTCGATCACGGCGACCCGGTCCGCGGCGTTCTTGGACATCAGCGCCGGACGCAGCGCGCTGATCACGTCCTCCACGGTGACCGCGGTCTTCTTGCCGGTGCCGCGGGTGACGAGAACGCCGTCGAAGGTGTTGCCGTAGAGCTTGGTCAGGGCCGCCCTGTCGTAGTAGTCGACCAGCTTGCCGTCCTGCGCCTTCACCCGGAGGAACTTCCAGAGGGAGTTCTGCGGGCTGAACGAGACCGTGTGGGTCGCGTCCGTGCGCACCGTGACGATCCCGGACATGGCCGGCTCGGCGAACTTCTTCATCATCCGGTCGACCTCGGCGTCCGGGACCGTCGGCTGCCGGGTGGTGGTCGGCACCTTCACGGGGGTGGTCGTGCCGGACTCCACCTGGCTGCGGTAGGCCTTCTCGACGGCCTGCGTCGACGAGGCGACGTCGATGCCCTTGCCCGCCTTGCCGTACACGGCGACGGCCTTGCCGGGCTGGAACTTGATCGTGCCGTCACCGCCCGAGCCGGAACCGCCCGCGGCGCGCTCCAGCGCGGCCCGGAGCTTCTCCTCGTCCACCGGCATCACGGGCTCCACGACCCGCTGCTGCCCGAACAGGGAGCCGATCACGGACACCGGGTTGTAGTCGCTGCCCGCCGCGGCGCTGACCGTGGCCTTGCTGTCGAGCTGGAGGCCCGCCTGGTCCGGCTTGAGGGACACCGTGTCGCCGTCGACCGACAGCTGCAGCGGCTTCCTGGTGTTGTCCCCGAAGGCGTCGTCGAGCTTCCTGACCGCCTCGTCGCGGGTGCCGCCGCCGATGTCGACGCCGAGCACGGTGGTGCCCTTGGGCACGTCCGAGTGGTTCATGAGCAGCCCGGCGCCGTACGCCACACCGCCCAGGAACAGCACGCCGACGCCCAGCAGCACCAGCTTGTTGCGCCCCTTCTTCTTGGCGGGCCTGGCGGAGGCGGCCGGCTTCGGGGCGGGGTCGGGCAGCTTCGGGGGCGTATGCGGCAGCGGCCCGTCGGGGTGCCCGCCCGGTCCCGCTCCGAACGGCGAGGCCTGTGCGGCGGGGACGACCGGGATGCCGCTCGTCACGGTGTGCCCGGAGACGTTGTCGTTGGCGCCGTAGCCCTGGCCGCCCGGTTCGGGGGCGGGCCGCTGCGGGGTGAGGATCGCGGTGTCGTCGCTGAGACCGCCGCCGGGGCCCATGCCCGGTCCGCCGGGCCCCGCGCCGGGGGCGCCGGGACCGGCGGGGCCGCCCGGGCCACGCGGGCCCGCGCCGGGGCCGGCGGGCGGCACCAGCGGGCCGTCGCCGGTCACCGGACCGCCGGTCGGCCCGGCGGGGCCGCGCCGGTCGTCGTCGGAGAAGTACGGCAGGTCGTCGCGGCGCGGCTCACCGCCGGACGGAGGCCCGGCGAGGGCACCGGAGACGTCGAAGGAACCGGTGCCGCCGCCGTGGCCGGGAGCAACGGGACCGGCGCCGGTGGCACCCGGCAGGCCCGCACCGTTCGTACCGCCGGGGCGGGCACCGCCCTGGCCGCCCCGGGGACCGCCGCCGGCAGCCGGGCCGCCGGGTCGCGCGCCGCCCGGTCCGCCGGCACCCTGCGGCCTGGGGGACATGCCGGGCGCCGCGCCGGAGGACGGCCCGGAGCCGGACGGGGTGCCGGGTCCGGCGGGCGCCGAACCCGTGGGCAGCCCCGCCCCGTTGGTCGAGCCGCCGCCCGGTCCGCCCTTGGGCGCCGCCGACTTGCGCGGTGCGAACCAGTCGCTGGTCTTCTCCTCGGCCGGAGCGGAGGGCTCGCCGGGGCCGTCCCCGGCGGGCGCGGGCGGGCCGGAGGCGACCGCCGGCAGACGCATGGAACCGGTCGTCTCGGGGTCGGCGGCCGCGCTCTCGGCGCTCTCGGCGGACACGTCGGTGTCGGCCATCGGCGTACGGACGACGACCGGCGGGATGGGCCGCGATCCGGGGATGTTGATCCGGATCCGGGTCGTCAGCGTGGTCTCGGTCTTGCGTTCCTCCGGCTGCGTGGCCGAACGGCCCGCGTCGGTACCGTCTTCGGAAGCCGTGGGGGTCCCGTACGGCGGCGTCCCCGACGGGTACGCGGCTCCGCCGCGCCCGTTGGGCCCGGAGGACGAACTGTCAGTTTCACGACTCAAGGCAGGTTCTCCCGGTTGGCTCCGCCGCCCGTTTACTCGACCTCATCTCGGGCAGCTCGGCGGCGCGCACCACCATACTGTCCGTCTCCACGCGCGGACCGCGCCCGCCGGAGAAACCCCCACGGGACCCGCACCTGTCCGATACGGCGAAGTGGTACGTCATTTCCCAAGTCGGACGTCCGGGGCGCCCGGTTGGCGCCCGAGCCCGAGGGTGGCGCACATCACAGCGACCGCCATCCCGCCGAGCAGGAAGAGGTAGGAACCGAGCCCCGCGCCGAAGAGGAAGTCGCCCTCGGGACGGCTGGCGGTGAGCAGGACGACGGCGAGCGTCCAGCCGACGGCCGGCGCGACGGCTCCGGCCCTGGTGCCGAGTGCCCGTGCGCCGCCGAGGAAGAGCCCGGCCGCACCCGCCAGGGCGAGCAGCAACCCGCCCGGGAACCAGCCGGATTGCACGAGCGCCCCGGCCGCCCCGACGAGGGCGCCCAGCACGAACAGCCCCAGGCCGGCGGCAATCCGTCCGGCGGAGGGCCGCTGCAACGGCTGGGCCAGGGCGCTGCCCTGCCGTCCCGTGGAGGTCATCGGGTCTCCGCCTCTCGCCGCCCGGTCCGCACGCCCTCGCCCGCGCCGGCGTCCGCGACGCCCGCGAACAGGTCCGTCTCACGCGCCCCGCCACGCCCCCCGCGCACCAACTCGTAGTACTCGGTGGTGAAAAGGGGCTGGGCGAGTTCGTTGGAGAGGACGAACCAGGGCTCCGTCACCTCGATCTGCGTGGCGTGCGCCCGCGTCGCGTCGGCCTTGGCGGCGGCGTAGGCGGAGCCGTCGACGACGGTGGTGACGACCGCGTCGTCGACGACACCCGGCACGTCGCCGATCTCGGCGGACCGGGTGTAGGGCAGCTCGGGCAGGGCGGCGCGCAGACGGGCGAACGCCTCCTCGGCGACCGAGCGCGGCACGCGGTTCCAGTAGACCTTGGCGATGGCCCAGGGCTCGCCCAGATCGGGACGGAAGCCCGCGTCCGCGGCCAGGTCGGCGGCGCGCATGGCCACCCGGTGGGTCTGGATGTGGTCCGGGTGCCCGTAGCCCCCGTCGGGGTCGTAGGTGACGAGCACCTGCGGGCGCACCTCGCGGACCACCGCGACGAGATGGGCGGCGGCGTCGTCCACGTCCGCCTGCCAGAAGCAGCCCGGATCCTCGTTCTCGGGGCCGCCCATCATCCCGGAGTCCCGGTAGCGGCCGGTGCCGCCGAGCCGGCGGAAGTCCTCGACGCCGAGCGCCCGCATCGCCGTACGCAGCTCGGTCAGACGGTGTTCGCCGAGGGCGCCGTCCGTGAGGTGCGCGAGCTCGGGCGGGATGACCTCGCCCCGTTCGCCGAGGGTGCAGGTCACCAGCGTCACCTGGGCGCCCTCGGCCGCGTACCGGGCCATGGTCGCGCCGTTGTTGATCGACTCGTCGTCCGGGTGCGCGTGCACCAGGAGCAGACGCCGGTCGGGCAGTTCCGTCATGGGTCCCACCCTACGAGGCGGCTCCCCCTACGGCTTCCGGTGGGCGGGCTGCCTCGTCCGGCGGTGTCCGGGCTGTCGGCGGCGCGCTTCGCGGGGTACGCGTCCGGGGCCGGCCGGAGCCGGGAACGGCGATGGGCCGCGGAGGGGTCGCTCCGGGCCCAGGCCGCGCGGATCGGCCGCGGATCAGAACTTGATGCTGCCGATCATGCCCGCGATGTTCGTCGTCAGCTCGTTGATCGTCGGTGCGACCGTCGAGGAGGCGAGGTAGAAGCCGAGCAGGACGCACACGATGGCGTGAGGGGCCTTCAGTCCTGACTTCTTGACCAGGATGAAGACGATGATCGCCAGCAGCACCACCGCCGAAATCGAGAGTGCCACGGCGGCTCACCTCCAAAGATCCCAGGGACTAGGGGGGTCGAACGGGGGGTCGGTAAACCCATACAGCAGCCAGCAGGTTCATACCCACGCAGCGCTAGTGATCATAACTATCCGTACGCGCGCATCGATCGGCGCACGGCCGCACAAGGGGGCGCATGGCCAATATGGTCAGGGCATGACGACGGAGTCCCTTTCCTTCCCGCGCCTGCAGGCGCGTACCCAGCGGTTCACCCTCGGCGCCCCCCGCGCTTTCACCGTGTCCCCCGACGGTTCACGCGTCGTGTTCCTGCGTTCCCGCTCCGGCACGGACCGGGCGAATCTGCTCTGGGTCCTCGATGTCTCCGAGGGCGGGGAGCGCGTCGTCGCCGACCCGTCGACCCTGCTCGGCGGCGGCACGGAGCGGCTGTCCGCGCTGGAGCGGGCGCGCCGCGAGCGCAGCCGCGAGGGCGGTGCCGGGATCGTCGGCTACGCCACCGACGCCGCCGTGGAGTTGGCGGCTTTCTCCTTGTCAGGGCGGCTTTTCACGGCCGAGCTGCGAGCCGGCACGGCCAGTGAACTCCGGGTCCCGGGGCCGGTGATCGACCCGCGCCCGGCGCCGGACGGGCGACGGATCGCCTACGTGGCGGGCGGCGCGCTGCGCGTGGTCGACGCCGAGGGTGCGGACGACCGGGCGCTGGCGGAGCCGGAGTCGGCGACGGTTTCCTATGGATTGGCCGAGTTCATCGCGGCCGAGGAGATGGGGCGTTCGCGCGGTTTCTGGTGGTCCCCGGAGTCGGACCGGCTGCTGGTCGCGCGAGTGGACGACGCGCCCGTGAAGCGCTGGTGGATCGCCGATCCCGCGCACCCCGAGCGGGATCCGCAGCAGGTCGCGTACCCGTCCGCGGGCACCGACAACGCCGAGGTGCGGCTCTTCGTGGCCGGTCTCGACGGCTCGCGCACGGAGGTGGAGTGGGACCGGGCGCGCTACCCGTATCTGGCGCATGTGCACTGGTCAGCGGCGGGTGCGCCGCTCGTGCTGGTCCAGGCGCGGGACCAGCGCAGCCAGCTGTTCCTGGCCGTGAACCCGGACACCGGGGCGACCCGGATGGTGCACGCGGACGAAGATCCACAATGGCTGGATCTTTTCCCCGGCGTGCCGTGCTGGAGCCCCGGCGGGCAGTTGGTGCGGATCGCCGACGAGGGTGGCGCACGGGTGCTGGCGTTCGGTGAACGGCCGCTGACCGGACCGCAGTTGCACGTCCGTGCGGTGCTGGACGTGTCGGCGGACGATGTGCTGGTCTCGGCGTCGGCGGGCGAGAGGGCGGCCGACCCGGAGATCGGCGAGATCCACGTCTACCGGGTGAACGAGCTGGGCGTGGAGCGGCTTTCGCAGGAACCCGGTGTGCACTCGGCGGTGCGGGCCGGCGGGGTGACCGTGCTCGTGTCGGCGGTACCGGACCGGCCGGGCAGCCAGGTGCAGGTGCTGCGCGAGGGCAGGCGGAGCAGGACGGGCGCACCCCCGGCGGGCAGCGCGGGCAAGGCGGCCAGTGTGGCCTCGTACGCCGAACGTCCCGGTCTGTCCCCGCGCGTGACCCTCACTCAGGGGGGCGCACGGCGAATTCCATGCGCCGTGCTTATGCCACGGGACTACACGGGGGACACTCCCCTGCCCGTGCTCATGGATCCCTACGGCGGACCGCACGGCCAGCGCGTGTTCGCCGCACACAATCCGTACCTGACCTCGCAGTGGTTCGCCGACCAGGGTTTCGCCGTGGTCGTCGCGGACGGACGGGGCATGCCCGGGCGCTCGCCCGCCTGGGAGAAGGCCATCAAGGACGACATGGCCGCGGTGGTGCTCCAGGACCAGGTCGACGCCCTCCAGGGCCTCGCCGGGTCGTTCCCCCTCGACCTCGGCCGGGTCGCCATCCGCGGCTGGTCGTTCGGCGGGTATCTGGCGGGCCTCGCGGTGCTGCGGCGCCCCGACGTCTTCCACGCGGGCATCGTGGGCGCCCCGGTCACCGACCAGCGGCTGTACGACACCCACTACACCGAGCGCTACCTGGGCGACCCCAGGACCCGGCCCGAGGTGTACGCGGCGAACTCCCTGATCGACGACGGCGGACTGGTGGCCGCCGCCGAGCCCGCCCGGCCGATGATGATCGTCCACGGTCTCGCCGACGACAACGTGGTGGTGGCCCACACCCTGCGGCTGTCCTCGGCGCTGCTCGCCGCCGGCCGCCCGCACGAGGTGGTGCCCCTGTCGGGCGTCACGCACATGACCCCGCAGGAACAGGTCGCGGAGAACCTGCTGCTGCTCCAGGTGGACTTCCTGAAGCGGTCGCTGGGCCTGGGCTGACATGCGACGGGCCGGGGCGACATGGCGCGCCCCGGCCCGTCTACGGCACCCGCACGGCCGTACGCTGTTCACCTTGACGCGTCCGTATATCGGTACGGCTTCCGCCAAGTTGCCTGCGTGTAAACGAAGTTCGTGTGTATTTGTGTGCTTATGCAACCCCGCCGGACGGTGGCGGGAGCGGCGGCTCCTCGCCCGTCGGCGGTGGAGCGGGCGGATCCTCCGGGGGTGCGGCCCTCGGGGGCGCGGGGGGCTCCTCCGGGGAGGTGAGGCGATTCCCCGGCGGTGTCGGCCGGTGCTCCTCCGGGGGCACCACGCGCTTCTCCTCGGCGAAGTGACAGGCCGAGTCGTGCGCCGCGGGCCCCTCGACGAGCCGGAACTCGGCGGGGACCGCGAGCAGCGGGACCTCCAGGGCGCAGCGCTCCTGCGCCTTCCAGCAGCGCGTGCGGAAGCGGCACCCGGAGGGGATGTTCGCGGGGGACGGCACGTCGCCGGTGAGGATGATCCGCTCCCGGTGCTCCCGGGCCTCCGGGTCGGGCACGGGCACGGCGGAGAGCAGCGCCTGGGTGTATGGGTGCGTCGGATGGTCGTAGATCTCGGCGTCCTTGCCGATCTCCACGATCCGCCCGAGGTACATCACCCCGACCCGGTCCGAGATGTGCCGCACGATCGACAGGTCGTGCGCGATGAACACGTAGCTGAGGTGGAACTCGTCCTGGAGCTTGTCCAGCAGGTTGACGACCTGGGCCTGCACGGACACGTCGAGGGCGGAGACCGGCTCGTCGGCGACGATGATCTCGGGGCGCAGCGCGAGGCCGCGGGCGATGCCGATGCGCTGGCGCTGACCGCCGGAGAACTGGTGCGGATAGCGGTTGATGTACTCGGGGTTGAGCCCGACCACGTCCAGCAGGTCCTGGACCCGCTTGCGGCGATCGCCCTTGGGCGCGACCTCGGGGTGGATCTCGTAGGGCTCGCCGATGATGTCGCCCACCGTCATACGCGGGTTGAGCGAGGTGTACGGGTCCTGGAACACCATCTGGATGTTGCGGCGCACGGCCTTCAGGGCACGCCCGGACAGCTTGGTGACGTCCTCGCCCCGGTACTTGATCACGCCCTCGGTCGGCTTCTCCAGGTTGACCAGCATCTTGGCGACCGTCGACTTGCCGCAGCCGGACTCGCCGACGATGCCGAGCGTCTCGCCGGCGCGCAGCGCGAAGTCGACGCCGTCGACCGCCTTGACCGCCCCGACGTGCTTCCTGAAGACGATGCCCCGGGTGAGCGGATAGTGCTTGACGAGCCCGCTGACCTCCAGGATCGGCTCGGCCGTCGGCTTCAGCGTCGTCTCAGCCATGCAGGCACTCCCTCCAGAAGTGGCAGGCACTCCCGCGCTCGTCGGAGACCTCGTAGAGCGGCGGTACGTCGGTCCGGCACACGTCCTGGGCCATCGGGCAGCGCGGGTTGAAGGCGCAGCCCGGCGGAATGTGCATCAGGTTCGGCGGCAGGCCCTTGATGGCGTAGAGCTCCTGGCCCTTCTGGTCCAGCCGCGGGATCGATTCCAGCAGGCCCCGGGTGTACGGGTGCGCGGGCGCCTTGTAGATGTCGTGGACCGGGGCCGACTCGACGATGCGGCCCGCGTACATCACGGCGATCCTGTCGGCGACGTCCGCGACCACGCCGAGGTCGTGGGTGATGAGGATGAGCCCCATGTTGAGCTCGCGCTGGAGCTCCGCGAGGAGGTCCATGACCTGCGCCTGGACGGTGACGTCGAGGGCGGTGGTCGGTTCGTCGGCGATGATCAGGGCGGGTTCGAGGGCCAGCGCCATGGCGATCATGATGCGCTGGCGCATACCGCCGGAGAACTGGTGCGGGTAGTCGCGGACGCGCTGGGCGGCGGCCGGGATGCGCACCCGCTCCATCAGTTCGACGGACCGCGTCCGGGCGTCCTTGCGGGACATCCCGCGGTGCACGACGAACATCTCGCCGAGCTGGTCGCCCACGGACAGAACCGGGTTCAGGGAGGACAGGGCGTCCTGGAAGATCATCGCCATCTGGGCGCCGCGGACCTTGCGCCGGTCCTCCTCCTTGAACTTCAGCAGGTCCTGGCCGCGGAAGAGGATCTCGCCGCCGGTGATCCGGCCGGGCGGCATGTCGAGGATGCCCATGACGGCCTGCGCGGTCACGGACTTGCCGGAGCCGGACTCGCCGAGCACGGCGAGCGTCTCCCCCTCGTCGACGCTGTAGTTCACACCGTTGACGGCCTTGGCGACGCCGTCCCTGGTCCGGAACTCCACGTGCAGGTCGCGCACTTCGAGCAGCACGGAGGTCACCTCAGCTTCGGGTCGAGGGCGTCGCGCACCGCGTCGCCGAGCATGATGAACGCCAGGACGGTGATCGCGAGGGCTCCGGCCGGCCACAGCAGCATGTGCGGGGCCTGGCGGATGTACTGGGACGCGGCGGAGATGTCGATGCCCCAGGACACGGTGGGCGGCTTCAGTCCGACACCGAGGTAGGAGAGGGTCGCCTCCAGGGCGATGTAGGTGCCGAGGGCGATGGTCGCGACGACGATCACGGGCGCGACGGCGTTGGGCATGATGTGCCGCAGCAGCAGCCGTGAGTTGGAGGCGCCCAGGGCCCGGGCGGCCTGGACGTAGTCGTTCTGCTTGGTGGTGATGACGGAGCCGCGCGCGATCCTGGAGATCTGCGGCCAGCCGAGCAGCACCATGAAACCGATGACCGGCCAGACGGTGTTGCTGGTCACCACGGACAGCAGCACCAGGCCGCCGAGCACGACGGGGATCGCGAAGAAGATGTCCGTGATCCGGGACAGCACCGCGTCCCCGGCGCCGCCGAAGAATCCGGCGAGGCCGCCGAGCACCGCGCCGAGGAGCGCCACCCCGAGCGTGGCGCAGACGCCGACCGAGATCGAGACCCGGGTCCCGTACACGGTCCGGGTGTAGACGTCGCAGCCCTGGCCGTCGAAGCCGAACGGATGGCCCGGCTGGGAGCCCTCCTGGGCCTTGGACAGGTTGCAGTTCAGCGGGTTCTGGGAGGTGATCAGCGACGGCCAGATCGAGATGACCACCAGGAAGAGGATGACCAGTCCGGAGATGATGAAGACGGGGTTGCGCCGCAGGTCCCGCCAGGCGTCGGACCACAGGGAGCGGGGCTTCTCCTGGGGGCCGGTGCCTTCCGGCCCGCCCGGGGTCTTCTCCAGGGTGGCTCCCTCACTCGTGGCGAGGTCCATCGCGCCGCCCGCGCCGGTCGCGGCGATGGCGCCGTCTGCCTCGTAGGGCTGCTCAGGCATAGCGGATCCTCGGGTCGAGTACGGCGTAGAGGAGGTCGACGAGGAGGTTGGCGACCAGGAAGACCAGGACCAGGACGGTCACGAATCCGACGACGGTCTGGGTGTTCTGCCGCAGGATCCCCTGGTAGAGCTGGAAGCCGACGCCGTGGATGTTGAAGATCCGCTCGGTGACGATCGCGCCGCCCATGAGCGCGCCGATGTCCGTGCCGATGAACGTGATCACGGGGATCAGCGAGTTCCGCAGCAGGTGCCGCACGATCACCCGGCGCCGGGGCAGTCCCTTGGCGACGGCCGTACGCACGTAGTCGGACCGCTTGTTCTCCGCGATGGAGGTCCGGGTGAGCCGGACGACGTACGCCAGCGACACCGAGGCGAGGACCAGACCCGGCACGATCAGCTCGCCGAAGGTGGCCTCCGAGGAGACCGACGGTTTGATCCAGCCCCATTCGACGCCGAGCAGCAGCTGGAGCAGCAGGCCGGTGACGAAGGTGGGCACCGAGATCACGACCAGGGTGAGCAGCAGCACACCGGTGTCGACGGGGCGTCCGCGGCGCAGGCCGGTGACGACGCCCAGCACGATGCCGATGACGATCTCGAAGAGGATCGCCACGATCGTGAGCCGGATGGTGACCGGGAAGGCCGATGCCATCAGTTCGGTGACCGGCTGGCCGTTGAAGGCGGTCCCGAAGTCGCCGGTGAAGACGTTGCCCATGTAGGTCAGGTATTGCTGCCAGACCGGCTTGTCGAGGCCGAACTCCTTTTCCAGCTGGGCGGCGGTGGCGGCGTCGCACTGCCGGTCGCCGCACAGGCCCGCGATGGGGTCGCCCATCACGTTCACCATCAGGAAGATCAGGAGGGTGGCGCCGATGAAGACCGGGATCATCTGCAGCAGACGCCGGATTACGTACCGTCCCATGGGGGCTCCGGAGGTAGGGCGGGGCGGCCTCGTCGGCGGGGCCGCCCGGCGCGGCTCAGCTGACCTTGATCTCGTTGTAGACGGGGACGCTGAACTGGTTGAGCGCGACGTTCGAGAGCCGCTCCGCGTAGCCGGCGCTGCCGTTCTGGTACCAGAGCGGGATGGCGGCCATGTTGTCCCGGACGACCTCCTCGGCCTGCTGGAAGAGCTTGATCGCCTTGGCGGTGTCGGTCTCGGCGTTCGCCTGGTTGACCAGGTTGTCGAAGTCCTTGTTGGACCACTTGCCGTCGTTGGAGGAGGCGTTGGTGTAGTACAGCGGCTGGAGGAAGTTCTGGATCAGCGGGTAGTCCATCTGCCAGCCGGCCCGGAAGGGACCCGACATCTTCTGCTGCGTGATCTGGTTGCGGAAGTCGGCGAAGGTGCCGACGGGGTTGCCGACGCAGGCCTTGTCGTTGCCGAGGGAGTTGTTGATGCTGTTGCAGACGGCGTCGACCCACTCCTTGTGGGAGCCGGTGTCCGCGTTGTACGTGATCTTGATCTGTCCGCCGGGCAGGCCGCCGCCCTCGTCGATCATCTTCTTGGCCTCGCTCGCGTTGTACTCGCAGGCGTCGCCGCACAGCCCGTCCTGGAAGCCGCCGTCCTCCCCGAGCACCGGTGAGGTCCAGTCCGTGGCCGGGGTCCGGGTCTTCTGGAAGATGGTCTCGGTGATCTGCTTGCGGTTGATCGCCATCGACAGACCCGTGCGGACCTTCTCCATCCCCGGCTTGTCCCAGTTCTTGTCGTAGAACGGGAAGGCGAGCGTCTGGATGATGCCGGCCGGGGTGTTGATGTACCGGCCGCCGAGGTCGCTCTTGGCGTTCTTGAGCTGCGAGGCGGGCACGTCGTCGACGAGGTCGAGGTTGCCGGCCATCAGGTCGGTGTAGGCCGTGTTGTTGTCGGTGTAGACCTTGAGGTCGACCCCGCCGTTCTCCGCCTTGTCGTCGCCCGAGTAGTCGTCCCACTTGCGCAGGGACATCTGCGAGCCCTTGGTGTACGAGTCGACGGCGTACGGGCCGTTGCCGATCGGCTTCTTCAGCCAGTTCGCGTGGTCGTCGAAGAACGCCTGGGGCAGCGGCGAGAAGGCCGCGTAGCCGAGGGTGTCGGGGAAGGTCGAGAACTTCTGGTTGAGCTTGACCGTGAAGGTCTTGTCGTCCTTGACGACGAGGCCGGACAGCGTGTCCGCGCTCTGCTCGCCGGAGTCGGGGTGGACCTTGTCGTAGCCCTCGATATACCCGAAGAAGTAGGCGTTCTTCTGGTTGTTCTTGAGGCTGGCGCCGTAGTTCCAGGCGTCGACGAAGGACTTGGCGGTGACCGCCTCGCCGTTGCTGAACTTCCAGCCGTCCTTGATCGTGATCGTGAAGTTCTGCGAGTCCGAGGTCTCGATCTTCTCGGCCAGCATGTCGTCGGCCGCGCCCGTCTTGGCGTCGTACCGCTTCAGACCGCGGAAGATCATGTCGAGGACCTTGCCGCCCTGCACCTCGTTGGTGTTGGCCGGCTCGAGCGGGTTCTGCGGATCACCCCAGGAGGAACTGAGAACCCCGGAGCCGTCGCCGCCGCCGCTGTCACTCCCCCCACCCCCGCAGGCGGTCGCCGCGAGGGCTACCGCCGCCGCGCATGCGGCCCACTTGGCGTGCGTGGCTCCGCGCATGGATGCCTCCTCGGAATGCGCTGGTCATTAGCGCTCAATATCACCCGTTCCCTCCCATACCGCACTCTCGCCCCGTCTGTACGGGTGTCCGCCGTCCGTGCGGCCCTCGCGGGGGCGCCGCCGTCCGGGAGAGCACGACGGCCCCGGACGCCCCGGGGTTCGGGGCGGGCGGGGCCGGACGGGCACGGCGGGAAGCCGCGAGGTGGGCGAGGGGCGGGGAGGGTCCGGCGGGGACGTGGGGCGGACCAGGGTCCCCGCGGAGGTGAGGCGGAAGGCCGGGCTCCGAGGTACGAGGCCAGGCCCTTGCCCCCGGCGCCCGGCAGGAGGGGCCGGGTGCGGGGCGCGGAGGTGGAGCGGACGGGCGGCGGCCCCTGTTGTCACGGGGCTCGCCGCCCGTCCGGGGGTGCCACCCGGGCCGGTGGCACCCGTCGCGGGAATGGCCCGGCGCGGCGTCACCGCCCGCGGAGTGAGCGAGGGGGGCGGCACGCCTGCGGAGCGGCGGACGGGTCAGTCCAGGTCGCCGCGTTCCACGCAGAACTCGTTGCCCTCCGGGTCCGCCATGAGGACCCAGCCGCCGCCGTCCGGTCGCGTCCGGTCCGCGAGCTGACGCGCGCCGAGACCGAGCGCCCGCTCGACCTCCTGCGCACGCGTGCGCCCCCGCGGCCGGAGGTCGAAGTGGATGCGGTTCTTCGCCGTCTTGCCCTCCGGCACCCGCACGAAGAGCAGGGCCGGGCCGCCGGACGGGTCACCGAGCAGCGCCTCGGGATCGCCCGGCTTGTCGTCGTCGGCCAGCGGACGCCCGAGCAGCTCGCTCCAGAAGAGCCCGAGATCGTACGGGTCGCCGGTGCAGTCGAAGGTGATGTGACGGATGGCGGGGGCCAAGGGCGCGGTCTCTCCCATGTCCTAGTCCCCCGTCCGGCCGTCGAGCAGCTCGCGCATGATGTCGAGGTGGCCGTTGTGGCGGGCCGTCTCCTCGATGAGGTGGAGGAGGATCCACCTCAGGTCGACGTGGCGGCCGTCGCGGCCGCGCTTCGCGGTGTCGTCCAGGCTGTGCCCGGCGACGAGTTCCCGGTAGCGGGCACTCTGTTCCGCGTACTCCGCGAGAAGGTCGGCGAGGGGCACGTCGACGGCGATGCGCATCTCGCGGTCGGGGTCCTCGTCCGTCCAGGGACCCTCGTCCTCCTCGCCGAGGAACACCACCTGGAACCAGTAGTACTCCACCCAGCGCAGATGGCTGATCAGTCCGCTCAGGGTCATGAGCGGGGAGCCCGGCAGCAGGGCCTTGCGGGCATTCTCCGCGGAGACGTCCTCGCACTTGGCGTGGGCCGTGTCACGGGCGTAGTCGAGGAAGGTGGTCAGCTGTGAGCGCTCGTCCCAGGCGGGAGGCGTGTCGGTTCGAGTCATCGCGGTGAAGCATCCCCGTCCCGCTTCCCGGTGTCGAGCGAATTTGGCTCCGCCTCGGGCCACTTGGGCCCCGGCACGGACGCGTCGGCCGCCGGCGCGGACGACTTGGCCCCGCCCGGCGGCCGGGACCAGACTGCCCGCATGATCCTTCACGTGCGCGGTACCGTCCTGCCCGAAGGGGTCCCCCGCGACCTCTGGCTGCTCGGAGACCGGATCACCTTCTCCCGGCCGGCCGGCGCCGCCGACGTCGTCACCGTCGCGGACGGCGGCTTCCTGCTGCCGGGACTGGTCGACGTGCACACGCACCCGGGCGGCGGTGACGACCCCGACGACCTGTCCTTCGACCCCGTCCGGTTCGCCGAGCACCTGGCCGCGCACCGCGATTCGGGCACGACGGCGCTGCGCTTTCCGGGACTTCTGGGCGAGATACCCGCCGCCCGGCGCGACGCGCCCGACGCGCCCCGGATGATCACCGCGGGCCGCTGGCTGGCCTGGGCAGGCCTGTCCCGTACCGCCGCCTTCCACACGGTCACCGACGACCTCGTCGCGTCGGCGGTGGCGGAGGCGACGGCGCACGACGGCTGGTGCAAGCTGATGGGCGACTGGGACTTCGAGGCGGCGCCGGTGCCGCACGATCTGCTGCGCGCGGTCGTCGACGGCGTGCACGCGGCCGGCGGCCGGGTCGCCGTGCACTGCCAGTCCGCCGAGGGCGTGCTGGGCGCGGCCCGCGCGGGAGTCGACTCCGTCGAGCACGGGATGGGGATGCCGGAGGAGTGCGTCGGGCTCATGGCCGAGCACGGGACCACGTACGTGCCCACGCTCACCGCCTTCGCCCGCAGCGCTCCGCTGCGCACCGGCAACACCGCCCGGAACCGGCTCTGGCACGAGGGGCACCGCACGATGATCCGCCGCGTCCGGGAGGCGCACGACGCGGGGGTCACCGTGCTGGCCGGTACGGACTGCGCACCGTTCGGCGACGTCGCCTCCGAGGTCGGGCACCTGATCGCCGCCGGGCTCCCGGCCGAAGCCGCGGTCGGCGCCGCGAGCTGGACGGCGCGCGCCTTCCTGGGCCTGAGCGGCCTGACCGAGGGCGGCCTCGCGGACCTCACGGTGTACGACGCGGACCCGCGGCTCGACCCGAGCACCCTGCGCCGTCCCCGCCGCATCGTGCTGCGCGGCCGGGTCGTGCGCTGACGTCGGGACGACCGCGGCAACGGACCGGACGACCCACCGGGGGGGGTCGGCGAACCCGAACCGGGTCCCGACATGCCGGTTCCCGGCACCGTGGGCGGTGCCGGGAACCGGTCGGTGATGCGGGATCAGGCCGCGTGCACGACGTCCTTCTCCTCGGCGAAGTGGCACGCCGATTCGTGCGCCGCCGGGGTGTCCACGCCCTGGAAGAGCTCGGGCACCGCCAGCAGCGGCTCCTCCCGCGAGCACTTCTCCTGCGCCTTCCAGCAGCGGGTGCGGAAGCGGCAGCCCGACGGCGGGTTGGCCGGCGAGGGCACGTCACCGGTGAGGATGATCCGGTCACGCTGGTCGCGCGCGTCCGGGTCCGGCACCGGCACGGCCGACAGCAGCGCCTGGGTGTAGGGGTGCGTCGGGTGGTCGTAGATCTGCTCGTCGGTGCCGATCTCCGCCATCCTGCCGAGGTACATCACGCCGACCCGGTCGGAGATGTGCCGAACGATCGACAGGTCGTGCGCGATGAAGATGTACGACAGGTTGAACTCGTCCTGCAGTCGCTCCATCAGGTTGATGACCTGCGCCTGCACCGACACGTCGAGCGCCGACACCGGCTCGTCGCAGATGATGACCTCGGGGTTGAGCGCGAGGCCGCGGGCGATGCCGATGCGCTGGCGCTGACCGCCCGAGAACTGGTGCGGATACCGGTTGATGTACTCCGGGTTGAGACCGACCACGTCCAGCAGCTCCTGGACCCGGCGCCGCCGGTCGCCCTTCGGTGCCACCTCGGGGTGGATGTCGAAGGGCTCCCCGATGATGTCGCCCACCGTCATACGGGGGTTGAGCGAGGTGTACGGGTCCTGGAACACCATCTGGATGTTGCGGCGCACGGCCTTCAGGGCACGCCCGGACAGCTTGGTGATGTCCTGGCCCTTGTAGAAGATCTCGCCCGCGGTGGCCCGCTCCAGGTTCATCAGCAGCTTGGCCACGGTGGACTTGCCGCAGCCGGACTCCCCCACGATGCCCAGGGTCTCGCCCTGGTACAGGTCGAAGGAGACGCCGTCGACGGCCTTGACCGCGCCGATCTGCCGCTTGAACAGGATGCCCTGGGTGAGCGGGAAGTGCTTCACCAGGTTGCGCACCTGGAGGATGGGCTCACCGCGGTCGACCGGAGCCTCGATCGCGGCGACCGCCTCCGTCTCGGAGTGGGCGTCGACGATCTCCACCTCGGAGACGTTCGGGGTGGCCTCCGGCTCGTCGTTCTTGCTGAGCTCAGCCATGGATCGTCTCCTTCCAGAAGTGGCACGCCGAACCGCGGCCCACCAGTTCGGTGCCGTCCTGCTCCGTCACCGGGAACAGGTCGGGGATCTGCGTGCTGCACACGTCCTGCGCCTTGGGGCAGCGCGGGTTGAAGGCGCAACCGGACGGGATCCGCAGCAGGTTGGGCGGCAGACCCTTGATCGCGTACAGCTCCTGGCCCTTCTGGTCCAGGCGCGGGATCGAGTCGAGCAGACCCCGCGTGTAGGGGTGCGCGGGCCGCTTGTACAGCTCGTGCACCGGGGCGCGCTCGACGATCCGGCCCGCGTACATCACGGCGATCTTGTCCGCGACGTCGGCGACCACGCCGAGGTCGTGGGTGATCAGGATCAGGCCCATGTTGTACTCGCGCTGCAACTCCGCGAGGAGGTCCATGACCTGGGCCTGGACGGTCACGTCGAGAGCCGTGGTGGGCTCGTCGGCGATGATCAGGTCCGGCTCCAGGGCCAGCGCCATGGCGATCATGATGCGCTGGCGCATACCGCCCGAGAACTGGTGCGGGTAGTCGTCCACTCGGGCCGCGGCGGCCGGGATCTTCACCCGGTCCATCAGCTCGATGGCCTTGGCCTTGGCCGCCTTCTTGGACAGGCCCTGGTGGACCCGGAACATCTCGCCGAGCTGGTAGCCGACGCTGAGGACCGGGTTCAGCGAGCTGAGCGCGTCCTGGAAGATCATGGCGATCTTCTGGCCGCGGATCCGGCGGCGTTCCTCGGCGGACATCTTGAGCATGTCCTGGCCGCGGAAGAGGATCTCGCCCTGCGGGATCCTGGCCGGCGGCATGTCGAGGATGCCCATGATGGCCTGGGCGGTCACCGACTTGCCGGAGCCCGACTCGCCGAGCACGGCGAGCGTCTCGCCCGCGCTGACGCTGTAGTTGACGCCGTTGACGGCCTTGGCCACGCCCTCGCGGGTGTGGAACTCGACGTGCAGGTCACGCACTTCGAGCAGTGGCCCGTCGTCGGAACCGCGCGGCGAGGGCACGGCTGCTTCTTCGATGATGGTCACGAACGCCTCCCTCAGCGCATCTTCGGGTCGAGGGCGTTGCGTACGGCCTCACCGAGCATGATGAACGCCAGCACCGTGATGCTGAGCATGATCGACGGGTAGAGCATGATCCACTGGGCGACACGGATCTGGTTGCCGCCGTCGGAGATGTCGTTGCCCCACGACACGCCGTCCAGACCGAGGCCCAGGAACGACAGCGTGGCCTCGGCGGAGATGTAGACGCCGAGCGAGATGGTGGCGACGACGATCACCGGCGCGAGGGTGTTCGGCAGGATGTGCCGGAACATGATCCGCGGGGTGCTCGCGCCGAGCGCCTTGGCCGCCTGCACGTAGTCGGCCTGCTTGGTGGTGATGACCGCGCCGCGCATCACGCGGGCGACCTGCGTCCAGCCGAAGAAGCCCAGGGCGCCGATGACCACCCAGGTCGTGCGCTCCTGGAAGGAGTTCAGGATGACCATCGTGCCGAGCAGGAACGGGATGCCGAAGAAGACGTCCGTCACCCGGGACATGATGGAGTCGACGAGGCCGCCGAAGTAGCCGGAGATCATGCCGACCAGGCCGCCGAGGAGCGTGACGACGACGGTGGTGCCGAAGCCGACGGCTATGGAGGCGCGGGCGCCGTAGATGACGCGGGCGTAGACACTGCGGCCCTGCTGGTCGTAGCCGAGCCAGTCGGGCGAACCGACGTCGCTCAGCTTCGGCTTCTGCAGGTAGTTCTTGGCCAGGTCGCCGAGGATCGGGTCCTCGCTGGTGAACAGCCCCGGGAAGAAGGTGATCAGCAGCAGGATCAGGATCAGGACGCTGGAGATGACGAAGATCCAGCTGCGCCGCAGGTCGGCCCAGGCGTCGCCCCAGAGGCTGCGGGCCTTGTCGGGCTTGGGCGGCGCGGGCGGCGTCATCGAAGGCGTGCCGCCGACCGGGTCGATCGCACCGGTCTTGACGTCGGTCTTGGTCACGTCAGGCATAGCGAATCCTCGGGTCAAGGACCGCGTAGAGCAGGTCGACGAGCAGGTTGGCGAGCAGGTACACGAGGACGAGGATCGTCACCAGGCCCACGAGGGTGGTGCCTTCGCGGCGCACGATCGACTCGTAGATGGTGCCGCCGACGCCGTGGATGTTGAACAGGCCCTCGGTGACGACCGCGCCGCCCATCAGCGCACCGATGTCGGTGCCCAGGTAGGTGATGACGGGGATCAGCGAGTTGCGCATGAGGTGGACGCCCACCACGCGGCGCCGGGGCAGGCCCTTGGCGACCGCGGTGCGGATGTAGTCGGCGCGCATGTTCTCGGCGACCGAGGTCCGGGTCAGGCGGGTCACGTACGCGAGTGAGGCCGCGGCCAGCACAATGGCCGGCATCAGCAACTCGTTGTAGTTCGTGGCGTCGTTGACGTTCGGCTGGAGCCATCCGAGGTTGAACGCGAAGACGGCCTTGAGGATGAAGCCGAGGACGAACACCGGCACCGAGATCAGCAGCAGCGAGACCAGCAGGGCCACGTTGTCGGTGAGCTTGCCGGCGCGCATGCCCGCCGCGATACCGAGCGCGATGCCCGCGATGACCTCGATCACGAAGGCCAGGGACGCCAGTCGGAGCGTCACCGGGAAGGCGTCGCCGAGGACGTCCGTCACCGGGCGGCCACTGGCGATCTGCGTGCCGAAGTCGGCATGCAGGATGATGCCCTTCATGTAGTGGTAGTACTGAAGAAAGATGTTCTGATCCAGGCCGTACTCATGTCTCAGCGCGGCGATCACCTGCGGGCTTCCGCCCTTGTCGCCGAAGAGCCCTCGCACGGGATCGCCGGGCAGGGCGTAGACCATGAGGAAGATCAAAAGGGTTGTCCCGAAGAACACCGGGATCATCTGGAGCAGTCGTCGTGCGACGTAGCGCCCCATCGTGCCTCCATGTCGGTTACAGCGGCAGCCGACGGGCCCTTTCCTCGCGCACCCGTGACTGATGCGTGTGGAAAGGGCCCCCCAGCCGCTGCCGCCCCCCGGGTACGGCGCACGAGGCGGCGCCGTACCCGGTTCGCGGGCTGATTGCGGTTACTTCTTGACCTGAACGCCGGTCAGGATCGGGTCGCCGTCCTGGGCGTACTCGACGCCGGTGACCTTGTCCGAGTAGCCCGCGTTGACCTTGTAGTACCAGAGCGGGATGCTCGGCATGTACTCCGGGAGCTGCTTCTCGATCTCCTGGTACTTCTTCTCCGACTCCTCGAGCGACGAGGCGCTGTCGGCGGCAGCGATCTCCTCGTCGATCTTCTTGTTGGAGAAGCCGCTCTGGTTGCCGTCCGACTTGGAGCCGAACAGGTCCCGGATGAAGTTGGCGTTCATCGGGAAGTCCAGCACCCAGCCACTGCGGTACATGGACTTGACCTCCTGCCCGTCACGGGCGTTGAGGTCGGCCTGGAAGTCGGCCTTGGAGTCGCCGGTGCACTTGACACCCGTGGCCTTGGTGATGGAGTTGCAGACCGCCTCCACCCACTCCTTGTGACCGCCGTCCGCGTTGTACTGGATGGAGATCTTGTTGCCCGGGACGCCGCCACCCTCCTTGATGAGGGACTTGGCCTTGGCGGCGTCGTACTTGAAGACGTCGCCGCCGGCGTTCGGCTCGAAGCCGAGGACGCCCTTGGCGACCCAGCCGGTGGCCGGCTCACGGGTGCCCTGGAGCACGGTCTTCGTGATGGTGTCGCGGTCGATCGCCATCGACAGGCCCTGCAGGACCTTGGGGTCGATGTCCTTCCACTGCTTGGTGTAGAAGGCCGGGGCGATGGTCTGGATCGCGGAGTAGGCCTTGTCCACGGCACGGTCGCCGAGGTCCGTCTTGTAGACGGGCAGGTCCTTGGGCGCGATCTGACGCAGGACGTCGACGTTGCCGGACTTCAGGTCCTCGTAGGCCGTCTCGAGGTTGGTGTAGTTCTTGAAGACCACACCACCGTTCTTGGCCTTGTCGGGACCCTTGTAGTCCGCGTACTTGGCAACTTCGATCTGCTTCTTGTGCTGCCAGCTGACGAACTTGTAGGGGCCGTTGCCGACCGGGTTCTCGCCCGCGGCCTTCGGGTCCTTGAAGAAGGAGTCCGGGAGCGGCGAGAACGTCTCGTAGCCGAGCTTGTACACGTAGTACGGGATCGGCTTCGAGAGCGTGATGGTGAAGGTGTTGTCGTCGACGACCTTCAGGCCGGACATGCTGTCGGCCTTCGGGGAGCCCTTGGCCGGCGCGACGTCGTCGTAGCCCTCGATGTCCGAGAACCAGAAGCTGTTGGTCTGCTTGTTCTTGATGTTCGCGGACCAGTTCCAGGACTTGACGTACGAGTCCGCGGTCACCGGGGTGCCGTCGTGGAACTTCCAGCCGGCCTTCAGCTTGACCGTGTAGGTCTTGTTGTCCTTGGTGTCCACCGACTCGGCGTTCACCATGACGATGTTGCCCTTCTCGTCATAGTCGACGAGCTGCGAGAACAGGGCATTGATGACGATGCTGCCGTTGGACTCCATGGTGTTGGCGGGCTGCAGCGGGTTCTGCGGCTCACCCACCTCGACCGAGAACTTACCGTTCGGGTCGACCGCGGCCTTGTTGTCCTTGCCGCTGTCACCATCGCTACCACCACAGGCGGTCGCGCCCAGCGCCACAACCGCGGCTATCGCGACCCACTTGGCGCTCTTGGCACCGCGCATGGGTTCCTCCTCATGAGTCCATTGGTTCACCGCAAAAGGGAGCACTGGACACACCACCGACACGTGGGCCGGACATGGTGTTCGTACTCCCCCGCGCTCGTGAGTCGGCGCCGGCTGCAGCGCGTGACCCGTTCTCCGAGCTCTACGCGCCTAACTATCTGCCATGGGCCAGGAGCCGACCACACTCACAAGGTCTCGGTTCGATCACACCTGACGCCTACTTCTTCCAAAATCCGGACAAAGGGTTTGCAGAAAGATCCCTGCGAAACGGACTTGTTACACATCTATCGGTGGCAGCCGTCCGCATTCCGGACGCAAGGGCCCTAAAAACCTGTTGCGGCTAACGTGACCGACGTGCTGGGGCGCCTTCGGCGTGCCCGCACACCGGCGAGCCGGGGTGCCTTCCGCCCGCCATGCGGCCAACTCGCCTGTACGGCCGGGCCGTTCGATGAACGGGCGCTCACGTCCGGGAGATCGGGTGGCGCCTGGTATGCGCGTGCCGCCCGGACGGGGTGCATGTGATCTGCAGGGTAGTGGGGATCACCTCCGCGGAGACCCCCCTCTTGCACAATGAAGGGTTTTCCCTATCCCTTTCCTTGCCCGGGCGTCCGGTTCCGCCGGGCCGCACCGCCCGCGCACGGCGCCCAGCGGCCCCGAACGCACGTCGGGCACCCCGCAGGAGCGGGGTGCCCGACGTGGACTTCAGGTGCCGGCTCAGCCGTGCTTGGCGCGGCTCGCGGAGCGCGCGCGCTCCCGGGCGTCCAGGTTCACCTTGCGGATACGGACGGCCTCGGGGGTCACCTCGACGCACTCGTCGTCGCGGCAGAACTCCAGCGACTGCTCCAGGGAGAGCTTGCGCGGCGGGACGATCGCCTCGAAGGAGTCGGCCGAGGACGACCGCATGTTCGTGAGCTTCTTCTCCTTGGTGATGTTCACGTCCATGTCGTCGGCACGCGAGTTCTCACCGACGATCATGCCCTCGTAGACCTCGGTGCCCGGCTCCACGAAGAGCACGCCGCGCTCCTGGAGGTTCGTCATCGCGAAGGCGGTGACGGCGCCGGAGCGGTCGGCGACCAGCGAACCGTTGTTACGGGTCGTCAGCGTGCCGAACCACGGCTCGTGGCCCTCGTGGATGGAGTGGGCGATGCCCGTGCCGCGCGTACCGGTCAGGAACTCCGTCCGGAAGCCGATGAGGCCGCGGGAGGGGACGACGAACTCCATGCGGACCCAGCCGGAGCCGTGGTTCGACATGTTGTCCATCCGGCCCTTGCGGACGCCCATGAGCTGCGTGACCGCGCCCATGTGCTCCTCGGGGACGTCGATCGTCATGCGCTCGACGGGCTCGTGGACCTTGCCGTCGACCTCCTTGGTGACGACCTGCGGCTTGCCGATGGTCAGCTCGAAGCCTTCCCGGCGCATGGTCTCGACCAGGATGGCGAGCGCCAGCTCACCACGGCCCTGGACCTCCCAGGCGTCCGGACGCTCGGTGTCGAGGACGCGGAGCGAGACGTTGCCGATCAGCTCGCGGTCCAGGCGGTCCTTCACCTGGCGGGCGGTGACCTTGCGGTCCTTCACGGCCGCCTTGTTGTCCGCGCCCTTGCCGGTGGCACCACGGCCGACCAGCGGCGAGGTGTTCGTACCGATGGTCATCGAGATCGCGGGCTCGTCGACCGTGATCAGCGGCAGCGCGACCGGGTTCTCGGTGTCGGCGAGGGTCTCGCCGATCATGATGTCCGGGATACCGGCGACGGCGCAGATGTCGCCCGGGCCGGCCTTCTCGGCGGGCTTGCGGGTGAGCGCCTCGGTCATCATCAGCTCGCTGATGCGGACGTTGCTGATGGAGCCGTCGCGCTTGATCCACGCGACCGTCTGGCCCTTGCGCAGCTCGCCCTGCTCGACGCGGAGCAGCGCGATACGGCCGAGGAAGTTGTCGGCGTCCAGGTTGGTGACGTGCGCCTGGAGCGGGGCCTCCTCGTCGTACTCCGGAGCCGGGACGTGCGAGAGGATCGTGGAGAAGAAGGGCTCCAGGCTGTCGCTGTCGGCCGGGACGGTGCCGTCCTCCGGCTTGGTCAGCGAGGCCACGCCGTCACGCGCACACGCGTAGACGATGGGGAACTCGATCTGCTCCTCGTCCGCGTCCAGGTCCAGGAACAGGTCGTACGTCTCGTTGACGACCTCGTCGATCCGGGAGTCGGGACGGTCCGTCTTGTTGATGCAGAGGATGACGGGCATCCGGGCCTGCAGGGCCTTGCGGAGCACGAAGCGCGTCTGCGGCAGCGGGCCCTCGGAGGCGTCGACCAGCAGCACGACCGCGTCGACCATCGACAGACCGCGCTCGACCTCGCCGCCGAAGTCGGCGTGGCCGGGGGTGTCGATGATGTTGATGGTGATGACGTCGCCGCCATCCTTCGGGTGGTACTTGACCGCCGTGTTCTTGGCCAGGATCGTGATGCCCTTCTCACGCTCCAGGTCGTTCGAGTCCATCATGCGGTCGTCGAGCGACTCGGCGGCGTGCGCGGCGAAGGCACCGGCCTGCTTGAGCATGGCGTCGACCAGGGTGGTCTTGCCGTGGTCGACGTGGGCGACGATGGCAACGTTGCGGATGTCGTGGCGCGTGGCCATATTGAGGCGCTTCTCCCGGGGTGAGTGGACGGCCTCCGCTGCGCGGGGCCTGCCGGGCTGAACACGCCACGGCCTTACCCCATGGTACGTGGCCCTGACGGAGGCAGCCTCCGCAGGGCCACGCGGGCCGGGTCCGGCGGACCCTCGCGGTCCGGCGGTTTCAGCCCTTGGAGGGGCCCGCCGCGGGCTTCGCGCCCTTCTTCAGGAAGCCCATGTCCTCGTAGACGGGGGTCTGGAATCCGAAGGCTCCGGCGTTGGCCAGCCGGAGGCGGGCGGCCGTGAGCTGGGGGCGCTGATAGAGAGGAATCGATCCTGCTGCGGCCCAGATGCGGGAGTCCGCCTTGCGCACCAGGTCGCGCGACTCGCCCTCGTCGAGCTCGGCGATCGCCTGGTCGAAGAGCTGGTCGACCTGGTCGGTGCCGACCCGGGTGTAGTTCTGCTCGACGTTCAGCGACCCGTCGGCGGCCGGGACCGGCTTGGCGTAGATGGGCCGGGCGTCGGTGGCGGGGAACGCGGAGGCGGGCCACGAGTACAGCGCCAGGTCGTACTGGCCGGACGCGATGTGGTCCTTGAAGTAGCTGTCGTCCGAGACCTTCGAGATCTCCGTGCGGATCCCGACGCGGTCCAGCATCCGGGCGATCCGGTCGCCGACCGCGCGCAGCGACTGCGAGCCGGGGCCCGAGGGGAGCACGAAGCGCAGGGTCAGCGGCTTGCCGTCCTTGGCCAGCGCACCCGCCGCCCCGTCGGCCGGAGCGGCCGTGCCCTTGGGCGCGTACGCCCCGGGGGCCCCGCCCTGCTTGCCGTGCTCCCGGAGGTACCGCTTGCCTTCCAGCCGCCGGGCGGCCTGGTCGTCGGCGGTGAGGTGCTTCTCGCCGCCCTGCTTCTCCGCGTGGCCCTTGGGGTCCTTCCGCTGCTCCCGGTCGGCCTCGGACCGGGTGCCCGCCGGCTTGTCGTCCTCGCCGACGATGTACGTCCCGTCGTCGCCGGAACCCGACTCCTCCTCGGACGCCCCCTCGGTCTTCTTCCCCTCCGACTTCTTCCCCTCGGCTCCGGCCGCCTTGTCGGGCTTCTTCTGCTCCTTGACCGGCCCGCCGGGCACCCAGCCCGCGTCGGCGAGCAGTGCCTGGGCCTCGGCGGTGTCCTGCCCGCCGAGGGTGCCGCTGTTGTCGGCGTAGGCGAGCTGGCCGGAGAGCGCGAGATGGCTGCCGACCGGGACGGCGGGCAGGCCCAGCGGCTTGAGCACGACACGCGCGAGCTCCTCGCGGTCGAGGGCGCGGGCGACGGCTCGCCGGACGCGCTCGTCGGCGAGCGGGCCCTCCGAACCGTTGAGGGCGAGCTGGGTGAAGGAGGGTTCGAGCGACTTGCGGACCTCGAAGCCGCGCAGGACGGACTGCCGGTCGGCGTACTTCGCGACCGCCTTGCGCTGCTTCTTGCGGGCGAGGGCCTCCTTGCCCGCGGCCTTCTCGTTCGAGCCGTGGGCCACCGCCCACGAGTGCAGCGCCCCGGCGGGGGTGACCGCGGCGCCGGGTCCCTGCAGCGGAGCGCTGCCCTTGGCCGCGGCGGCCTGGGTGATCCGCCCGGCCTCCTCCGGGTCGATCTCCGCCAGGTCGACCTTTTCGGCGGTCAGGGCGGCGGCCCGCTGGTCGCGCGGCACGGCGCGCAGCACCAGCTCGGAGAGCTTGGCGGGGCTGCCCCACCAGCGCGGGTTGCGGTTCAGGGTGACGTCGCCGCCCTCGCGGTCGATCCGGCCCAGCGCGAAGGGGCCGGCGGTCACCTTCAGCTTGCGGCGGGCGCCGTCGTTGAAGGAGTCGGGGGTCCCCATGACCTCCTTGGGGTACAGCGGGGAGAACAGCGACTTCCAGTCGGCGTACGGGCGGGCGAAGGTGACCCGGACCTCGAGGTTGTCGGCGCCGCGTTCGATCTTCTGGATGCGGTCGTAGCCGGCGTTGCGGGCCGTCCAGTACGCGGTGTCCTTGCCGGACAGGGCCCGCCACTGGGCGGTGAAGTCGGCGGCGCCGATCTCGCGGCCGTTGCTCCAGACCGCCTGCTGGTTCAGTTTGTAGAGCACGACCTGCTTGGGCTCGCGCTCGACGATCCGGGCCGACTCCAGGAAGTCGGCGTTCCGCGCGGGGCGGCCCATGGCGTCGGTCCGGTACATCGAGGGCAGGACGGCGCCGGCGATCCGCGAGGTCGCCGCGTCGGCGTCCGCCTGGAAGGTGTTCAGCGTCTGCGGCAGGGCGTCCACCGCCCAGCGCAGGGTGCCGCCGTCGGCGACCTGGTCCCGGGACGCGGGCGCGATGTCCTGCCCGGCGGCGGGTTTGCCCGCCTGGTCCTCCGCGCTGCACGCGGCCAGGGCGGGCACCGCGAGTGCGCCCGCGGTGAGAAACGCGACCGAGCGCATGACCGCGCGCAGTCCGATGCCGTCGTGGGACATCACTGCAACCTCCGGGTCTCGCCGCGCTGCGCTCCACCAGGCGGACAGTGCGGATTCTGATCACGTTTGGCGGTATATGGAGCTGATCAGATCTATGCCGCCCACTGAAGGGGAGCGGGGCCGTGCCGGAGCGGCGACACGGCGGGGACGGGCGCGAAGCCCACCCGTGCGGCGCAATGCCCGACGGGCCGGGCGGACCGGCGGGCGGGTCCCGGCCCGTCCGGCGCGCCGGGACGGCGGCGTCCCGGGGAAGCCGGGGGCTCCGCGGGGCGGCACCCCCGGGGCGCGGAGCACCCGGCGCGCGCGGGGCGCGTTCTCGGCGCGCGAGCCGGGAATCCGTGCAGATCTCTTCACAGGGGCTCGTGTGACGCGCGACACTCGCAGGCGCATGAACGTTGCCGCCTTGGGCCGCAGAGCCCGTGGAAGTGAGGGCAAGTCATGTCCGTGCACGAAGACTTGACGTCAATTCAGCGCTGCCTCGACGACCTCTCCCGGTGCGTCGGGCGGCTGGAGCAGCAGGTGGGCACGGGGCTGGAGATGCGCCGCGTGCGCACCGACGCCGACCACCTGCGCGAGAGCGTCGCCCTGCTCCGGCAGGCCGCGCCCGCGCTGGCCGCGCCCCGGCGGCCGGATCTGCTGTCGATCCCGGACACCCCGTACGACAGCTCCCTGTGGACCGACTCGGACGACGAGGGACTCGGCGCCCGCGACCGGCACGCCCCCTGACCCCCGACCGGAGCGACCGTTGACCACTGGTACGGAACCCCATCAGGACAGCGGCGGCGTACGGACACGTACGCGTGCCGCGATCGCCGCCCCGCATCTGCGGACCGACCGCTGGTGGCTGGCGCCCGCCGTCACCGCGGCCGGGCTGCTGGCCTTCGTCGTCTACTCGACGTGGCGGGCCTTCGCGGACACCGACTACTACTCCGCCCCGTACGTCTCGCCGTTCTACTCGCCGTGTCTGGCCGAGCGGTGCCAGACGATGCACTCCGGACCCAACGCCGACCTCTTCGGCAGCTGGTGGGCCCTCTCGCCGGCGATCATCATCCTGATCTTCCCGCTCGGCTTCCGGCTGACCTGCTACTACTACCGCAAGGCCTACTACCGGGGCTTCTGGGCGAGTCCGCCGGCCTGCGCGGTCGCCGAGCCGCACAAGAAGTACACCGGCGAGACCCGCTTCCCGCTGGTCCTGCAGAACATCCACCGGTACTTCTTCTACGCGGCGATCGTCGTCGCCGGGATCCTCACCTACGACACCGTGCTCGCCTTCCGCGACGAGCACTACGCGTGGGGGCACATGGGCCTCGGCACCCTGGTCTTCCTCGTCAACATCGTGCTGATCTGGGCGTACACGCTCTCGTGCCACTCGTGCCGGCACATCGTCGGCGGCAAGCTCAAGCACTTCTCCCGGCACCCCGTGCGCTACCGGATGTGGCAGTGGGTCGGCAAGCTGAACGCCCGTCACATGGCGCTCGCCTGGGCCTCGTTGGTGAGCGTCGCGCTCGCCGACTTCTACGTGTACCTGGTCGCGTCCGGCGCCTTCGACGATCCGAGGTTTTTCTGATGTCCGTAGTGGACCGGCAGGAGTGGGACGTCGTCGTGGTCGGCGCCGGTGGCGCCGGGCTCCGGGCGGCCATCGAGGCCCGGGAACGCGGCGCGCGCACCGCCGTGATCTGCAAGTCGTTGTTCGGCAAGGCGCACACCGTGATGGCCGAGGGCGGCATCGCCGCGGCCATGGGCAACGTGAACTCCGGCGACAACTGGCAGGTGCACTTCCGCGACACGATGCGCGGCGGCAAGTTCCTCAACCAGTGGCGGATGGCCGAGCTGCACGCCCAGGAGGCGCCCGACCGCGTCTGGGAGCTGGAGACGTGGGGCGCCCTCTTCGACCGCACGGGCGACGGGCGGATCTCGCAGCGCAACTTCGGCGGACACGAGTACCCGCGCCTCGCCCACGTCGGCGACCGCACCGGCCTGGAGCTGATCCGCACCCTCCAGCAGAAGATCGTCTCCCTCCAGCAGGAGGACTTCCGGGAGACGGGCGACTACGAGGCGCGCCTGAAGGTCTATCAGGAGTGCACCGTCACCCGGGTGCTGAAGGACGCGGACCGGGTCTCCGGGGCGTTCTGCTACGAGCGCGAGTCCGGACGCTTCTTCGTCCTCGACGCGCCCGCCGTCGTCATCGCAACCGGGGGCATCGGCAAGTCCTTCAAGGTGACGTCGAACTCGTGGGAGTACACCGGCGACGGTCACGCGCTCGCGCTCCTCGCCGGGGCTCCCCTGCTGAACATGGAGTTCGTGCAGTTCCACCCGACGGGCATGGTCTGGCCGCCGTCGGTCAAGGGCATCCTCGTGACGGAGTCCGTACGCGGCGACGGCGGCGTGCTGCGCAACTCCGAGGGAAAACGCTTCATGTTCGACTACATCCCCGACGTCTTCAAGGAGAAGTACGCCCAGTCCGAGGAGGAGGGCGACCGCTGGTACGAGGACCCGGACCACAACCGCCGGCCGCCCGAGCTGCTGCCGCGCGACGAGGTCGCCCGGGCCATCAACGCGGAGGTCAAGGCGGGCCGCGGCTCTCCGCACGGCGGGGTGTTCCTGGACGTCTCCACCCGCATGCCCGCCGAGGTCATCCGGCGCCGGCTGCCGTCCATGTACCACCAGTTCAAGGAACTGGCCGACGTCGACATCACCGCCGAGGCGATGGAGGTGGGCCCGACCTGCCACTACGTGATGGGCGGCATCGCCGTCGAGTCGGACACCGCGGCGGCCCGCGGGGTGCCGGGCCTGTACGCGGCGGGCGAGGTCGCCGGCGGCATGCACGGCTCCAACCGGCTCGGCGGCAACTCCCTGTCCGACCTGCTGGTGTTCGGGCGCCGGGCCGGTCTGCACGCCGCGGAGTACGCCGCCGCACTCGCCGGTGGGCGACCCGTCGTGGAGGACCTCCAGATCGACGCGGCGGCCGCCGAGGCGCTGCGGCCCTTCTCCGCAGAGGGTCCCGAGCCGGGCCGGGAGAACGGACGCCCGCCGGAGAATCCGTACACCCTCCACCAGGAACTGCAGCAGACCATGAACGACCTCGTCGGCATCATCCGCCGGGAGGCGGAGATGGAGACGGCACTGGAGAAGCTGGCCGACCTGCGGGTACGGGCCCGGCGGGCCGGGGTGGAGGGCCATCGCCAGTTCAACCCGGGCTGGCACCTCGCACTCGACCTGCGCAACATGCTCCTCGTCAGCGAGTGCGTGGCACGGGCGGCGCTGGAGCGGACGGAGTCGCGCGGCGGCCACACCCGCGAGGACCACCCGGCGATGGACCGCGCCTGGCGGCGGGTCAACCTGCTGTGCCGGCTGACGGACCCCACGGGCGGGCTGGCGGCCACGGATCCGGTGCGCGGCCAGATCGACCTCGTCCGGACCACCACCGAACCCATCCGCCCCGACCTGCTCGCCCTCTTCGAGAAGGAGGAGCTGGTCAAGTACCTCGCCGAAGAGGAGCTGTACGAGTGAGCAGCTATGAGGCCCGCTTCAAGGTGTGGCGCGGCGATGTCGGGGGCGGTGACCTGGAGGACTTCACGGTCGAGGTGAACGACGGCGAGGTCGTCCTCGACATCGTCCACCGCCTCCAGGCGACACAGGCGCCCGATCTCGCCGTCCGCTGGAACTGCAAGGCGGGCAAGTGCGGTTCGTGCTCGGCGGAGATCAACGGACGGCCGCGGCTGATGTGCATGACGCGGATGTCGGTGTTCACCCGGGAGGAGACGATCACCGTCACCCCGCTGCGCGCCTTCCCCGTCGTCCGCGACCTGGTGACCGACGTCGGATTCAACTACACGAAGGCGCGCGAGGTTCCCGCGTTCGTGCCGCCCCCCGGCGTGGGTCCCGGCGAGTACCGGATGCAGCAGCAGGACGTGGACCGCTCGCAGGAGTTCCGCAAGTGCATCGAGTGCTTCCTGTGCCAGGACACCTGCCACGTCGTCCGCGACCACGAGGAGAACAAACCGGCGTTCGCCGGCCCCCGCTTCCTGATGCGGGTCGCCGAGCTGGACATGCATCCGCTGGATGCCGCCGCCGAGAGCGGCCTGGACCGCAAGCGCTCCGCCCAGGAGGACCACGGCCTCGGCTACTGCAACATCACCAAGTGCTGCACCGAGGTCTGCCCCGAGAACATCAAGATCACGGACAACGCCCTGATCCCTCTGAAGGAACGGGCCGTGGACCGCAAGTACGACCCGCTGGTGTGGCTGGGCTCCAAGATCAGGAGGAGGCAGGCCTGAGGGCCGGGCGGTCCGCCGTCAGCCGACCCAGCCGTCCTGGTACGCGTCCCAGTCCTCCTCGCGGGCCGCGAAGTCCACGTACAGCGCCACGCCGAAGCGGGTGCGGGTGCGGTCCGTGCGGGAGAGGCCCACGCGGGTGCCGCGGACCGCGGCGGCGACCGTCTCGGCGGACTCGTGGTGGCTCCAGTCGTCCTCGTGGAAGAAGGGCAGCCCCATCAGCAGGTCCGTCGACTCCGGGGTGACCTCCAGGGCGAGTGAGGTCTGCTGGGCGACATGGCCGCCGAAGAGGCTCTCCAGCGGCAGCGCGGTGTCGTACGCCATGAGGGCGATCTGGTCGACCCGGCGGGCGACCTGCCCGAAGTACTTCTGGGACCACCATTTGGGGTGACCCGTGAGCGCACCCCGGACGGAGTTGGCCGCCGGGAGCGGGTCGATCTGGTGGGCCGCGACGGACAGCGGCACACCCCGGGCCCGGGTGACGCGGTGCAGGTCGTCGAGGAGGGAGAGGTAGTCCCGGTCGCCCGAGTGCAGGGGCTCCAGGTCGAAGTGGGCACCGTCGAATCCCGCCGCGAGGATCTGCCGGGTGGAACGGACCACGGCCTCGCGGGTCGCCCCGCGCTCCAGCCTCATCCCGTGCGGCCCCTCACTCGCGAGCGCGTCGCCGAGCCAGGCCTGGACGCGGACCCCGGGCAGTTCGCGGTGTACGGCCGCGATCAGCCAACCGGCCCTCGGATACGCCGACTCGGGCAGCGTCCCGTCGTGCTCCAGCGGTCCGGCGTGCACGTACAGGTCGTGGATCCCGGTCCTGCGCAGCCGCTCGGCGAGGTCCTCGACGTCGGCGTCCCGTTTCCGCCCGTCGACCCAGGCGTGCCCCAGCCACAGGGCGTCCCGGTTGCGGGTCTGGGTGCCGGGGGCCGGGTCCCCGGCGTAGTTGGCGCGCAGGGCGACACCGGCCGCGAGGACCGGGAGCACCAGCACGATCACCAGCGCGAGCGCGATGCGTCGGGGCCACCTCAGGGACGGGTGCCGCCACAGGTCCCTCGCCCGCCGCCCCCGGCCGGCCCCGGTCCGGGCCCGCCCGCCGCCCCCGGGGGTGGCCCGGGCCGCACCGGCCCGCCCCGGACTCGCGCCCTCTCCGCCCCCGGCGGTGTCCGCGGGCTCGGCATCCGCTCCGGACGCCTTCGGTTCCCCGGCGTCCGCTGCGACGTCCGGCTCGCCCACGTCCGCAGGCTCGACCGAGTCCCCGGCGTCCGCAGGCCGGCAGGCCCCGGACCCGTTCGCCTCCCCGGCCCCCCGGCCGGACTTCTCGTTCCCCGTGTCCATCCCCCGCACCCCTCCCGTGTCCCCCCGGATCCTCCGTACCTTAGGGGGTGTCCCGTCGGCGGCCCGCTCGCCTCCTCGCGCAGGGGGCCATACGCTCCCAAAGGTGACGTCACTCCTGAGCCGGAGCCGGGCGCGGGCGGGACACGCCCTCGCGGGGGGCCTGCTGACGGTGGGCTGGCTGCTCCCTCCGGGCGCGGCGGCGAGCACCCACGGCCTCGCGGCCGGGACGAGCGCGGTAGCCCCTCCGGGCGCGCGGCCCACCCCCGCGGCGGCGGCCCCGGACGGTGACCGGGCCGACGCGGACGGCACGTCCACCGGCGAACTCGTGCCGCCCCTGGTCACCGTGACCGTCACGGGGGCCCTCGCGGCTTACGGCTTCCTGCGCCGCAGACGCCGCGCGCGTACGCGGACGACGCCCGGCGGCGCACCCGGCCGGAACGGGCCGGCCGGGTGAGGGTCAGAACAGACTGAGCAGGGCCTCGGCCGGGTCCGCGAGGCCGGTCTCCCCGTCGGGGAGCGGGAGTTCGAACCAGACGGTCTTGCCGCGGGGGGTGCGCCGCGACCCCCAGGCGGCGGAGAGCAGCCCCACGAGCTGGAGGCCGCGCCCGCCCTCGTCGGTGTCGCGCGCGCGGCGCCGCCGCGGCTGGACGAGTCCGGCGTCCCAGACCTCGCACACCAGCGTCCTGTCGAGCAGCAGCCGCAGCCGGATCTCGCCCTCGCCGTAGCGCAGGGCGTTCGTCACCAGTTCGCTGACCAGCAGCTCGGCGGTGTCGACCAGGGGTTCCAGGTCCCACGACAGCAGCTGGCCGCGCGCGTACTCACGGGCCCGGCCCACGCTGCGCGGCTCGCGCGGCAGCGTCCAGTCGCCGACCGAATCGGCCGGCAGCCCCTGGACCCGGGCCATCAGCAGCGCGATGTCGTCCTCGCCGTGATGCGTGTCGAGGGTGCTCAGGACGTGGTCGCAGACGTCCTCCAGGGGCCGGGTGGGATCGGTGAGGGCACCGACGAAGGCCTGCAGCCCCTCGTCGAGCGGGTGGTCGCGCGATTCGACCAGTCCATCCGTGTAGAGCGCGAGCAGAGCTCCCTCCGGCAGCTCCACCTCGACCTCCTCGAACGGCTCGCCGCCGACCCCGAGGGGCATGCCGGGCGGCACGTCCAGCATCAGCGCGGTCTCGCCGGGCTCGACCAGCACCGGCGGCAGATGGCCCGCGTTGGCGAAGGTGCACCGCCGGGTGACGGAGTCGTAGACCGCGTACACGCAGGTGGCGAGGTACACCTCGGAGAGGTCGGCGTCGCGGGGCTGGCGGGCGGTGCGGGTGGCCTGCTGGACGCCGCCGGGGGTGCCGAGCCCGCGGGCGATCTCGTCCAACGCGGAGAGCACCTCGGCGGGTTCGAGATCCAGAAGGGCCAACGTCCTGACGGCGGTACGGAGTTCACCCATCGCGACGGCGGCGCGCAGACCGCGTCCCATCACGTCGCCGACGACCAGGGCCGTGCGGTGGCCGGGGAGTTCGATGACGTCGAACCAGTCGCCGCCGACCTCGGTGGCCGCGTTGCCCGGCAGGTAGCGGCAGGCGATGTCCAGGCCGGAGGCCTCGGGGTCGCCCGGTGGCAGCAGGGAGCGTTGCAGGATCAGCGCCCGCTCGTGCTCACGGCGGTACAGGCGGGCGTTGTCGATGCAGACGGCGGCGCGTGCGGCCAGCTCGACGGCGAGGGCGCGGTCGCGTTCGCCGAACGGTTCGCTGCCCTTCGTGCGGGAGAACTGGGCCAGGCCCACGACGGTGTCGTGCGCGACCATCGGCACGGCCAGCGTGGACTGTATGGGGCCGCCCTCGTCCGCCGGGATGTACTGCGGCCGGGCGGTGCGCAGGGCGTCCGCGCAGGGGGAGTTGAAGGGGAAGTGGTGGACGGCCCCCACGGCGACGGGTGACGGGCCGCCGCCGAAGGGGGCGTCCGAGACGGCGCTGGAGAAGGCGACGCGGCGCAGCTCGGCGCTGCCGTCGGCGAGGCCCGGCGGGGTCTCGTCACCCGCCAGGAGCCCCTGGTAGAGGTCGACGGTCGCAAGGTCGCAGAAGCCGGGGACGACGACGTCGAGGAGCTCGCGGGCGGTGGTCTCCAGGTCGAGGGAGTTGCCGATGCGGGCCCCCGCCTCGTTCAGGAGGGCCAGGTTGCGGCGGGCCGCGGCGGCCTCGCGGGCGGCGGCGCGGCGCCGGGTGATGTCGGTTCCCAGCCAGGCGATGCCGATGGGGCGACCGGTGCCGCTGTGCACGCGGTAGAGGTTGACCGACCAGTGGCGGCGCTCGTCGGAGTCGGGCACCTGGCCCGTGACGTGCATGTCGGTGATGGAGTTGCCGGTCTCCAGGACGCGGCGCAGCGTCGCGGCGACGCGCTCCGCCTCCGAGCGCGGCAGATAGTCGTGCACGGTACGGCCGCGGTGGTCGTCGACGGTGCCGCCGAAGACCGAGGCGAACCGCTCGTTGGCGCGGCGGATCCGCAGGTCGCCGTCGATCAGCAGGAAACCGAAGGGAGATTGACCGAAAATCGCCTGCGAGGCGGCGAGGTCCGTCTCGATGCGGCGCAGGGTGCGCACGTCCACGACGATGCAGACGGCGGCGCGCTCGCCGTGCTCGGTCGTGGTGGGCATGACGTAGACCTCGGCCAGTCCCTCCGTGGGCCCGCCGTCCTCGGCCGGGGCCGGCAGCCGGAAGGGCACGACGCCGGTCCACTCCCGGCCGTCGAGGATCTCCGCCATCTTGCGGTGGCCGCGCGCACGCTGGTCGGAGGCGACGAACGCCTCGATGGGGTCCATGCCGACGGCCTGCTCCGCGGCGATCCCGAAGAGGTGCTCGGCACGCAGGCTCCACTGGTCGACGAGCCCGTCGGGGCCGATGGAGAAGGACGCGACCTTGATGTAGTCGTAGATCGAGCCGGGCGGGCTGCTCTGCCACATCGTGTCGCCCACGCCCTCGGCGTCGCCCACCGCCCCGCCGGGCCCCGGCGTGACCTCGCCCGTGGCGTCGGCCCTGGCGCGGCCCGACGGGTCCTCGGACCCCGTGGCCTTCGCTGGTATCTCGCTCACGCGAACCGTCCCCTCCAGCTCACCGCGTCCGGCACCGGTCACCGGGGGCGGCTGCCCGCAGTATCCAGCACTACGGCCCCGCACAACACGGTGTTCACGATCACAGCACGGTCCCGATGGTTTTTGGACCGGCCGCCTCATACTTCCAGTCTTCTAACCAGGTGAGGCCCAGTCGAACCAAAGACTCCCGCCCGTACCGCTGGCCGGATCTTTTCGACTGCGCCGCACGCCACCGCCCCGTCGGGCAGCGTGCCCCCGCCGGGTGCCCGCGCACCGGCACCCCATGCACCCGGCAGGGGCGCCCTCGCGTTGCTCACCCGGGGACCGCCAGTTCGAACCACACCGTCTTGCCGGCGTCCGCGGGGCGCATCCCCCAGCGGCGCGAGGATCCGGCCACGAGCTGGAGGCCGCGCCCGCCCTCGTCGTCGGGGTGGGCCGCCCGCTCCCGGGGCAGGTCGGGCAGCGGGTCGGAGACCTCGACGAGCAGGGCGTCCGGCAGCGCGGCGGGGCGCACCAGCCGTACGCCGATGGGCCCGGTGGCGTGCCGCAGGGAGTTGGTGACCAGTTCGCTGACCAGCAGGGCGGTGATGTCGCCGAGGGAGTCGAGGTCCCAGATGTTCAGCTGGCCGCGGACGAGAGCGCGAGCGGTGCGGACGGCGCCCGCCTCCGCGGGAAACGTCCACTCGGCGCATTCGCCGTCGGTGTGGAGCACGCCGATCACTTCCCAGACCAGGAGCCCACCGATGTCCGGTTTCGTGGGGTTAATGGGCACATACCCGATATCCGGGACGCCTTACCGCCTTCGTCGGAGCACTGTGGCACGAACGGCGTACGCAGGCGCCGCGGCCGGTGCCCCCGTGCGCCCCGCGTCGGCGGGACCGCAGGCGCCCCACTCGCCCGGGAGACCGGACGGCTCACGCGCCCGGAAGGCGGGCTCGCCCCCCGGCCGTGCGGCGGCACGCGCAGGTCAGGAGGGCGGGGACAACGGTGTCAGGAGTGTGCCGCCCACTGCGGGAGGGTGGCCCGGACGGCGGGGACGTCCTGGTCGAGCCAGGCCACGTCCGCGATCTCCTCCGGCGTCAGCCAGCGCAGTTCGTCGTGGTCCTGAAGGGGTTTCGGTGCGGCCGAGTGGGGGAGCAGATGCGCGGTCCACACGCGCAGGACGTACCCGGGCTTCAAGGGCCACTCCCCCGGGACCCGGCTCACCGGCTCCGCCTCGATACCCAGTTCCTCGCGCAGTTCGCGCACGAGAGCCGCTTCGGGAGCCTCGTCCGGCTCGACCTTCCCGCCGGGCAGCTCCCAGCGGCCGGCCAGTTCGGGAGGGGCGCTGCGGCGCGCGGCGAGCAGACGACCACCGCTCAGCAGGGCGGCCGCGACGACCACGATCCGTTCGGTCATGCGCCGGAGCCTACGGGAGCGGCGCGGGGCTCGCGGAACGGCGGCTCACCGGGTTCCGTTCTGCCCGATCCGCTCGACCCAGTAGAGCTGTTTGTGGCCGCGGCCGTCGAGGCTGTCGGCGATCTTCTGGGCCTCGGCACGGGTCGCGTACCGGCCGACACGGTAGCGATTGCCGTTGTCGTCCTGCCGTATGACGAGCCAGGGGAGAGTGATCGTGCCGTCGTTCATCGCGCCCCTCCACTTCCCGTCCCCGGCCTGGGCCGCGCCCCGCTCGGTAAGGAAACCGCAATCCGCATATGCCCGAGCCTACGCCTAACCTTCACGCAGCGAATACGGGTTTTCACAAGGAGGTACGCAACAAGCCATGCCCGAGGGGGCGCACGCCGTCGTATGCGCCGTCGGCCGCCGGTCGGGCATCCGTCGAGCAGCGCACGAGCAGGACGGAGGACCGGCCGGACTCGGCGCGCGAGAAAGGCCAGATTGCAACTGCGTTGAGAATGGGCCCAGTTGACGGCCACCGCACCCGTCACACGCCTCCCGCCCGTCGGCCCGGCAGAGCCGCCACCGCACGGCACGAGCGGCGCCGAGCCTCTCCGCAGGCGGCCGGAGCGGGAGGGCGCCGCCCCAACTGAGCCCCCGGGGCGGCTACTTCACCGGCAGGTGGTACGCCACCCGGTAGCGGTCCGCCGGCACGACCACGTCGGCCGTCTCGACCGGACGCCCCGACGCGTAGTACGTCCGCTGGACGACCAGGACGACATGACCGGGGACGCCGCCGAGCGCGAGAAGCTCCTCCGCGAGGCCGGGGCGCGCTCCGACCTCCTCCGTCACGTTGTCCACGATCACGTCGATGGCGGCCATGCGCTCCACGACGCCCATGCCGCCGAGCGGCCCCTCCTCCGGGAGCATGACCGGCGTACGGCCCGTGACGGCGAGCGGCTCCCACGAGGTGGAGAGCATCATCACCTCGCCCGCGTCCCGGAAGACGTACTTGGTGCACATCACGCGGTCGCCGGGCTTGACGGCGAGCCGCTCCGCGATCGCGACGCTCGCCTCCACCTGCTCGCTGTGCGACTCCCAGGTACCGCGCGCGGAGGACTCCGCCTGCTCCTGGCGGAAGGGGGTGGCGCCGCTGTCCGGGCGGTACCCGGAGCGGGCGACGCGGCGGGGCACGGGGCGCTCCCTGACATAGGTCCCGGAACCGGAGCGGCCCTCGACCAGCCCCTCGGCCATCAGCACCTTCCGCGCCTCCAGGGCGACGGTGTCCGACACCCCGTACTCCTCGCGGATCCTCGCCTGGGAGGGGAGACGGGTGTGCGGGGGAAGTGAACCGTCGACGATCTTCTTGCGGAGATCACCTGCGACGCGCAGGTACGCCGGCTGCTCACCGAATGTCACAGGCCGCTCCCATCAGGTTGTACAGACAGCAACAGCCTGGCAACCGTGGGTTCTCTCGTGCAAGCAAAGGCCAGAGAATCACTCGATGTGATGACAAGGGCCCGCCGAGGGCTTTACGCAGGCACTTTCTCCCCGCTATAGCGGCCGTCACACCTCAGCGCCGGCGCCGCCCCCGCCGTCACCCCCGCCGTCGCCCTCGTCCTCGTATGCCGGGGGCGTGGTGTCCAGGCCCAGAGCCTTGCGTGCCGTGACCGTCCGGTGGCCGTCGACGAGCTCCCAGCCCTTCTCGTAGTGCGTGTAGTAGGCATCCGCGTCCGTCGCGTCCGCGGCCCTCGCCCACTCCTTCCGCCCTGCGTCGATGTTCTTCACCAGCGCGTCGACGGCCGGCGCCGCGCCGGGCCCGAAGTCGTGGGCGCGGAGCAGGGCGGCCTGCTCGGTGAGCGCCCCGGCCATCCTGGTCGCCCACTTCCGGTGCCCGGGGAGGTCGTCCTCGACGTACTCCTCCTCGGGCGCCGAGTCCATCGCGGTGTTGATGACGCGCGCGGCCTCCAGGTAGGCGAGCTGGTCCGCGTCGAGCGTCGTCGCGTCGTTGCGGAGGGACCCCGTCAGGCTGCCCTTCACGTCCGTGTTCCCGAACATGCAGGTGATCTCGCGGTCGCCCAGGTTCCAGCTCTGCCGGGTCGGTGTGAAGTAGTAGACGTCGACGTTGTCGGGGACGGCCCAGGCGTCCATGGCGTAGCGGTCCTGCAGGGCGTAGCACCTCGTGTCGGCGGTGTCGGCGACCCGGTCGTCACCGGGGTAGGCGCCCGCCGCCATCGAGAAGTTCGCGAAGACCTCGGCATCGTGCTCACCCGCGCACGGCACCCGGTCGACGTCGTACGCGTAGCCTTCGAGGGAACCGCCCGGCGTGTCGAAGCACTCGCCCTTGTCGACGGAGAAGGTGACGTCGGACGCGTCGGACGCCGCCTCCCGGAAGCCGTCCCAGAAGTCGCCGGCGCCGCCGGTGACGGCCCCGAGCACCAGCAGTACCACGCCGATCGAGGACATGACGATGCCGCCCACCGCCATGCCCCGCCCCCGCTCGCCGCGCCGCCGGATCTGACGGAGCGCGATGATCCCGAGGACGATCCCCACGGCGGGCAGGAAGCAGAGGATGCCCAGCACGAGGGCGACGATCGCGAGTCCGTTCACGGGAGCCGGCCGGTTGTACGGGGAGTAGCCCTGACCCCACGTCCGATAGGGCTGCTGCGGGTCGAAGGCCGGCGGGTAGGGAGCCTGCGGGTGAGGAGCCTGCGGGTACGACGGCGGGTAGGGGCCCTGGGGCTGCTCGGGCCCCGGCGGCGGGGGTATGGCCACGTCTGCCTTGCTCCTCGTGCGGGGTGTGCGGAACGACCGCGCGTCTGTCGTACGGCTGCGCGAATGGTAAGCGGGGCACGAGGGGCGGCGGTACGCGCGTCCCGAACGCGACGATCCGGACGCCCGGCTGCCGGGGGCGAGGGTGTGGCGCGCGGACCGCACATGCCTCGTCCCCGCGGCCGGGCGGGCCGGGGGCCCGGAGCCGTACCGCGAGGACGGGGACTTCACTGGCGGGTCATCAGAACTGGAGCGCCCAGGCGTCGATCTTCCCGGTGTCCTGTGCCGCGTTGTCGCTCACGCGCAGCTTCCACGTGCCGTTGGCCGCCTCGGAGGAGGCGTTCACCGAGTACGTGGTGTTGATGTTGTCCGAACTGCCGCCGGTCCCGTACCCCTTGAGCGTGTACGCCGAGCCGTCCGGGGCGATCAGCTGGACCTGGAGGTCGCCGATGTACGTGTGCACGATGTGCACCTCGACCGAGAGCGCGGCGGGCGCATTGCCGGTGACACCGCTGACGGTGACCGGCGACTCGACCGTGGCGTTGTCGGCGATCGCGTAGTCACCGGTGTTCTCGAAGCGCGGTCCGGGCGGGGTCGTCGTGCCGCCGCCGACGTTCAGGAGACGGTTGGGCGAGCCGGTGCCCGGGCTGGTGACGACGCCCGTGGAGGCCGCGGCGACCAGCCCCGAGGCGACCTGGGCCGGGGTGGAGCCGGGGTGGTCGGCCAGATACAGCGCCGCGGCGCCCGTGACGTGCGGCGTGGCCATCGACGTGCCGGAGATGGTGTTCGTCGCCGTGTCGCCGGTGTTCCACGAGGAGGTGATCGAGGAGCCCGGCGCGAAGATGTCCAGCGCGGAACCGTAGTTGGAGAAGCTGGAGCGGGCGTCGGAGGACGTGGTCGAACCGACGGTGATGGCCTCGGCGACCCGGGCCGGCGAGTAGTTGGAGGCGTTCGCGTTGTCGTTGCCCGCGGCCACGGCGAAGGTGACGCCGGAGGCGATGGCGTTGCGCACGGCCGTGTCGAGGGCGCTGTCCGCGCCGCCGCCGAGCGACATGTTGGCGACCGACGGGCCGCTGTGGTTCCGCGCCACCCAGTCGATGCCCGCGACGACCTGGGCGGTCGTCCCGGAGCCGGCGTTGTTGAGCACCCGGACGCCGACGATCTTCGCCTTCTTGGCGACGCCGTAGGCGGTGCCGGCCACCGTGCCGGCGACATGCGTGCCGTGCCCGTTGCCGTCCTGGGCGGTGTTGTCGTTGTCGACGGCGTCGTAGCCGTAGGAGGCGCGGCCGCCGAAGTCGCTGTGCGTGATGCGTACGCCGGTGTCGATGATGTAGGCGGTCACGCCTTGGCCCGCGCTGTCCGGGTAGGTGTACTTGCTGTCGAGCGGCAGGGCCTTCTGGTCGATGCGGTCCAGACCCCAGGAGGGCGGGTTGGTCTGGGTCGCGTTGATGTGGAAGGTGCGGTTCTGGACCACGGACGCGACAGCCGGGTCGGCGGCGAATCGTTTCGCCTCGGCGGGGGTGGCCTCGACCTCGTAACCGTTCAGGGCCATGCGGTACGTGCGCTCGATCTCGGCGCCGTACGTCCTGGCCAGGGCCTTGCCCCGCGCCGAGGTCGACTTCGCGGCCTGCGGGTCCAGGGTCACGATGTAGCTGTTCGCGACCGCGTCGGCGTCCCCGGCGTACTGGACGCTGCCCTCACGGGCGGGGGCCGCGTTCGCGGGGAGTGCCGAGACGATGCCGAGTACGAGGGCCGCGGCTGCCGCGCCGGCCAGTCTTCGGCGGGTGTGACGCATCACTGCCATCTGAGGGATCCTCCTCGATCGGTGGTGCGCTGGTGGGGGTCGTGCACGAACCGAAACGACAGGGGCATGTCAATCTGGTCGCGCTTCCCTGTGCGTCAGCCGAAAGATTGAGGCTTCCACAGGAATTGCACAAGGGTCCTGCACGGCCGTAACGCGAGTGCCATATGCCCGTCATGACAGACCGTCACCAACCGCCCGATCTAACCTGCGTTCATGACACCCTTGCCGGATTGTTTCTGCCCCACGGACGGCACCCGGGTCCCCGCCGGCTCGCTCGCCTGGTGCTGCCCGACCTGCGGCGGTCCGCTGGATCTGGACTTCTCCCCGACGCCCGCGACCCTCAAGTCCCTGACCGGACGCGTGAACTCGCTGTGGCGGTACGCCGAGTGCCTGCCACTGGCCGGCCCCACGGTCAGCCTCGGTGAGGGCCGCACCCCGCTGGTGCCGCTGCGCGACGGCATCTCGGCCAAGCTCGACTTCCTGATGCCGACCCTGTCGTTCAAGGACCGCGGTGCGGTGCTGCTGGCCGAGCTCGCGCTGCGGCTGGGGCCCCGGCAGGTCCTCGCCGACAGCAGCGGCAACGCGGGCACCGCGATCGCCGCGTACTGCGCGCGGGCCGCGCTGCCCTGCACGGTGTACGTCCCCGCCGCCACCTCGCCGAAGAAGCTGGAGCAGATCGAGGCGCACGGGGCGCGGCTGCACGTGGTGGACGGCGACCGGGAGGCCACGGCCGCCGCTGCCCGGCGGGCCGCGGACGAGCCGGAGACGTTCTACGCCTCCCACGTCTTCAACCCGTACTTCCTGCACGGCACCAAGACCTACGTCCACGAGCTGTGGGAGGCCCTCGACGGGCGGCTCCCGGACGTCCTCGTCGTCCCCGTCGGCAACGGCACGCTGCTCCTCGGGGCGGCCCTCGCCGTCGCCGAGCTGCACGCCGCCGGGTTCATCGACCGGCGGCCCGCCCTGTACGCGGTCCAGGCGGCCGCGGTGGCGCCGCTCGCCCACGCCTGGGCCGAGGGCGCGGACGACCTGGTCGGCGTCACGGCCGCGGCGCCCACCTTCGCGGAGGGCATCGCGATCCCCCGGCCGCCCCGGGCCCGCCAGATCCTGCGCGCGGTACGGGAGTCGGGCGGCACGTTCCTCACGGTGACGGAGGACCAGATCCGGCACGCGCAGATGGATCTGGCGTCGCAGGGGCTCTACGTGGAGTCGACCGGGGCCGCCTGCTGGGCGGCGGTGCGCGAGGCCCGGCTCGGGGAGCGCACGGCGGTCGTCCCGCTGTGCGGGGCGGGGGCGAAAACGGGACTGGCGGTGCCGTAGCGGGGGAAATCCCCAGGCGGACACGTCCTAGGGGCGTTCCCTTTCGAGGAGGTCGACGCACCGGCCCAGCAGGCCCGTCAGGGCCGTGCGCTCCTCGTCCGTGAACTCCGCGGCGAGCGCCCGCTCGACCCGTACCGCCCGGGCGTCCGCGTCGGACAGGACGGCCCGGCCCGCGTCGGTGAGGCGCGTCTCCAGCACGTTCCGGTGCCACGCGTGCGGCGTGCGCTCGATGAAGCCCTGGTCCTGAAGGTTCTTCAGGACCGTGTTCATCGTGGGCGGCGTGACGCCGCACAGCCGGGCCAGCGCGGCGGCGGAGATACCGGCGTTCGCGCTGAGGTGGAGCAGTGCCCCGTACTGCGCGACCGTGAGGCCGGCCGGCTTGAGCACGGCGGTCTTCGTCGCGTTGAGAGCCTGCTCGGCCCGCTTGATGTGGGAGCCGAGGCGCTCGGCCGCGGGCATGGACGTCATCCGCGCATGATATCGGCCATCCGACGATAAGCACTCTCTCGCACATTAGTGCCTTGACGAGCATTAGAGCCCTAACTTACCTTCGCACTCGACCACTGCTTTCCGACGCCGACCGAGAGGCACCGTCGTGTCCCGTTCGATCCAGCGCCGCACGTTCTTGACCGCCGCCGCCCTGACCGCCGCGGCGACCGCGGTCACCGCTCCGCCCCCCGCGACCGCCGCGCCCCGCGTCCCCACGGCGCGTGTCACCACCGCCCACGAGCTGCCGGGCGACCGCGTCTACCCCGAGGGCATCGCCGCGGACCCGCGCACGGGCGACCTGTACGTGGGCTCGTACAGCACCGGCGCGGTCTACCGCGCCACACCCGGCCGCCGTACCGCCGAGGTCTTCCTGCCCGCGGGCGCGGACGGGCGTACCACCGCCAACGGACTGAAGGCCGACCGCGCCGGCCGCCTCTGGGTGACCGACTCGACGGCCGGAGTGGACGTCTACGACCTGCGCACCCGCGACCTGCTGGCCCGCTTCGACGTGCCCGGCGACGGCGCACGCTTCGTCAACGACCTGGCGATCACGCCGGACGGCAGCGCCTACCTGACGGACAGCGTGCGGGAGGTGATCTACCGTGTGACGCCGGCGCAGCTGGCCCGGGCGACCGCGCGCGGCGGCCGTGCGACGCTCACCGTCGCGTACGACCTCGGCGGCGTCATCGCCCCGCATCCGCCCGGCACCTTCACCCTGAACGGCATCGTCGCCACCGGCCGCCACCTCTTCACCGTCGACATGACCGGGGGTGCCCTGCACCGTGTGGATCTCGCCACCGGCCGCCTCGGCACCGTCGCGCTGACCGGCGGCGACCTGGTGAACGGGGACGGGCTCGAACTGGTCGGCGGGACCCTGTGGGCCGCCCACAACACGACCGACACGATCACCCGCTGGCGCCTCTCCCGCGACGGCACCTCGGCCCGCCTGGAGCGCAGCGTCACCGACAGGGCGCTGCAGATCCCGACGACGCTCGTGCGGCACGGCGGGCGCACGCTCGTCGTCCGTTCACAGTTCGACAAGGGCGGGCCGATGGGGCCGGGGACACCCGAGACACCGTTCACCGTGGCATGGGTGCACGGAATCTGACGTTACGTCAGGAATGTGCCTCGGTGGCCAGCCGCTGCTGCTCCTCCTCCACGAGGCGCCGGGCGAGCCCTCCGTCCGAGACGTCGACCGCGTCGGGGGTCGCCTCCGCCACGTCGCTGCGGCGCGCGTAGGCGTCGAACAGCCGGTCCTTGTTCCTCAGGATCTCCAGCAGCCGTTCGTCCACGCTGTCCGCGGCGAGCAGGCGGTGCACCTGGACCGTGCGGACCTGGCCCATGCGATGGGCGCGGGCCACGGCCTGGTGTTCCAGGGTCGGCTTGACCTGCGGCTCGCAGAGGATCACCACGGACGCCGCCTGGAGGTTGAGCCCGACACCGCCCGCCTCGATCTGGCACAGCAGCACCGCGTGCCCGTCCGCCGCCGCGAACTCGTCCACCAGACGCTGGCGGCGGGCGGCCGGCACCGACCCGGAGATCGGCCCGAACGCGCTGTCGCCCAAAGCCGTGTGGACCGTCCCGAGCACGTCCCGGAAGTACGAGAAGACGACCACCTTCAGCCCGTTCGCCGCCGCCTCCGTCACCAGCTCGCGGAGCCGCTGCAGCTTGGCGGACTTCTCCGCGTCGGCGTACGCGGCCCGCCGCATCGCCATGAAGTTCCCGGCCTCGACGGCTCGGCGGTAGGCGTCCCGGTCCGCCGCGCCGAATTCCTCCCACTCGTCGACCTCGACGAGTGCGGGCAGTTCGGTGAGGACGTCCTGCTGGTTGCGGCGGAGGTAGGCGGGGGCGACCGACCTGCGGAACGCGTGCGGGCCCGCGACAGCTTCGCTGCCGTGGATGCGGGGGACCAGCTCCGGACGGAGGTGGCGGACCAGGCTGCGGAACTCCCCCACCCGGTTCTCCATCGGCGTACCCGTGAGGAACAGGACACGGTCGCAGTGCGCGGTCCAGGCGGCGACGGCCTTGGAGCGGCGGGTCTCCGGGTTCTTCACGTAGTGCGCCTCGTCGACGACGAGCAGGCCGGGCCTCGCTCCGGACGCCCCTGCCCCGTCCGCCTGCGCGGCCCCGCCGGGCGCCGCGCCCGATCGCCACCGCCCGGACGGCGTGCGTGTCCGGTCCGGCCCGGTCCCGCCGGACGTCCCGGTGCGCCGGGCCCCGCCGGAGGTGCGCGGCGGAGGCGGCCCTTCGGGGGTTCCGGTCGGCCGCGACGCGCGCAGTGACCTGCGCGACCGGGCGGCGCCCACCCCCGCGGCCCTCGCGGGCACCGGCTCGGCGGCGGGTCCCGGCAGGGTGTGCAGGACGTCGAAGGTGGTGACCGCGACACCGCCGCGCTCGGACCACTCCGCGTACGCGTCCCGCCGGTCGGGGCCGTGCACCGGAACGGCCCGCAGGGTGCTGCGCGCGCCGATCTCCCTCGTCCAGTTGATCAGCACGCTGGCCGGGCACACGACCAGGAAGTGGGTGTGCCCCTCCGCCGCGAGGTGGGCCAGCGCCGCGATCGCCTGGACCGTCTTGCCGAGCCCCATCTCGTCGCCGAGCACGACCCGGCGCTGGGCCAGGGCGAAGCGGGCGCCGAAGGACTGGTAGCCGCGCAGGGACACCCGCAGGTGGGTGTCGTCCAGCGGTTGCGCGTGCACCCGCTCGGCGACCTCCGACGGCAGGAAGCCCTCGGCGGCCTCGACGTCGGGCGCCTGGTCCGACACCTCGGCGAGCTTGCTGTAGTAGTCCGCGGAACGCAGCTCGAAGTCGACCCAGGCCTCGATGTCGGAGGCCGGTTCGCGCAGCAGGTCCGTCGAGGCCTGGGCGAGCAGCAGCCGCAGGCCCCGCTCGCGGGCGTCGGCCGTGAGCCGGCGGATTTCGGTGACGGCCGCGAGCGCGTGCTCGCGGCCGTGGCGCCCGGCGAGCGCCATGCGCAGCCGCCCGGCGGCCGGGCGGGCCGCCGGCAGCAGCGCCCCGAGCCGCTCGTCCAGCCGTCCGGCGGCGTCCACGGCCCGCCGCAGCTCCGGCCCCGCCTCGACGAGTCTGCGCAGGGCGACGACGAGGGCGGTGGTCCGCGGTTCGGGGCGGTCCACGTCGATGCGTACGGAGACGGTCTCCTCGACCGCCCGGGCGATCTGCCGGGCGGCGGCGAGTGCCTGGTCGGCCGTCTGTGCGCCCACGCCGGGGATCTGCCGCAGCTCGAAGCGGCTCGCCTCGTGCACGGCCCGCACCGAAGCGAGCCCGGCCGACTCGATCGCGCCGAGCCGCAGCCGCCCCTCGGTGACGTCCTTCAGCCGGGACACCGGAATGGACTCCAGCTCCGCGGCGACCAGACCGGCCCGGAGCGGCGCCAGGGCCGACCGTACGGCTTCCAGCGCGCGGGCGTGGTCGGCGAGGACGGTGCGCGCGGCGTCGTGCAGCCGGCCGCCCGCGTCGATCAGCTCCCGCGCCCGGCGTCCCACGGGCGGTTCCTCCCGCCCCGGCCGCGGCACCCCGGCCTCCGGCCCCCGCGTGCCGCGCACCGCGGAGTCCGCCACCCCGTCGACACCCGCCATGACGCCCCTCTGGTCCAGTCCGCGTGCGCTGTCCACCCCGCCCCGCGCAGTCTTCCACGGGGCACCGACAGCGGGGGCGGGGTCGGAACCCGCGCCGGGTGCCGTGGCGTGGCCTGCGCCGGGGGACATCGGGGCGGTCCGTGCCCGTAGCCGGGGGGCTCGGGGCGGGGACGGCCGGGCCGTGGCGGTGTGCGTCCCGGGGCCCTCCGGGGCAGAAACGGCGGAGAGCGCTGAGTGGCGGCGTGGGCCGGGGCGCCGTGTCGGCGGTCGGTGACCTGACCGGGGCTCACACGGACCCCGGCAGGACACGCGCCGGGCCGGGACACCCGACGAACCCGAGCCCGGACCGGGGGCGAGTCCGCGAGGCCGACCCGAGCCCGAACCACGACGGCCCACGAACCCGGCGGGAGCCCGGACCCGGACCAGGACGGCAGGGAGCCCGGGCGGGGCCGGGGACTGGTGCTCAGGCGTCGAAGGCCGTGGCGCGCGCGGCCTTCTCCCAGGCGGCGACGTCCTCGCGGACCTCGTCGAGGTGGCCGAGAACCGCCGTGACGCCGTCCTCGCCGAGCGGCAGCCGCAGCGGGGTGCGCTCGGCGTCGAGCGCGGCCAGGATGACGGCCGCCGCCTTGGCGGGATCCCCCGGCTGGGTGCCGTCACCGCCCTCGACCATCCGGCGGGTGGCGCCCACCGTCGCGTCGTACGGCCCGAGTTCGGGACTGGCCGTGGCCCGGCCGGCACCGAAGAGCCCGGTGCGGAAGGCGCCCGGCTCGACGATCAGCACCTTGATCCCGAACTCCTTCACCTCGTCGGCGAGCGCCTCCGACATCCCTTCCAGCGCGAACTTCGTCCCGCTGTACGCCGAGAAGCCCGCGAAGGACATCTGCCCGCCGACGCTGCTCAGCTGCACGACGGCGCCGGAACGGCGGGCCCGCATGTGCGGCAGTGCGGCCCGCACGAGCGCCGCGGGGCCGAAGACGTGCACGTCGAAGAGCAAGCGCAGGTCGTCGTCGCCGGTCTCCTCGAAGGCCCCGACGTGCGTCCGGCCCGCGTTGTTGACCAGTACGTCGATCCGTCCGTGCCGTTCCACCACGCCGGCCACCGCTGCCGCGCACGCCTGCACGTCGGTGACGTCCAGCGGCACGGCCTCCACCCTGCCGGGACGGGCGGCGACGAGGTCGTCCAGCGCCTCCACCCGCCGTGCGGCCCCGACGACCACGTCCCCCGCGTCGAGGGCCGCCTCGGCGATCGCCTTCCCGAACCCGCTGCCGGCACCGGTGATCAGCCACACCCTGCTCATGGATCCCCCTCGTCGGCGCGGCCGTGACCCTCACGTGCGCCGGGGACACGGTGCACATGACCTTGGAAGGCGTCCACCGCGACCGTCACGATCCAGCCGCGGCGACGTGCCGCGGCGGGGACGCGCGAGCACCCACCGCCCCCGTGCGGCCCGGGACACGCGATGGGCCGGGCTCCCCCGGAGCCCGGCCCATCGACGACCACCCGACCGGGATCGGGTTCATCCAGCACCTCCAGCACCACGGGAGAATGGTGTACACATGGCACACTCGGTACGCTTGAGCGCATGACGCAGCCGCTGCCCATCGAGTCCATCCGCGACGTGCGCGCCCACCTGGCGGAAGTCGTGGAGCGCGCCGACCGCGACGATGTACCCACAGTCATCACCCGCCGAGGCAAGGAAGTCGCAGCCGTCGTCTCCATCGAGGTGCTGCGCAAGTACCAGGAATGGGAAGAGCGCGAGATCAACCGGATCATCGATGAGCGCATGGCCAACCCGGCTCCCGGCATCCCGATCGAGGACATCATGAGGGAGACGCTGGCGCGCGGTGAGTGAGTACCGAACCGTCTTCCGCCCCGAGGCGCAGGCCGAGCTTCGGAAGATCCCTCGCGACATGGCACTGCGCATCCTGGCCAAGCTGACCGAGTTGGAGGCCGACCCCCTCGGCTTCAACACCATCGCACTCGTGTCCCAGCCCGAGCGACGCCGTCTGCGCGTCGGCGACTACCGCGTCGCCTACACGATCGACAACGGGGAGCTCCTGGTGTGGGTCGTACACGTCGGGCATCGTTCCACCGTTTACGACACCTGACGCCGGCCGATCCGGCGTCAGAATATCCAGCACCCATCCAGCACGGTGACGGCGAAGGGGCCGACTCCCGGAGGAGCCGACCCCTTCCCACCTGCACGCTTGACGGGTCACTTAGCGTGCAGTAACGGAGCGGTTACACGTTGAAGCGGAACTCCACCACGTCGCCGTCCTGCATGACGTAGTCCTTGCCTTCCATACGGGCCTTGCCCTTGGCGCGGGCCTCGGCGACCGAGCCGGTCTCGACGAGGTCCTCGAAGGAGATGACCTCCGCCTTGATGAAGCCCTTCTGGAAGTCCGTGTGGATGACTCCGGCGGCCTCGGGGGCGGTGGCGCCCTTCTTGATGGTCCAGGCGCGGGACTCCTTGGGGCCTGCCGTCAGGTAGGTCTGCAGGCCGAGGGTCGCGAAGCCGACGCGGGCCAGGGTGGTGAGACCCGGCTCCTCGGCGCCGACGGACTGGAGGAGCTCCATGGCGTCCTCCTCGTCGAGCTCGGCGAGGTCCTGCTCCAGCTTGGCGTTCAGGAAGATCGCCTCGGCCGGGGCGACCAGCGCGCGCTGCTCGTCCTTGAAGGCGTCGTCCGTCAGCTCGTCCTCGTCGACGTTGAAGACGTAGAGGAACGGCTTGGTGGTCAGCAGGTGCAGGTCGTGCAGGAGCTCCTCGTTGCCGGAGCCCTGGACGATGCCCGCGGAGAAGAGCGTGTCGCCCCGCTCCAGGATCTCCTTGGCCTCCTCGACCGCCTTGACCTTCGGCGCGATGTCCTTCTTGATGCGCGACTCCTTCTGGAGGCGCGGCAGGACCTTCTCGATCGTCTGGAGGTCCGCGAGGATCAGCTCGGTGTTGATCGTCTCGATGTCGTCCTTCGGCGAGACCTTGCCGTCGACATGGACGACGTTCTCGTCCTTGAAGGCGCGGATGACCTGGCAGATCGCGTCGGACTCGCGGATGTTCGCGAGGAACTTGTTGCCCAGGCCCTCGCCCTCCGAGGCACCCTTCACGATGCCCGCGATGTCGACGAAGTCGACGGTCGCCGGCAGGACGCGCTGCGACTGGAAGATTTCGGCCAGCTTCGTCAGACGGGGGTCGGGGACGCCGACGACACCCACGTTGGGCTCGATCGTGGCGAACGGGTAGTTGGCCGCCAGCACGTCGTTCTTGGTCAGGGCGTTGAACAGGGTCGACTTGCCGACATTGGGCAGACCGACGATTCCGATCGTGAGCGACACGTTGCGACTTCCCGTACGTGAGGATGGGCGGCAGGGCCTGCGTGGTGAGCGGGCCGATCCACCAGTCTACGGCGTGCGGGGCCTCGCACCGGCGACGTATCGAACGCATGGCCAAGGTCCGTCCCTCGGCGTGTCCCAGGGGTCATTCGGCACATAAAACGACCTAAGTTGGTCCGGTGGAGCAACACAGGACGCGCCCCCCGCAGCCCAGACCCCGACGCGGCACGCCCCTGCCCCCACAGACGGGGCGGGGTGGCTCGGCCGCGGGCCGGCCCGGCCGGGCCCCGTCCGCGAGACGGGGCGGCCCCGCCGTACCGCGCGGTGCCGCCGCCGCTCCCCGGCCCGGGAACGGTGTCCAGCGGGGCACCCCCGGCGCCCGGCGACCGGTGTCACCGCTGGTGCAGGCGGTACGGCGGATGCCGAACCCGCGTCTCACGGGACTCGGCAGCGGACTGTTCTGCGGCGCGCTGATGTTCGCGCTCGCCTGCCTCGACCAGCTGCTGTTCGGCGCGTCCCTCACGGTGTACGGCGTGCTGTTCCTGCCCGTCTGCGCGGTGACCGCGGTGTGGGTGCGCCGGGGTGACCTCGTCACCGCGCCGGTCGTCGTGCCGATCGCGTTCGCCTTCGGCCTGCTGCCCGTCGCCGACGGGGGCGGAGGCTTCGGCGGCCACGTGATGGGGCTCGTCACCGCGCTCGCCACGCAGGCGGGCTGGCTGTACGGCGGGACGCTGGTCGCGGGGCTCATCGCGTCCGTGCGCAAGGTGCGCCAGATGACCCGCCGGGCGGCGGCTCAGCGCCGCGCGCAGCCCGTGCGAGTCACGGCACCGCCGCGCCGCCGCCCCACCGCCTGACCCGAGCGGGGTCCGGGGCGCCGGCCCCCGGCGTACGGCCTCCGCGACCGGACGGTCCCGGGTACCAGGCCGGGACCGAGGCGAAAATCAGCCCCTCCGGCGTCGGCACCCCGACGGAGACGCAGCCTCCGCGAACGCCCGGCCCCGGGTGGTCGCACCCTCGGTGAGACGGCGTTCGCGCAGGACGCTCGCGACGGGGCTCCGTCGGACCTGCGGGCACCGCGCCGGACGGGGCGTCCGTTTTCAGGGGCGCTTCCGGCGGCTCGGCGGGGACACCGGCGCGCGGGAGCCGGGCCGGGTGGGCGCCACCGTCGGTCGGCCGGTCCCCCGCGCCGCGGGTGAACCTACGCGTGCTTCGCCGCTCGCATCGCCGCGCCCACGATGCCCGCGTTGTTCTGCAGGGCGGCCGGGAGCATCTCCGCCTGGATGTCCTCGATCAGCGGCAGGAACTTGTGCGCCTTGCGGCTGACGCCGCCGCCGATGATGAAGAGGTCGGGCGAGAAGAGCATCTCGACGTGGGCCAGGTACTTCTGGACGCGGGACGCCCAGTGCTCCCAGCTGAGGTCGTGATCCTCCTTGGCCTTGGTGGAGGCACGCTTCTCCGCGTCGTGGCCGTGCAGCTCCAAATGGCCCAGCTCCGTGTTCGGCACCAGGGCGCCGTCGACGAAGAGGGCGCTGCCGATGCCCGTGCCGAAGGTGAGCATGATGACCGTGCCCCGCCGGTCGCGGCCCTGGCCGAAGCGCATCTCCGCCACGCCCGCCGCGTCCGCGTCGTTCAGCACCGTCACCGGGAGGCCGCCCAGCCGGTCGCTCAGCAGGGCGCGCGCGTCCGTGTCGATCCAGCGCTTGTCCACGTTGGCGGCCGTACGGATCGTGGAGCCGCCGGTGACCACGCCGGGGAAGGTGATGCCGACGGGGCCGGTCCACCCGAAGTGGTCCACGACCTCCTTGACCCCGTCCGCCACCGCGTCGGGCGTGGCCGGCTGCGGGGTCAGCACCTTGTGACGCTCTTGGGCCAGCTCGCCCTGGTCCAGGTCCACCGGGGCGCCCTTGATTCCGGACCCGCCGATGTCCACACCGAAGATCTGCATGGCTCTACGTTACGTCGTACGACTGACCGTCACTCCTCGGCCCCGGCCTCCCGGGGACCGTCACGGACGCGCCGTGCGCTCCGCGACCAGGGCCGCCGCCTCCGCGCGCAGGTCGCGGCGCAGCTCCTTCGGCAGCGAGAAGGTGATGGACTCCTCGGCGGCCTTGACGATCTCCACGTCCTCGAAACCGTGACCGGTGAGACGCTCCAGCACCTGCTCGACCAGCACCTCCGGAACGGAGGCACCCGAGGTGACGCCGACGGTCGTGACGCCGTCCAGCCACGCGTCGTCGATCTCGTCGGCGAAGTCCACCAGGTACGCCTCACGGGCGCCCGCGAGCTTGGCGACCTCGACGAGCCGCTTGGAGTTGGAGGAGTTGCGGGAACCGACCACGATCACCAGCTCGGCCTCGGCGCCCATCTGCTTCACGGCGAGCTGACGGTTCTGCGTGGCGTAGCAGATGTCGTCGCTGGGCGGGGAGATGAGCTGCGGGAACTTCTCCTTCAGCGCGTCGACCGTCTCCATGGTCTCGTCGACCGACAGGGTGGTCTGGGAGAGCCAGACGACCTTGGAGGGGTCGCGGACCTCGACCTTGGCGACGTCGCCGGGGCCGTCGACGAGGGTGATGTGGTCGGGCGCCTCGCCGGAGGTGCCGATGACCTCCTCGTGCCCCTCGTGCCCGATCAGCAGGATGTCGAAGTCGTCGTTGGCGAACCGGACGGCTTCCTTGTGGACCTTGGTGACCAGGGGGCACGTCGCGTCGATGGTGGCGAGCTTGCCCTGCGCCGCCTCGTCGTGGACGACCGGGGCGACTCCGTGCGCCGAGAACATGACGATCGATCCTTCGGGGACCTCCGCCGTCTGCTCGACGAAGATGGCGCCCTTCTTCTCCAGGGTCTGCACCACGTACTTGTTGTGGACGATCTCGTGACGGACGTAGATGGGGGCCCCGTACTGCTCCAGGGCCTTCTCGACGGCGATCACGGCGCGGTCCACACCCGCGCAGTAGCCACGGGGGGCGGCGAGCAGAACACGGCGGCCAGGCGAAGCAGTCATGGAAACCATCGTAAGGCCGCGCCCGGCGGGTCGAAGATCACCTCCGCGGAGAGACTCGGGAGGATCGGGAGGGGTGGGGCCAGGAGCGACGCTCGGGAGGTACGGATGTCCGACACCCAGACCACGGCCGGCGCGGCGGGTGACGCCGGCGCGGAAGGCGGCCTGCGGCGCAGTCTGGGCGTCCGGGACCTGGTGGTCTACGGACTGCTGTTCATCGCCCCGATGGCGCCCGTCGGTGTCTTCGGCACCCTGGACGCCAAGTCGCACGGCGCGGTCGCGCTCGTCTACGTCGTCGCCACGGTCGCGATGGCGTTCACCGCATTCAGCTACGCCCAGATGGTGCGGGTGGTCCCCCAGGCGGGGTCGGTGTTCGCCTACGCGCGCGCGGGGCTCGGCAGCGGGGCCGGGTTCATCGCCGGGTGGATGGCGATGCTGGACTATCTGCTGATCCCGGCGGTGGCGTACCTCTTCTCGGGGATCGCGATGAACGCGCTGGTTCCCGAGGTCTCCCGGTGGGTGTGGACCGCGCTCGCGGTGGTCGTCACGACGCTGCTGAACCTGTGGGGGGTGCGGACGGCGGCCCGGGTCGGCTTCCTGGTCCTGCTGATGGAGATCGTGGTGCTCGTCGTCTTCGTCGTGTCCGCGGTCGTCGTCCTCGCGCGCGACGGGGCCGAGCGGGGCTGGCTGTCCCCGCTGTCCGGCGATGGTTCGCAGGGGGCGTTCGCGCTGTCCGCGGTCATCGGGGCGGTCTCGGTCGCCGTCCTGTCGTATCTGGGCTTCGACGCGATCGCGTCCTTCGCGGAGGAGGCCACCGGGGGCTCGCACCAGGTCGCGAGGGCGCTGCTGTTCTGTCTCGCGCTCGCGGGTGTGCTCTTCGTGGCGCAGACCTACCTGGTGGCGCTCCTCGAACCGGTGTCGTCCGCGGAGCTGGCTGCCGATCCGGGGCGGCAGGGGTCCGCCTTCTACGACGCCGTGGACGCCTCCGTGGGCGACTGGCTGCACAACCTCGTCGCGGTGAGCAAGGCGATCGGGGCGGCGTTCGCGGCGTTGGCCGGGCAGGCGGCGGCCGGGCGGCTGCTGTTCGCGATGTCGCGCGACCGGCGGTTGCCGCGGGCGCTGTCGAAGACCGACTCCGGGGTGCCGCGGGCCGCGCTGCTGTGCGCAGCGCTCATCACGCTGGTCGCCGCGGTGTGGGCGGCGCGGCGCGACGACGGTCTCGATCACCTGGTGTCGGTGGTGGACGTCGGGGCGCTGACCGCGTTCACACTGCTGCACGCGAGCGTGGTGGGCTGGTTCGCCCTGCGGGGCAGCGGGCCGGTCATCTGGTGGCGGCACGTGCTGATGCCCGCCGTCGGCGCCGCGATCACCGTCGCGGTGATCGTGGAGGCGTCGCGGACGGCGCAGGTGGTGGGGGCGGTCTGGCTGGTGATCGGGCTGGGGGTGCTGCTGGGGCAGCGGGGGCGGGCGGTTCCGTCCGACGGGTGAGGCGGGCGGGCCGGGGCGGTCGGAGCGGTCCGGGGTTTGCGGTGTCCGCTTCCAGGGGCGCCTGATCTCCGGTGGGTGGGGCGGGGTCGGGCCGGTACATCCGCCCGTCGCATGCCGGGCGGCACCCCCCGTTGAGCAGGCTCCGAGAGATGCCCGCCCGACCTGCAACAGGCATCTGATGTACCGGCCCGACCCCTCCCGCCGGACGGCGGCCGCGGGCGCCGACACCGGCAGGGCCCGGACAGGTGGACGGGAGCGTGCCGGAGGGCGGCTGCGGGTGTGGGGGCGGGTTGAGGGCTGGGCGGGGTTGTCATCGGTGGCCGTTACGCTCGGGCGCATGGCTCTGAACACGTCCGCGGATGCCCCGCTGCCCGTCGGCGAGGTGTCGCGGCTCATCGGGGGATGGATCGACCGGCTCGGCGCGGTGTGGGTCGAGGGGCAGATCACCCAGTTGTCGCGGCGGCCGGGCGCGGGTGTCGTCTTCCTGACGTTGCGCGACCCGTCGCACGACATCTCGGTGGGTGTCACCTGCTACCGCCAGGTGTTCGACTCCGTGGCGGACGTCGTGAGCGAGGGCGCACGCGTGGTCGTCCTCGCGAAGCCCGAGTGGTACGCGCCGCGGGGCCAGTTGTCGCTGCGGGCCACCGAGATCAAACCGGTGGGGGTCGGCGAGCTGCTCGCCCGGCTGGAGCAGCTCAAGAAGTCCCTGGCGGCCGAGGGGCTGTTCGCGGCGGGGCGCAAGAAGGCCCTGCCGTTCCTGCCCCAGCTGATCGGGCTGGTGTGCGGGCGGGCCTCGGCGGCCGAACGGGACGTCCTGGAGAACGCCCGGCACCGCTGGCCCGCCGTCCGCTTCGAGGTGCGCAACGTGCCGGTGCAGGGGGTGCACGCGGTGCCGCAGGTCGTCCAGGCCGTGAAGGAGCTGGACGCGCTGGACGACGTGGACGTGATCATCGTGGCGCGGGGCGGCGGCAGCGTGGAGGACCTGCTGCCCTTCTCCGACGAGCAGCTCGTGCGGACGGTGGCGTCCTGCCGTACGCCGGTCGTGTCCGCCATCGGGCACGAACCCGACACCCCGCTGCTGGACTACGTGGCGGACCTGCGGGCCTCCACGCCGACCGACGCGGCGAAGAAGGTCGTGCCGGACGTCGGCGAGGAGTACGAGCGCGTGCAGTTCCTGCGCGACCGGGCGCGGCGGGCCGTCCAGTCCCTCCTCGACCGCGAGGAGCGGGGTCTGGCGCACGCGCTGGCCCGGCCCTCGATAGAGGATCCGCACCGGATGGTCGACGAGCGGGCGGACCAGGTCGCGTCGCTGCTGGACCGCGGGCGGCGCTGCCTCGGGCACCAGCTCGACCGCGCCTCCTCGGAGCTGACGCACACGCACGCACGCGTGGTGGCGCTCTCCCCCGCCGCCACCCTCAAGCGCGGGTACGCGGTGCTGCAGAAGCCGGACGGCCACGTGGTCCGCGCGCCGGACGAGGTCGCCGCGGACGAGCCGCTGCGGGCGCGCGTCGCCGAGGGTGAATTCACGGTACGAGTCGATGCATAGGGTGGGCGCATGACCAGCAAGACGGACGAGGCTCTCGGGTACGAGCAGGCGCGGGACGAACTGATCGAGGTCGTGCGGCGCCTGGAGGCGGGCGGCACGTCGCTCGAGGAGTCCCTGGCGCTCTGGGAGCGGGGCGAGGAGCTGGCGAAGGTGTGCCGGCGCTGGCTGGACGGGGCGCGGGCGCGTCTGGACGCCGCCCTCGCCGAGGAGCGCGACCCCGCGGACGGGGCGGACGGGGAGTAGCCCCGCATCACCGGAGACCTGTGAAGCGGATCACGACGGTCCCGTTTTGGTTGAAACTTGAACTTCTTCGGCGTACTGTCGTGATCGCCAGCTGATCCACCGCACGTCTCGAGAAGGTTCTCTTCATGTCTCTCGTCCTTGACCCCGCCGCCCAGGACCTGCTGTTCCGCGAGGCCCGCACCGCGAACACCTTCACCGACGAGCCGGTGACCGACGAGCAGGTGCAGGCGATCTACGACCTGGTCAAGTACGGTCCGACCGCCTTCAACCAGTCGCCGCTGCGCATCACCCTGGTCCGCTCCGCGGAGGCCCGCGAGCGTCTGGTCCCGCTGATGGCCGAAGGCAACCGGCCGAAGACGGCCACCGCCCCGCTGGTCGCCATCCTCGCCGCGGACAACGAGTTCCACGAGGAGCTGCCGCAGCTCTTCCCGCACTTCCCGCAGGCCAAGGACGCCTTCTTCTCCGAGCGCCCGGCCCGTGAGGGTGCCGCCGCGCTGAACGCCGCCCTCCAGGCCGCGTACTTCATCATCGGCGTCCGCGCCGCCGGCCTCGCCGCGGGCCCGATGACCGGCTTCGACTTCGCCGGCGTCCAGAAGGAGTTCCTGGACGACGACCACACCCCGCTGATGATCGTCAACATCGGCAAGCCCGGCGACGACGCCTGGTACCCGCGCTCCCCGCGCCTCGCGGTCGACGAGGTCGTCACCACCGTCTGACGCGACGACGCATGGCGAAGGGCCCCCGGCGACACGCCGGGGGCCCTTCGCCATGCGGTCAGGAGGTCCGCAGCGCCGCGGCCATCTTGGTGAGGCGGTCGAACGAGGCCGTGCCGGTCACCACCGTCGTGGAGTTCTTCTCCTTCAGGACGAGCGCGTCGTACTGACCACCCTCGTACCGCTGCCACGTCCGGTCGCCGATGCGCTCCGTCTTCGCCGTCTCCTCGGCGCCCTGGCTGGCGTCGTCGATGAAGGCGGCGGGCCGCTGCGTGGACTGCTCGACCGCCACGTACTCGCCGTCCGGGTCGTGGTAGCCCAGGTGCCAGGCGTCGAAGTTGTCACCCTCGAACCGCACGGACGTCGCCTTCCAGGCCGCCGGCAGGCCCTCGGGGGCCGCCACGGGATAGCTCGCCGCGCGGCGGGCCGTGCTCAGCTCGACGGCGTAGTCCACCCGCTTGACCGGGGGCTCGGAGTCGTCGTGCGGGACGAAGATGTAGATGAAGCCCGCGACCAGCCCGATGAAGCCCAAGGACAGAATCATGTCCCGGACCGTCTGCTTGCCTTTCATACCTGCCACGCCCTCTATCGTCGCAGGTGCAGTGGTCTGCTCATCCGTGGGGCCCCCTGCTCATTTTGTCTGTCTGACGATAGAGTCGGGGCACACCCTCATCCGGCCGTCGTCGTATCAGAAAGGTGCGCTCCGATGACCGAGCATCACTTGCCGTCCGAACTCGAGGTCCCGTCCGAGGCCCCCGACCGCAACCTCGCCCTGGAACTCGTCCGGGTCACCGAAGCCGCCGCGATGGCCGCGGGCCGCTGGGTCGGCCGCGGTGACAAGAACGGCGCCGACGGCGCCGCCGTACGAGCCATGCGGACCCTCGTCTCCACCGTCTCCATGAACGGCGTCGTCGTCATCGGCGAGGGGGAGAAGGACGAGGCCCCGATGCTCTTCAACGGGGAGCGCGTGGGCGACGGGACCGGCGCGGAGTGCGACATCGCCGTCGACCCCATCGACGGGACCACCCTGACCGCCAAGGGCATGACCAACGCGATCGCGGTGCTGGCCGCCGCCGACCGCGGCACCATGTTCGACCCGTCCGCCGTCTTCTACATGGACAAGCTGGTCACCGGTCCGGAGGCCGCCGACTTCGTCGACATCAACGCGCCCGTCTCGGTGAACATCCGCCGGGTCGCCAAGGCCAAGGGCGTCACGCCCGAGGACGTCACCGTGGTCATCCTGGACCGGCCGCGGCACGACGGGATCATCAAGGAGATCCGGGAGACCGGCGCCCGCATCAAGCTGATCTCCGACGGCGACGTCGCGGGCTCGATCCTGGCGCTGCGCGAGGGCACCGGCATCGACCTGCTGCTCGGCATCGGCGGCACCCCGGAGGGCATCATCTCGGCCTGCGCCGTGAAGTGCCTGGGCGGCACCATCCAGGGCAAGCTGTGGCCCAAGGACGACGAGGAGCGCCAGCGGGCCGTCGACGCGGGCCACGACCTCGACCGCGTCCTCTACACCGACGACCTGGTGTCCGGCGAGAACGTCTTCTTCGTCGCGACCGGCATCACGGACGGCGAACTGCTGCGCGGGGTGCGCTACCGCGCCGAGACGGCCACGACCGAGTCGATCGTGATGCGCTCCAAGTCCGGCACGGTCCGGCAGATCACCTCGGAGCACCGGCTGAGCAAGCTGCGTGCCTACAGCGCGATCGACTTCGACCGCGCCAAGTAGACCCGCGGGCCCGTCCGCCGACGAGCCGTGCACACGCGAGAGGGGCGCCCCCCGTGCGGGGAGGGCGCCCCTCTCGCGTGTGCGGCGCCGGCTAGCCGGCGGCGGCTATCGTCCCCGAGGTGCGTGCCGTCTTCTTCAGTTCGAGATCGCGGCGGCGGCGCCGGGCGAGCACCACACGGCGCTCGGCGGCGGTGAGGCCGCCCCACACGCCGTACGGCTCGGGTTGCAACAGCGCGTGTTCCCGGCACTCGACCATGACGGGACAGCGCGCGCAGACGCGCTTCGCGGCCTCCTCCCGGGAGAGCCGCGCAGCGGTCGGTTCCTTGGAGGGTGCGAAGAACAGGCCCGCCTCGTCACGCCGGCAGACGGCCTCCGTATGCCACGGGGCTTCCTGATCCCTGTCCCGCACTGGCGCCCGCTGGGCCGGAACGGCAGCTACCTGCAGGGACTGATGCGGCGGTTGCAGCACGGTCTACTCCTGACGACGGCTTCGCGAGCGTGCCGGGCGCCGCGGACCTTCCCGCAGCGCCCTCCGAGAGACGATGCAGCAAGGCCTACCCGCTGTGCGCGCGCCTATGCACTGCGTTCCGAAGCGCGGAGTTTCTCCCTCCTCTCCGGACCGCGCGACTGGACCAATTCGCCCCGGGCGCCGCCGAATTCACAAGCGTCAATGCCCCAGGTGTTTGCGCAAACCGCGGTCGACCTTCCCCGCGACGCGGTCCGTCACCCGGTCGAGGATGTCGGCAACGAGCTTGCCCCGCTTGGCCCTTGCCTCCACATTGCCGAGTACGGCCATGCCGTCGACGTAGATCACGGGGGCGTCCGGGTCGTCGGCGTCCAGGGTGGACACTTCGAAGTTGCCGAGGACGCCGCCGCCGCTGCCGCGAAGCGACACGTTCTCCGGGACGCGGACCTCCACGTTGCCGAAGACCGAGACGGCTTTGATCACCACCTGCTGGTACTCGAAGATCGCCTCGCTCAGGTCGATCTCGACGCTGCCGAAGATCGCGTACGCGTGCAGGCGGCGGCCGGCCCGCCAGCGGCCCTTGCGGACGGCGGCGCTGAAGACGGCCACCACGTTCTCGTCGGCGTCCACGGGGATCGCGCCCTCGGTGGGACGGTTCGGCGCGGGTGTGTAGGCCGGGGCGGCGCGGCGCTGGTGGCCGGCGGGCAGGTCGCGCACGAAGACGTCGAGCTCGCCCACCGTCTTGGCGCTCAGCACCCCCTCGACGCGCTCGGCGTGCTCCTCGGCGGTCAGTCGGCCCTCCGCGAGGGCGTCGCGCAGGATGTCCGCGATCCGGTCGCGGTCGGCATCGGAACAGCGCAGCTCGGTCGGCGTGACGGGCCGGCCGGCGGGCGTGCTGTCGGTCGGGGCGGCGCTCTTGTGAAGGTCCACGGCAGCAGCGTACCCAAACGCGATAGATCGCGACTACCCCCTCTCGCGAGCTGTGGAAAACTCCGCCGGCCCGGCGGTCCGGTGCGGCCGCCCGAACTGAGCCTTACCTCACAAGCCCGCCGCCGCCCCCAGGTTCTACGCTGGTGGACGCTGCCAACGGAGGCCAGCCGCTGTCTGTCGAGTGAGGAATGGGCGAGATGCCTGAGTTCGCGTACACCGATCTGCTCCCCCAGGGAGAGGACACCACCCCCTACCGGCTGGTGACCTCCGAGGGTGTCTCCACCTTCGAGGCCGACGGGCGGACCTTCCTCAAGGTGGAGCCGGAGGCGCTGCGCAAGCTGGCCGCCGAGGCCATCCACGACATCCAGCACTATCTGCGGCCCGCCCACCTCGCCCAGCTCCGGCGCATCATCGACGACCCGGAGGCCTCGGCCAACGACAAGTTCGTCGCGCTCGACCTGCTGAAGAACGCGAACATCGCGGCCGCGGGCGTGCTCCCCATGTGCCAGGACACCGGCACCGCCATCGTGATGGGCAAGCGCGGCCAGAACGTCCTCACCGAGGGCGGCGACGAGGCGGCCCTCTCGCGCGGCATCTACGACGCGTACAAGAACCTGAACCTGCGGTACTCGCAGATGGCCCCGCTGACGATGTGGGACGAGAAGAACACCGGCTCGAACCTGCCGGCCCAGATCGAGCTGTACGCGACCGACGGCGGCGCCTACAAGTTCCTCTTCATGGCGAAGGGCGGCGGCTCGGCCAACAAGTCGTTCCTCTACCAGGAGACGAAGGCCGTCCTGAACGAGTCCTCCATGATGAAGTTCCTGGAGGAGAAGATCCGTTCGCTGGGCACGGCCGCCTGCCCGCCGTACCACCTGGCGATCGTCGTCGGCGGCACGAGCGCCGAGTACGCGCTCAAGACCGCCAAGTACGCCTCCGCGCACTACCTGGACGAGATCCCGGCCGAGGGTTCCGAACTGGGGCACGGCTTCCGGGACAAGGAGCTGGAGGAGAAGGTCTTCGAGCTGACGCAGAAGATCGGGATCGGCGCCCAGTTCGGCGGCAAGTACTTCTGCCACGACGTGCGCGTGGTGCGCCTGCCCCGCCACGGCGCGTCCTGCCCGGTCGCCATCGCCGTGTCCTGCTCCGCCGACCGTCAGGCCGTCGCGAAGATCACGGCGGAGGGCGTCTTCCTGGAGCAGCTGGAGACGGACCCGGCGCGCTTCCTGCCGGACACGACCGACGAGCACCTCGACGAGGCCGGCGACGTCGTGAAGATCGACCTCAACCAGCCGATGGACGACATCCTCGCCGAACTGACCAAGTACCCCGTGAAGACCCGGCTCTCGCTCACCGGGCCGCTCGTGGTGGCGCGTGACATCGCGCACGCCAAGATCAAGGAGCGGCTGGACGCGGGCGAGGAGATGCCGCAGTACCTGAAGGACCACCCCGTGTACTACGCCGGCCCGGCGAAGACGCCCGAGGGGTACGCGTCCGGCTCGTTCGGCCCGACCACCGCCGGCCGGATGGACTCCTACGTGGAGCAGTTCCAGGCGGCCGGGGGCTCCAAGGTGATGCTCGCCAAGGGCAACCGGTCCCAGCAGGTGACCGACGCGTGCGGCACGCACGGCGGCTTCTATCTCGGCTCGATCGGCGGGCCGGCCGCGCGGCTCGCGCAGGACTGCATCAAGAAGGTCGAGGTCGTCGAGTACGAGGAGCTCGGCATGGAGGCCGTCTGGAAGATCGAGGTCGAGGACTTCCCGGCGTTCGTCGTCGTCGACGACAAGGGCAACGACTTCTTCAAGGACCCGGCGCCCGCGCCGACGTTCACGTCGATTCCCGTGCGGGGTCCCGGGCTGGCCTAGCCGGGAGACGGGCCGCCGCGGCCCCCTCCGCATGTTCCCTGTCGGGGGCCGGGGGGTTGGGAACCGCGGGCACGAGGAAGCCCCCCCCCCCCCCCCCGGACCCCCGACGAAACCAAAACCAACCCCCCCGGTGAGGGGGAAGA
>NZ_JBVHPY010000016.1:111088-116197 GCF_055567695.1 Streptomyces sp. NPDC026417
CCTTCCCCTCTCCTCCCCGTCTCGTTCCCCGGCCCTCCCCCCACCCTCACCCCCCCCCCCCCCCCCCCCCCCCCTCCCCCCCCTCCCCCCCCCCCCCCCCCCCCCCCCCCCCCCCCGAGGCGCGCTCACGCACCCGCCGGCGACCGCCGGACGAACCGAAGCCGACCCGTCCGGCGGAGCGCGAACGGGTGCGGCCGGGGAACATCCCCCGGCCGCCCCACGCTGTACCCGGTATGAGTGACTACCGCATCGAGCACGACTCCATGGGCGAGGTCCGGGTCCCGGCGGACGCCAAGTGGCGGGCCCAGACGCAGCGGGCCGTGGAGAACTTCCCGATCTCCGGGCAGCATCTGGAGCGCGCCCACATCGAGGCACTCGCCCGGATCAAGGCCGCGGCCGCCCGGGTGAACGCCGAGCTCGGCGTGCTCGACAAGGACATGGCGCAGGCCATCGGGGACGCGGCGGCCGAGGTGGCCGAGGGGCGCTGGGACGCGCACTTCCCCGTGGACGTCTTCCAGACGGGCTCGGGCACCTCGTCCAACATGAACACCAACGAGGTCATCGCCACGCTCGCGACCGAGCGGCTGGGCCGGGACGTGCACCCGAACGACCACGTGAACGCCTCGCAGTCGTCCAACGACGTCTTCCCCTCCAGCATCCACATCGCGGCCACCGCTGCCGTCACGCGTGACCTCGTCCCGGCCCTGGAGCACCTCGCCGCGTCGCTCCAGCGCAAGTCCGAGGAGTTCGCGGACGTGGTGAAGTCCGGGCGTACGCACCTGATGGACGCGACGCCGGTGACGCTGGGCCAGGAGTTCGGCGGATACGCGGCGCAGGTGCGGTACGGGGTCGAGCGGCTCCGGGCCTCGTTGCCGCGGCTGGCCGAACTCCCCCTCGGGGGCACGGCGGTGGGGACGGGGATCAACACCCCGGCCGGGTTCGCGGCCGCCGTGATCGAGGAGGTCGCCCGGACGACCGGGCTGCCGCTCACCGAGGCGCGCGACCACTTCGAGGCGCAGGGCGCGCGGGACGGGATCGTCGAGACCAGCGGGCAGCTGCGGACCATCGCCGTCGGGCTGACGAAGATCGCCAACGACCTGCGGTGGATGGCGTCGGGACCGCGGACCGGGCTCGCCGAGATCAACCTGCCCGACCTGCAGCCGGGGTCCTCGATCATGCCGGGCAAGGTGAACCCGGTCATTCCGGAGGCCGTCCTGATGGTCGCGGCCCAGGTGACCGGCAACGACGCGACCGTGGCCGCCGCCGGCGCCGCCGGGAACTTCGAACTCAACGTGATGCTGCCGGTCATCGCGAAGAACGTGCTGGAGTCGGTCCGGCTGCTCGCCAACGTCACCCGCCTGCTGGCCGACCGGACGGTCGACGGGATCACCGCGAACCGCGAACGGGCCCGCGAGTACGCCGAGTCGTCGCCGTCGGTGGTCACGCCCCTGAACAAGTACATCGGGTACGAGGAGGCCGCCAAGGTCGCCAAGAAGGCCCTGGCCGAGCAGAAGACCATCCGCCAAGTCGTCCTGGAGAACGGTTACGTGGAACGCGGCGACCTGACCCGCGAGCAGCTCGACGAAGCGCTCGATGTCCTGCGGATGACGCACCCGTAACTTCGTCCGGCAGCAGCCCGAACCGTGATGCGCACCGCAGCGTCGTATGCCTGTGGCACCTAATATCTGTTCATGGCAGAGGGCGGAGCGGTGAGACGAGCGGAAGCGGGCGGACCGACGGCGCGCTGGGCCCCGGGGAGCCGCATCCTGTGGCGCTACCGGGAGAACGCCGGTGAGCGCTTCCACATCTGCCGTCCCGTCACCGTCGTCCAGGACGACGCCGAGCTGCTCGCGGTGTGGATGGCGCCCGGCACGGAGTGCGTGAAGCCGGTGCTCGCCGACGGCACGCCGGTGCACGCCGAGCCGCTGGAGTCCCGCTACACCAAGCCGCGCGCGGTGCGGCGGGACCGCTGGTTCGGCACGGGCGTGCTGAAGCTGGCCCGGCCCGGCGACGCCTGGTCGGTGTGGCTGTTCTGGGAGCCGGGCTGGCGGTTCAAGAACTGGTACGTGAACCTGGAGGAGCCGCTCGTGCGCTGGTCGGGCGGTGTCGACTCGCGCGACCACTTCCTGGACATCGCGGTCCATCCGGACAGGACGTGGCGATGGCTCGACGAAGACGAGTTCGCACAGGCGCAACGGGCCGGTCTGATGGATACTCAACTGGCGGAGCAGGTACGGGAAGCGGGACGCTCCGCCGTGGAGGTGATCCGTGCGTGGGGTCCGCCGTTCTCGGACGGCTGGCAGCACTGGCGCCCGGACCCGTCGTGGGGCGTACCGTCGCTGCCGGACGACTGGGACCGTACGCCCGCGCACGTGTCCACGTGAGACCCTTGATGCGCCCCCGTGGTACAAACGTAGGATCGTCCTCCGCATCAATTTCGGTCAAGGCCGGTGCCGAGCACCGTCGTTGAGGGGTGGTGGCCGGGTGACGGGAGGGCGCAGAGCGGCAACTCCCACAGCAAGCGCTGAACTTGGCCATACGTCACCGAGGGGCGGCAGGACGTGAGCGAGGGGTACGAGGGCCACACCGGTACGGCCTGTCGGCGACCGGACGGGCTGTCCGCGCCGATCGCGGGCCGGTCCGTTGCCCATGACGCGGAAATTCCGTTCCCGGGACACGTATTCCGGGTATCGGCACTTCTGCGGGACGAACTGCACGCACGGCGCGCAGCCCCGGACGGATGGATTCGACACGCGTGACGGAGCACCCGACCTCGCACGAGCGCCGCCGGCCCAGCGCCGGCCGGCCGCCCGCCCCCGCGGACCCCCGCGGGGCGCTCCTGCGTACCCCGGAGCAGCCGGGCACCGGCCCGGCCGCGGCTCCGTTCGACCGCAGCGACCCCCACGCCCCCGCGGCCTTACCGGCGCAGGTCCGCACCGGCGACAGCCCGGCCGGTCCGGGCACGACCGCGTCGTGCGCCAAGCAGGGACCGCCCGGCGGACAGGGCACCGGTACGCCTGTCTCCGGCCAGAGCGTTCCCGCGTCCCCGGGCCCCGAGCACTCCCAGCCGTCCGCCGCCGAACAGGACCCGCACCGGCCCCGGCCGGCTCCGGAGGGCATCCCGATCCAGCCGGGGAGCGAGCAGGACCGGGCACCGGGGAGCGGCGGCAAGGACCGCCGGACCGGCCAGGGGCTGCCGCCGAGCGGCCCGATGCCGATGCGCCGCGACGGTGACCGGCTGCGCTTCGTGGGTGCCGCGACCCGGCGGATCGCCCGGGGCATAGACCTGGACGAGATCGTGATGGGTCTGTGCCGGGCCACCGTGCCGACCTTCTCGGACGCGATCCTCGTCTACCTGCGCGACCCGCTGCCGGTGGGGGACGAGCGGCCCGCCGGGCCCGTCGTGCTGCGGCTGCGCCGCACCGACCGGATTCCCGAGGAGCGGGACACCGAGGGCGGCTTCATCGCCGCGCTCCAGCCCGAGCCCAGCGACCTGTCGGCGATGACCGCCGAACTGTGCGAGGTGCGCCCCGGCGGCGCGCTCGCCGAGGTGCTGCGCGGGGTGCGTCCCGTCTTCGCGGACGCGCCCGCCGCCCGGGCCGCACTGCCCGAGCTGCTCGGCGACGACCTCGCCGTGCCCGGCGGCCAGCGCGCCATCCTCGCCCCGCTGCGGGGCCGCCGCCGGGTGATCGGCGCGGCGCTCTTCCTGCGCCGTCCGGAGCGGATGGCCTTCGAGACCGACGACCTGCTGGTCGCGGCCCAGCTCGCGACGCACAGCGCGCTCGGCATCGACAAGGCGGTGCTGTACGGCCGCGAGGCGTACATCGCCGACGAGCTGCAGCGCACGATGCTGCCCGAGACCCTGCCGCGCCCCACGGGGGTGCGGCTGGCGTCCCGCTATCTGCCCGCCGCCGAGACCGCCCGGGTGGGCGGCGACTGGTACGACGCGATCCCGCTGCCCGGCAGCCGTGTCGCGCTCGTCGTCGGCGACGTCATGGGCCACTCCATGACGTCCGCGGCCATCATGGGCCAGCTGCGCACGACGGCGCAGACCCTCGCCGGGCTCGATCTGCCGCCGCAGGAGGTGCTGCACCACCTGGACGAGCAGGCCCAGCGGCTGGGCACCGACCGCATGGCGACCTGCCTGTACGCCGTGTACGACCCGGTCGCGCACCGGATCACCATCGCCAACGCGGGGCATCCGCCGCCGGTCCTGCTGCACCTGGGCGGGCGCGCGGAGGTGCTGCGGGTGCCGCCGGGCGCCCCGATCGGTGTCGGCGGGGTGGACTTCGAGGCGGTCGAGCTCGACGCGCCCGCCGGCGCGACGCTGCTCCTGTACACGGACGGCCTGGTGGAGTCCCGGCTGCGGGACGTGTGGACCGGGATAGAGCAGCTGCGGGAGCGGCTCGCGGCCACCGCTCAGCTGACCGGCCCCGACCATCCGCCCCCGCTCGAGGCGCTCTGCGACGAGGTGCTCGACATGCTCGGGCCGGGCGACCGGGACGACGACATCGCGCTGCTCGCCGCCCGCTTCGACGGGATCGCTCCCAGCGACGTGGCGTACTGGACCCTGGATCCCGAGGACGCGGCTCCCGGGCGGGCCCGGCGGCTGGCCCGGCGTGCGCTGTCCCGTTGGGGCCTGGAGGACATGAGCGACTCCGTCGAACTGCTCGTCAGCGAGGTGGTCACCAACGCCGTGCGCTACGCCTCGCGGCCGGTGACCCTGCGGCTGCTGCGCACCGACGTGCTGCGCTGCGAGGTCGGGGACGACGTCCCGCAGCTGCCGCGGCTGCGGCAGGCACGCGCCACCGACGAGGGCGGGCGCGGCCTGTATCTGGTGAACCGGCTGGCCAGGCGGTGGGGCGCGACCCGGCTGAGCACCGGCAAGGTCGTCTGGTTCGAGCTGAACCGCAGCTAGGCGGTGCCGTCCGGATCACCTCGGCCCCGGGGCGATCCGAACGGCACCCGCCGGGCACATCGCAGGTGGCACGAGGAGGGGGGGCGGGGAAGGGGGGGGGGGGGCTGCTCGTGTGTTTCTCGCTTGTTGGGGGGTCGCAAAGGGGGGCCTGGGATCCCCACCCGGGAAGACAAAACCAATGGGACCGGCCG
>NZ_JBVHPY010000016.1:116207-224938 GCF_055567695.1 Streptomyces sp. NPDC026417
GAATTTCCTGCCCGGCCCCCCTCGCCCCGTGTTGGGCCAAACAGCCACCGACGGGACACATCGAAGGGGGAGGGGGGATTCAACCCGGCCAAGTGGCCGGGCGCCCTCCTCGTGTGCTCACCGTTCGTCGTCGGGCCGCAAGGGGTCCTCGGGGATCCCGACGCTGGACGACGGACTCGGCGTGACCGGCGGCTTGGTCGTCGGTCTGCCGGTGGGCTTGTCCGTCGGCGTCGCGCTGTCGCTGGTCGGCGGCTCCGTCGTCGGCTCCTTGGTCGAGGGGGTCGCCGACGGGGTGTCGCTCGGCGTCGGTGTCGCCGACGGCTCCTCGGTCGGCGCGATCGCCGCTCCCTGGGTGGTCTCCAGGTCGAAGCGGGTGACCTTGCCCATGGCCTCGAAGGTGTACGAGGCCCATATCCGGGCGGGGTAGCCGCCGCCGTTGATCCGGCCGCTGCCCGGGATGAGACCCGTGGCGCCCTTCAGCGTGACCTGGGTGTGCTTCTTGGCGTCCTCGCCGAAGAGGCCCACGGAGGTGACCAGGTTCGGCGTGTAGCCGGTGAACCAGGCCGACTTGTTGTTGTCGGAGGTGCCCGTCTTGCCGGCGACCTGCTGGCCGTTGCGGTCCACCGCCTGGGCGACCGACTGCCGGGCCGTACCGTCGTCGACCACGCCGGTCAGCACCGAGGTGACCGTGTCGGCGGCCTCCCGGCTGACGACCCGCTCCCCGATCGGGTCCGGGAACTGGACCTCGTAGTCCTTGTGCTCGGCCTTCTTCACCACGGCGGGGGTGATCTTCTTGCCGTGGTTGTCGAGGGTGGCGTAGACGCCGGCCATCTCCAGGGGGCTGGCGCCCATGGTGCCCAGGGTCTGTGCGGGCACCGCCTCCAGGCCCTCGGTGTCCATGCCCAGCTCGCCCGCGGTCTCCAGCACCTCGTCCATGCCGACGTCGACGCCCATCTGCGCGAAGACGGAGTTGACGGACTTGTTCATCGCGGTCTGGACGGTGACGTCGCCGTAGCTCTGGTTGTCCTCGTTCGGGGGTGCGAACCCGACCTTGGTGCCGTTGTCCACCACGGGGCGCCTGCTCGTGCCGTCGTAGACGGTGCTCGCCGTGATCGGCTTGCCGTCCTGCGTCCGGGCGTCCTGGTCCAGGGCCGCCGCGAGGATGAGCGGCTTGAAGGTCGACGCCGGCTGGTAGTCGCGCCGCGTCGCGTTGTTCACGTAGTGCTTGAGGTAGTCCTTGCCGCCGTACAGCGCGAGGACCTTGCCGGTCCGGGGGTCGACGGACGCGGCGCCCGCCTGCACGTCCCCGTCGACCGACCGCTTCTTGGCGTTCAGCTTGCTGGTCAGCTGGGTCTTGACCGCCTTCTCCAGCTGGTCCTGCTTCTTCTTGTCGATGTTCAGGGTGAGCGTCCAGCCGCCCGCCTCGACCTTCGCCTCGGCGTCCTCCAGGTTGGCAGCGGAGCCCTGCGCGACGAGCTGCTTCATCAGCGACTTGTTGGCCGCGTCGACCAGATAGCCGGTCTGGCCCTCCATACCCGGTGCGCCCTTGGGGTCCTTGGGCTTCGGGAACGTCAGGCCCTGGCGCTCGGCCGAGTCCAGCCAGCCCTCCTCGACCATGTTGTCGAGGGTGTAGTTCCAGCGGTTCTTCACCAGCCTCTTGCCGGTGTCCGTGGCGACCGCCCAGTCGTACTGGCTCGGGGCCTGGAGCAGCGAGGCGAGGTACGCGCCCTGCTGGACCGTGAGGCGCTTGGCGTCCACCTGGTAGTAGGCCTGTGCCGCGGCCTGGATGCCGTAGGCGCCCCGGCCGTAGTAGCTGGTGTTGATGTAGCCCGCGAGGATGTCCTCCTTGGACTTCTGGCGGTCCACCTTGAGCGAGATGACCAGTTCCTTCAGCTTCCGCGTGACGGTCTGGTCCTGGGTGAGGTAGTAGTTCTTGACGTACTGCTGGGTGATCGTCGAGCCACCCTGCTTGCCCTTGCCCGAGAGGGTGTTGACGAGTCCGCGGGCGGTGCCCTTGAAGTCGACGCCGGAGTCCTTGTAGAAGGACTTGTTCTCGGCGGCCACGAAGGTGCGCTGGACCTTCTTGGGGACCTCGGCGAGGTCCACGATCTCGCGGTTCACGTCGCCGTTGCGGGCCAGGACCTTGCCGTCGCTGTACTTGTAGACGTTGCTCTGCAGCTGTGCCGCCGCGTTGCCCTTGGGGACGTCGACGACCAGGTACAGCACGACGAAGGCCAGCATGCCGAGCAGGCACAGGCCGAAGAACGTGCCGACGACCTTCTTCCAGGTGAAGAAGCGGCGTATGCCTCCGCGCGTCCCCTTGGCCCCGGACGACGAGCTCTTGGGCGCCGCGCGGCGGCCACCGCGCTGCCGCGCTCGTCTCTCTTCCGCTCGTCCCATGGGTCCGATCCGCTCCGCTTCGGTCTCGTGTCGCGTGGTCGTGTCGCGCACATGTGTCGCGTCGTGCTCGTGCGTCACACAGGTTCGTCGCTCAGGTCAGCTCAGAAAGCTAACACCGCGCGGTATGACAAAGCGCAGCCGATCCGGTCTTTTACGGACGTGAGAATCAGCACCCGCTCCAAAAGAACCGACGATCCATGGGCGGAGAAGGTTGCCGAGTCGGTTAAAGTGATATCACTTAGATAGAACGCAGTGAGCAGAATCAGTGCCGCACGGATCTGCGCCGTGCGGCCGGAACGGGGGGACACCCATGTCCGCACACGAGACCGCACAGGCCGCCGGAGCCGGCGCCGACCTGCCCGAGATGCCCGCACCGCGCGTACGGGAGTTCGCCGCCCACAGCATCGGCGGCGGGCTGGCGCTGCTGCTGGGCCTGCTGGGCCTGCTGGCGGGCGCCGGCCTGATCGCCGGTGCCACGACGGTCACCGCGGCGGGCGTCAAGGCCGCGCTGATCACCGGCGGTGTCGTGATCGGCGTCGCCGCCTTCTTCGCCATGTGCGGACTGAACACGGTGGCGCCCGGCGAGGCCCGGGTGGTGCAGCTCTTCGGGCGGTACCGGGGGACGATCCGGCAGGACGGACTGCGCTGGGTGAACCCCCTGACCTCGCGGACCAAGATCTCGACGCGGGTCCGCAACCACGAGACGGCCGTCCTCAAGGTCAACGACGCGTACGGCAACCCGATCGAGCTCGCCGCGGTCGTGGTCTGGAAGGTGGAGGACACCGCGCAGGCCAGCTTCGAGGTGGACGACTTCCTGGAGTTCGTCGCCACCCAGACCGAGGCGGCCGTGCGGCACATCGCCATCGAGTACCCGTACGACGCGCACGACGAGGACGGCCTGTCGCTGCGCGGCAACGCGGAGGAGATCACCGAGAAGCTCGCCGTCGAACTCCACGCGCGCGTGGAGGCGGCCGGCGTGCAGATCATCGAGTCGCGGTTCACGCACCTCGCGTACGCTCCCGAGATCGCGTCGGCGATGCTCCAGCGCCAGCAGGCGGGAGCCGTCGTGGCGGCGCGGCGGCAGATCGTCGACGGTGCGGTCGGGATGGTCGAGGCGGCGATCGCCCGGATCGCCGAGCGGGAAATCGTGGAGCTGGACTCCGAGCGGAAGGCGGCCATGGTGTCGAACCTGATGGTGGTGCTGTGCGGGGACCGCGCGGCGCAGCCCGTCCTGAACACGGGGTCCCTCTACCAGTGACGGCTCCTTCGGAGGGCGCTCCCGGGGAAGGGCCGCCCAAGCGACGGCCGCAGCAGCGCAAGCAGGTGCTGCTGCGGCTGGACCCGCTCGTCCACGACGCACTGGCCCGCTGGGCCGGGGACGAGCTGCGGTCGACCAATGCCCAGATCGAGTTCCTGCTGCGGAGGGCCCTGGCGGAGGCCGGGCGGCTGCCCGGCGCGGCCGGCCCGATCCCGCGCCGGGGCCGGCCTCCGGCGGCCCCCTCCGAAGACCCGGAGGAGTAGCGCCGGAAGTCCGGTGACGGAACCGTGACAATGCCCTCCGACCTGGAGGGAAGCACGCTCCGCGGGCGACTGTTCGCCGTGTGTATACGCGGGGTGTATACGCCGTGTGTAGAGTGCGGCGCATGTCCATCGGTCACACACTCCTGGGACTCCTCGAGTCCGGGCCCCGCCACGGCTACGACCTCAAGCGGGCCTTCGACGAAAAGTTCGGTCACGACCGGTCCCTGCACTACGGCCAGGTCTACTCGACGATGTCCCGCCTGCTGAAGAACGGCCTCGTCGAGGTCGACGGGATCGAGGCGGGCGACGGCCCGGAACGCAAGCGGTACGCGATCACCGAGGCGGGCATCACCGATGTCCAGCGCTGGCTCGCGACTCCCGAGCCCCCCGAGCCGTACCTCCAGTCGACCCTGTACACGAAGGTCGTCCTGGCGCTGCTCACCCATCGCGACGCGGCGGAGATCCTCGACACGCAGCGCGCCGAGCACCTGCGGATGATGCGGATCCTCACCGACCGCAAGCGCCGGGGCGACCTCGCGGACCAGCTGATCTGCGACCACGCGCTCTTCCACCTGGAGGCCGATCTGCGCTGGCTCGAACTCACCGCGGCGCGCCTCGACAAGCTCGCCGAGGCGGTGACCCGATGACTCCTCCCCCGGGCTCCCTGCTGACGGCCACGGACCTCCGCAAGACCTACGGTCCGACCACCGCCCTCGACGGCGCCGAGTTCTCCATCCACCCGGGCGAGGTCGTCGCCGTGATGGGCCCCTCCGGTTCCGGCAAGTCCACGCTGCTGCACTGCCTGGCCGGCATCGTGCCGCCCGACTCGGGCTCCATCACGTACAACGGCCAGGAGCTGGCAGGCATGAGCGACGCCCGGCGCAGCGCTCTGCGGCGCAGCGACTTCGGGTTCGTGTTCCAGTTCGGCCAGCTCGTCCCGGAGCTGACCTGCGTCGAGAACGTCGCCCTGCCCCTGCGGCTGAACGGCACCGGCCGCAAGGAGGCCGAGCGCACCGCCCTGTCCTGGATGGAGCGCCTGGAGGTCGACGGCCTCGCGGCCAAGCGGCCCGGCGAGGTCTCCGGCGGCCAGGGCCAGCGGGTCGCCGTCGCCCGGTCGCTGGTCACCAGCCCCCGCGTGCTGTTCGCCGACGAGCCGACGGGCGCCCTGGACTCGCTCAACGGCGAGCGCGTGATGGAACTCCTCACGGACGCCGCCCGCTCGACCAACGCCGCCGTCGTCCTCGTCACGCACGAGGCCCGGGTGGCCGCCTACTCCGACCGCGAGATCGTCGTACGCGACGGCAGGTCCCGCGACATGGAGCGCGTCGTATGAGCGCCCGCCAGTGGACCCGGGACCTGGCCATGGGCGCCAGGTTCGCGGTCACCGGCGGCCGCGAGGGCTGGGTGCGCGTCCTGCTGACGGCCGTCGGCGTGGGGCTGGGCGTGGCGCTGCTGCTGCTCACGACGGCCCTGCCGAGCGCCCTGGGCGCCCGGCACGACCGGGAACGCGCCCGCAACGACATGACGTTCAGCTCGGTGGTCGCGCGGAAGACCGACCGCACGCTGCTCGTGGGCGCCGCCGACACCACGTTCCGCTCCGCGGACGTGCGCGGCCGGCTGCTGCAGCCCGAGGGGCCGCGGGCGCCGCTGCCGCCCGGCGTCCGGGCGTTCCCCGCGGCCGGCGAGATGGTCGTCTCCCCCGACCTGGACCGGCTGCTGAAGTCCGCCGAGGGCAGGCTGCTGCGCGAGCGGCTGCCGTACCGGATCACCGGGACGGTCGGCGACGCGGGACTGGTCGGCCCGCACGAACTCGTCTTCTACGCGGGGACCCGGGACCTGTCGGCGACCGGGCGGTCGAGCGCCGTCCGGATCGAGCGCATCGACTCCTTCGGGTCGACCCAACAGGGCGAGGACCTCGATCCGGTCCTGCTGCTGCTCATCCTGATCGTCTTCGTGGTGCTGCTGATGCCGGTCGGGGTGTTCATCGCCGCGGCGGTGCGCTTCGGCGGCGAGCGGCGCGACCGCAGGCTGGCGGCGCTGCGGCTGGTCGGCGCCGACGGGCGGATGACCCGCCGGATCGCGGCCGGCGAGGCCCTGGCGGGAGCGCTCGCCGGACTGGTCTTCGGAGCCGGGTTCTTCCTAGGGGGCCGGCAACTCGCGGGCATGATCGAGCTCTTCGAGATCAGCGTGTTCCCCGGTGACCTCAACCCGACTCCCGCGCTGGCCGCACTGATCGCCGTGGCCGTCCCCGCCGCCGCGGTCGCGGTGACGCTCTTCGCGCTGCGCGGAGTCGTCATCGAACCGCTGGGGGTCGTGCGCACGGCACGGCCGGCCCGGCGCCGCCTGTGGTGGCGGCTGCTGCTGCCGCTGGGCGGACTGGCCATGCTGTACCCGATGGTCGGCCAGGGCCGGGACAACGGGAACTTCAACCAGTATCTCGTGGCCGGCGGTGTCATCCTGCTGCTGGTCGGTGTCACCGCGCTGCTGCCCTGGGTGGTCGAATCGGTCGTCGCCCGACTGAACTCCGGCGGAGTGGCCTGGCAACTGGCCGTACGCCGACTGCAGTTGAGCAGCGGCAGCGCGGCGCGGATGGTCAACGGGATCGCCGTCGCGGTGGCCGGGGCGATCGCCCTGCAGATGCTCTTCGCCGGCGTGGAGGGCGACTACACCAAGGAGTCGCGCAACGACGTCTCACGGGCGCAGATGCAGGTCACCGTGCCGCACGAGGTCCCCGTCGCCGAAGCCGCCGGCCGCTTCGAACGGACCGCGGGCGTACGGCATGTGACGCCGCTGTCCTACGCCTCGCTCGGCGAACGCGCCAAGGACCCCGAGCTGTCCTCGAACCTGACGGTCGGCGACTGCGCGGCCCTGCGCGAGGCGGCCCGGCTGACCTCGTGCCGCGACGGCGACATCTTCGTCGTGGAGGGCGCCCAGTACGACGACGGGACCGTCGCGATGGCCGAGCCCGGCCGCACGCTCTACATCGACCCGTCCTACGGCGGCAGCCCCCGGCGCAGCGAGGTCGCCTGGACGGTGCCCCGGGGGCTCAAGAAGGCGGGGCCGCGCGAGGACCCCTCGGGGTGGGAGCGCGGCGGCATCCTGATCACCCCGGGTGCCCTGCCCGCGAAGGCGGTCTCGGCGGTCGAGGGCCAGCTCTACCTGCGGATCGACGGCTCGGTGCCGGACGTCCGCGATCTCGTACGGAACACGGCGGCGACGCTCGGCCCGCTCACGGACGCCAACTCCTGGTCGGCGACGGAACGTTCGGGACGCTTCACCTCCATCCGCACCGGGCTGTTCGTCGGCGCGACCTGCGTCCTCGTGCTGATCGGCGCGAGCCTGCTGGTCTCGCAGCTGGAGCAGCTGCGCGAGCGCAAGAAGCTCCTGTCGGCCCTGGTCGCCTTCGGCACCCGGCGCCGGACGCTGAGCCTCTCCGTGCTCTGGCAGACCGCGATCCCGATCGGCCTGGGCCTGCTGCTCGCCGCCACGGTGGGGCTGACCCTGGGCACCGTCCTGCTGAAGATGACCGGCACCTCGGTGTCCGTGGACTGGCCGAGCGTGCTGTCGATGGCGGGCATCGGTGCGGCGGTCGTCCTGCTGGTGACGGTACTGAGCCTGCCCCCGCTGCTGCGGCTGATGCGGCCGGACGGGCTGCGTACCGAGTAGCACCCGGCCCCTGCCCGTCCCGGCTCAGAGCACCCGGACGGGCAGGGGCCGCAGGGCCTGCCGCAGGGCCGCGGCCAACTCCTCGTACTCGGCGCCGCGCGCGGCCCCGGCGCGCATCGCCAGTGCGATCCGCCGGGTGGGCGCCGGATCGGCGAAGTACCCGGTGAGGAGCTGGTTGCTGCGGGTCGTCTCGACCTTCACGGCCGTCCTCGGCAGCAGGGTCACGCCGAGACCGCCCGCCACCAGCTGCACCAGCGTGGAGAGTCCAGCGGCGGTGGTGGTGACGGGCGCGTCGGCCCGGCCGGCCTCCCGGCAGATGTCCAGGGCCTGGTCGCGCAGGCAGTGGCCCTCGTCCAGCAACAGCAGGTTCAGCTCGCGCAGTGCCTCCCGCGGGATGCCCTCCCTGCCGCCGAGCCAGTGGTCGAGCGGGGTGACCAGCACGAAGTCCTCGTCGAACAGCGGGAGTTCGACGACGCCGGGCATGCCGAGCGGGACCGCCAGCAGCAGCAGGTCGAGCCGCCCCACGGCGAGACCCTCCAGCAGGTTGGCCGTCTGCTCCTCGTGGACCTGGAGGTCCAGGTCGGGGTAGCGGTCGTGGACCAGGTTCAGGACGGTCGGCAGCAGATAGGGCGCCACGGTGGGGATCACGCCGAGCCGGAGTACGCCCGTGAACGGCGCCCGCACCGCCTCCGCCTCCTCCATCAGCGCCCCCACCTCGTCCAGTACGGCCTTGGCGCGTACGGCGAGCCGCTCACCCTCGGGCGAGAGGAGCACCTTGCGGGTCGTACGCTCCAGCAGGGTCACCCCGAGGGTCTCCTCGAGGGCGGAGACCGCACCCGACAGGGCGGGCTGGCTCATCCCGATCGCGGCGGCGGCGTCACGGAAGTGCAGGTACTCGGCGACGGCGGCGAAGGCCCGCAGCTGGGCGAGGCTGGGTTGGCGCCGCCCGTTGCCCTTGGAGCCGAGGGACGCCTTCGGCCCGAGGGAGCCCTTGGCTCCCGGGGTGACCACGGACCCCGCGGGGCTTTTGGCGTGTGCCATGACCTGCCTCTCACTCACCGCTACTGATAGCTGACACCGATCAACACGACCGAGTGTAGCTATTTCACTAATCAATGCAGCCTGTGCCAACATCATCGGCGTCCAACCCATGGGAAACATCCTCAAAAGGGCTGTTTCCTCGCTGCAAGGAGAGCGCGTGCTCACTGTCGGTGACAAGTTCCCCGAGTTCGACCTGACCGCCTGCGTCTCGCTGGAGAAGGGCGAGGAGTTCCAGCAGATCAACCACAAGACCTACGAGGGTCAGTGGAAGGTCATCTTCGCGTGGCCCAAGGACTTCACCTTCGTGTGCCCGACCGAGATCGCCGCCTTCGGCAAGCTGAACAGCGAGTTCGCCGACCGTGACGCCCAGGTCCTCGGCTTCTCCGGCGACTCCGAGTTCGTCCACCACGCCTGGCGCAAGGACCACGACGACCTGCGTGACCTGCCCTTCCCGATGATGGCCGACTCCAAGCACGAGCTCATGCGCGACCTCGGCATCGAGGGCGAGGACGGCTTCGCCAAGCGTGCCGTCTTCATCGTCGACCAGAACAACGAGATCCAGTTCTCCATGGTGACCGCCGGCTCCGTCGGCCGTAACCCCAAGGAGGTCCTGCGGGTCCTGGACGCCCTGCAGACGGACGAGCTGTGCCCGTGCAACTGGACCAAGGGCGAGACCACCCTCGACCCGGTCGCGCTGCTGGCCGGTGAGTGATCCTCATGGCCCTCGATGAACTGAAGTCCGCCATACCGGACTACGCCAAGGACCTCCGCCTGAACCTCGGTTCGGTGATCGGCAACTCCGAGCTTCCGCAGCAGCAGCTGTGGGGCACGGTGCTCGCCTGCGCCATCGCCTCCCGGTCGCCGCGCGTGCTGCGCGAGCTGGAGCCGGAGGCCAAGGCGAACCTCTCGCCGGAGGCGTACACCGCCGCCAAGTCGGCAGCGGCCATCATGGCGATGAACAACGTCTTCTACCGCACGCGGCACCTGCTCTCCGACCCGGAGTACGGGACGCTGCGCGCCGGACTGCGGATGAACGTCATCGGCAACCCGGGAGTCGAGAAGGTCGACTTCGAGCTGTGGTCGCTCGCCGTCTCGGCCGTGAACGGCTGCGGGCAGTGCCTCGACTCGCACGAGCAGGTGCTCCGCAAGGCCGGTGTCGACCGCGAGACGATCCAGGAGGCCGTCAAGATCGCCTCGGTGATCCAGGCGGTCGGTACGACGCTGGACGCGGAAGCCGTCCTCGCCGAGTAGTCCCCCTCGCTTCGAAGCCCCGTCCACCGGTGTGGTGGACGGGGCTTCGGGCGTTCGGCGCCGGGAGCGGTCAGGCGTCCGGCGGGGGCGAGGCCTGGCGGAGGGCCGTCTCCTCCGTGTACGAGCGGAGGTAGCCGACGACCGTGTTGGTGACCGCCACCAGCGGCACGGCCACCACCGCCCCGCCGATACCCGCGATCATCCCGCCGGCCGCGACGGACAGGACGACCGCCAGGGGATGCACCCGCACCGCCCGCCCGAGGATGAAGGGCTGCAGGATGTGCCCCTCGATCTGCTGCACGGCGAGGACCACGGCGAGCACCATGACGGCCGCGAACACGCCCTGCGTGACGAGCGCGACGACGACGGCGAGGGCGCCGGACACCACCGCGCCCACCAGCGGGATGAAGGCGAAGAGGAAGATGAAGACCGCGAGCGGTACGGCCATCGGGACGTCGAGGAAGTAGATGCCCAGGCCGATGAAGATGGCGTCGATCAGGGCGACGATCACCGTGCCCCGGACGTAGGCCGTCAGCGTGCGCCAGGCCCGCGGACCCGCGCCGGCGACACCCGGACGGGCGGCGGCCGGGACCAGCTTGAGCGACCACTCCCAGATCCGCTTGCCGTCGTACAGCAGGAACAGTGTCGAGAACATCGTCAGCAGGATCCCGGTCAGCGCCTCGACGATGACCGTGACGCCCTCCAGACCTGCGGACGTGATCTGGTCGGTGTTGGCGCCGACCGCCTCGCGCAGGTTCTTGGCTATCTCGTTGATCTGCTTGTCGGTCACGTGGAACGGGCTGTTCAGCAGCCACTTGCGCAGCTCGTCGATGCCGTCCTGGACCTGGCTGGAGAGGTTGTCGATGTTCTCCATGACCTGCCAGACCACGAACCAGCCGACCAGGCCCATGACCACGAAGCCGAGGATCGCGGTGAGCGCCGTGGCCAGCCCGCGCGGGACGCCGTGCCGGCGCAGCCGGGCCACCGTGGGCTGGAGCAGCGCCGTGATCAGCAGAGCCGCGACGAAGGCGAGCACCACCAGCTGGACGGCGCTGATGACCCGCATCAGCACCCACACGGTGCCCGCCAGGACGAGCAGGCGCCAGCCGGCCTCGGCGGCGACCCGCATGCCCCACGGCACGGCCGCGGAGGGCTCGGGCCGGGCCGCCACGGCAGGCGCGTAGAGAGGAGGCGCCGGGACCTGCTCGGGGGCGGCGGGTTCGGCGTCCTCGGAGCCGGGAGCCGCGGGCTCCTCGCCGCCGGCCGTACCGGTCTTCCGGACACGGCTCGGCTCGCGGTTGCCGGGGCCGGCCTCCGCGGAGCTGCGGGGGGTGTCCGCGTCCTGCTCCCCCTGTGTTTCCCGCTCGACCTCGGCGCGGCGCTCGTCCAACCGCTCTCCCAACTCGGTCAGTCCTGCGCCGATACGACCGAGCCATCTGGGCACTCGCGACATGATCCGTCCTCTTCCCCCGTTGCTCCCCACCACTCCCCCCGGAGTCGTTCCGTCCGACCGTACATCCCCGGGCCCCGGCACGGCCGAAGCCCCTCACCCAAGGACGGTGAGGGGCTTCGCGAGGTTGAGCCGCCGTGCGGCGGGCCGCCTAGTACCAGTGGTTGGCCTGCCAGAACGACCAGGCCTCGCACGGGCTGCCGTAGCGGCTGTCCATGTAGTTGAGGCCCCACTTGATCTGGGTGGCCGGGTTCGTCTGCCAGTCGGAGCCGACGGACGACATCTTCGAGCCGGGCAGTGCCTGGAAGAGACCGTAGGCACCGGAAGAGGCGTTGACCGCCTTGTAGTTCCAGCTGGACTCGTGGTCCACGATGTTGCTGAAGCACTGGAACTGAGCGCTCGGCACCATCTGGCGCGCCATCGCCTGGATCTGCGCGACGGTGTACGAGCTCTGGACGGAGAAGCTGGAGACGTCGCGCGTGGTGGAGCGGGTGGCCTTGGCCTCCGCCTCCTTGCGCTCCTTCGCCTCCTTCTCGGCCTTCTCCGCGGCCTTCTGCTTGGCGATCGCGTCCTCGGCGGCCTGCTTGCGGGCCGCTTCCTCCGCGTCCTTCTTGGCGCTGGCGTCCGCGGCGATGGCCTGTGCGTCGGCCTGCTGGGTCAGGGATGCGGTTTGCACCTGAGCCTGCTGTCCCGCGGGGATGTCCGCGAGGAGCGTCGCGTCGCTGGCCGTCGCCTCGGCGTCGTTGGGGGACTGCGCGGTGCTGCCCGCGGCAACACCGGTGACGGCGCCAACAGCGGTGACCGCGGTGGCCGAGGCCACTGCGAATCCCCGGACCGAAATCCGGCTCACTCGGTTTCCTTCCAGCATCGCCCGCTGTAGGTGACCCTCGCGGACGCAATCGTGCCCCTGGCGCTGGCCTCCCAACTGCGGGGTCACGGGAGGCACGGACCCGGTGGGCAACTCCCTTGCGGGGAGCGCCGCGTGGTGCTCGGGCGGCATACGACGGCTCTATGGAGTTCTGGTGGTTCCTGTTGTGCCGTACCGCTGGGGGTACACCTGTGTCGTATGCGGGGCCTGACAGGAGTGAGACTCTGCCGTACCCCGACGCCGCAAGGCAATTCTGTGTTGCGTGTGAAAGCTCACACCTCGTTTGCCTCACGAGTTTTTCGGAAACGAGCACGCGCCAAGACGCCGCCCGGCTAGGCTCTTCGCCTTTGCCGGACGGCGTCAACCGACCCGTATATGCCCCAGGTTGGACGGTAGGGGGCGGGGTGTTCTAGATGTGTCCGTCCTCCAGCATTTCGGTCACAAGCGCGGCAATCTGGGACCTCTCGGACCGGTTGAGGGTGACGTGCGCGAAGAGCGGATGGCCCTTCAGTTTCTCGACGACGGCGACCACTCCGTCGTACCGGCCGACGCGCAGGTTGTCCCGCTGTGCCACGTCATGGGTCAGTACGACCCGCGAGTTGGCCCCGATCCGGGACAGCACGGTCAGCAGCACGTTCCTTTCCAGTGACTGGGCCTCGTCCACGATCACGAAGGCGTCATGGAGGGAGCGGCCGCGGATGTGCGTGAGCGGGAGGACCTCCAGCATCCCGCGCGCGGTGACCTCCTCGATGACCTCGCGGCTGGTGACCGCGGAGAGGGTGTCGAACACCGCCTGCGCCCAGGGGCTCATCTTCTCGGACTCGGAGCCGGGCAGGTAGCCCAGTTCCTGCCCGCCGACCGCGTACAGCGGACGGAAGACCATCACCTTCTGGTGCTGGCGCCGCTCCAGGACGGCCTCCAGGCCCGCGCAGAGCGCGAGCGCGGATTTACCGGTGCCGGCCCGGCCGCCCATCGACACGATCCCGATGTCCGGATCGAGCAGGAGGTCGAGCGCGATGCGCTGCTCGGCACTCCGCCCCTTGATGCCGAAGGCCTCGCGATCGCCGCGGACGAGGCGGACGTTGCCCTCGGGCGTGACCCGCCCCAGCGCCTTGCCGCGCTCCGACTGGATCGTCAGGCCCGTGTGCACCGGCAGCTCGGCCGCTTCCGGGACGTAGGCGTGCCCCTCCTCGAAGAGGACGTCCACCTGCTCGCCCGGCAGCGTCAGCTCGGACATCCCGGTCCAGCCCGACGAGCCCGTGACGGCGAGTTCCGCCCGGTACTCCTCGGCGAGGAGCCCGACGGACGACGCCTTGATCCGCAGCGGCAGGTCCTTGGACACGACGGTGACGTCGTATCCCTCGGCCTGCAGGTTGCGGGCAACCGCGAGGATGCGGGAGTCGTTGTCCCCCAGGCGGTAGCCGCTGGGCAGGATGCTGGGGTCCGAGTGGTTGAGCTCGACGCGAACGGTCCCGCCGAGGTCCCCGACCGGAATCGGGGCGTCGAGCCGGCCGTGCCGCACCCGGAACTCGTCGAGCAGCCGCAGGGCCTGCCGGGCGAAGTAACCGAGCTCGGGATGGTGCCGCTTGGCCTCCAGTTCCGTGACCACCACGATCGGCAGCACGACTTCGTGCTCGTCGAAGCGGTTCATCGCGTGCGGATCGGCCAGCAGGACGCTGGTGTCGAGAACATAGGTGCGCCGGTCTGGCTTGTGGCGCTTTGCGCTGGTCACCACGGAAGGACGTACCCCCTCGGATGAGGTCGGGGAGCGACGAAGGAGATCTGGACCGGTCTCGGGCCACGCTGCGCGGGCCGGGGACCGGCCCTCCGCTTCGTCCGTGCTGACCACACGGTCGGGCTGGTGCAAAGGGCCTCCCGGGCGGACGGCCCCGTGCCGTCCGCTGAGATCCGACACCCGTGGTTCGGGTGTCGACCTGGAGGCTTTATGCCCTCGAACGGGCGCCGCCATGCCACAGGGCATGACGGCGCGTTCGTTAACTCCTGATGACCGGCGTCCCGGGGGTACTCCGGCGTCAGCCGCCGTAGCGCCGGTGTCGCGCCGCGTAGTCGCGCAGAGCGCGCAGGAAGTCGACCTTGCGGAAGGCCGGCCAGAAGACCTCACAGAAGTAGTACTCCGAGTGGGCCGTCTGCCACAGCATGAATCCGGACAGGCGCTGCTCGCCGCTGGTGCGGATCACCAGGTCGGGGTCGGGCTGGGCACCCGTGTAGAGGTGCTTGCCGATCAGGTCGACGTCGACGGACTCGGCGAGGTCCGCGATCGCGGTGCCCTTGTCGGCGGCGTCAAGGAGCATGGAGCGCACGGCGTCGGCGATCTCCTGCCGGCCGCCGTAGCCGATCGCGACGTTGACCACTATCCCGTCGACGTGGGCGGTGGTCTCCTCGGCCTCCTTGAGGACGGTCTGCATCTGCGAGGGCAGGATGTCGGGCGTGCCCACGTGGTGGACGCGCCAGCGGCCGTCGGCGGCGAGGGTGCGGACGACGCCTTCGATGATCTCCAGGAGCGGGACCAGCTCCTCCTTGGGACGGTCGAAGTTGTCCGTGGAGAGCAGCCAGAGGGTGACGACCTCGACATCGGTCTCGGAGCACCAGCCGAGGAACTCCTCGATCTTGTCCGCCCCGGCCCGGTGGCCCTGGGCCGCGGTGCTGCCCGCGGCCTTCGCCCAGCGCCGGTTGCCGTCCATGATGACGCCGATGTGCTTGGGCACCTGGTCGTGGTCGAGGTGGCCTTCCACCCTGCGTGTGTAGAACCTGACCAGCAGACGGCGCAGGTTGTCGCGCAAGGTCACGTGTTGTCAGCCCCTCCGTGCGATCAGACAGGGGCGAGCGGGCGCAATCCCTGTCCATATGGCGGTCCCCGGAGGCGAAGCCTACCCCCGTGCCGCCGGGGCCCGGCCCGGGGGTGTCAGTGGGCTGACGTACTTTCGTGTCCATGAACGACTCCCCCCTGTACCGCGCGGCGACCGAGCGGTACGACTCCATGGAATACCGCCGCTCGGGCCGCAGCGGCCTGAAGCTGCCCGCCCTCTCGCTCGGCCTCTGGCACAACTTCGGCGACGACCGGGCGCTCGACTCCCAGCGCGCCCTCCTGCGCCGCGCCTTCGACCTCGGCGTCACCCACTTCGACCTGGCGAACAACTACGGGCCGCCGCCCGGCTCCGCCGAACTCAACTTCGGCAAGCTGCTGCGTCAGGACTTCGCACCGTACCGGGACGAGCTGGTCATCTCGACCAAGGCGGGCTATCTCATGCACCCCGGCCCGTACGGGGAGTGGGGGTCCCGCAAGTACCTGCTGTCGTCGCTGGACGCCTCGCTGCAGCGGATGGGCGTGGACTACGTCGACATCTTCTACTCGCACCGCTTCGATCCGGCCACCCCGCTGGAGGAGACGATGGGTGCGCTGGCGTCCGCGGTCCGGCAGGGCAAGGCGCTGTACGTCGGCATCTCCTCCTATACGAGCGAGCAGACCGCCGAGGCGGCCAGGCTGCTGACGGAGATGGGCGTACGCCCGCTCATCCACCAGCCGTCGTACTCCATGATCAACCGCTGGACCGAGGACGACGGCCTGCTCGACACGCTGGAGGCGGCCGGCATGGGCTGCATCTCCTTCGTGCCGCTCGCCCAGGGCCTGCTGACGGGCAAGTACCTGAAGGGCGTCCCCGAGGGGTCGCGCGCCACGCAGGGCAAGTCGCTCGACCCGGGCCTGGCGTCCGACACCGAGGTCCTCCGCCGGCTGAACGGCCTGAACGACATCGCGGCCCGCCGCGGCCAGTCCCTCGCCCAGCTCGCGCTCACCTGGGTGCTGCGCGACGAGCGCATGACCTCCGCACTGATCGGCGCCTCCAGCGTGCGCCAGCTGGAGGAGAACGTGGCCGCGCTCAGCGCGCCGAAGCTCACGGACGAGGAGCTGAAGGAGATCGACACGTTCGCCGTGTCGACGCCGGGCACCAACATCTGGGCCGGGCGGTCCTGAGGGCATAAAAAACGGGCCGGTCCGTGGGGGGGAGACGGACCGGCCCGAGGGGGGGTTTCCACCATAACCCTTCGTAAGTGATGCTGCGTGCATCGGCGTGCCACAACTACTCTCCGCAGTCGCCCGGCGACGCCGGGATGGGCGCGGAACCAGCGATTCAGGGCCTGTTCATGGCCGAATCACAGCGGATTCCAAGGCAATCAAGGGGAATCCGTGGAGGTTTCGGGGGTTCGCGCGCACCTGTGAGGCGAGCGGGACACCCGGTCCGCCGTCCTCCGGGTGGGTGACACGCGTCGCGACGCCCGCTTGACGCCGTCGCTACCTTCGCAGCCATGGCCACCTTCACCGCGCCCGGGACGAGCGCGCCCGTGCCGCTGGAACTCGCGGAGTCGGCGCGGGCGAGACGCCGCGGTCTGCTCGGGCGGGACGGGATCGAAGGGGCACTGCTGCTGAGTCCGGCGCAGGCGGTGCACACCCTGGGGATGCGGTTCGCGATCGACGTCGCCTATCTGGACCGGACCTTGCGGGTGACGGCCGTGCGGACGATGCGTCCGGGCCGGCTCGGCCTGCCGCGCCTGCGGTGCCGGCACGTCCTGGAGGCGGAGGCCGGGGCGATGGAGCGCTGGGGGGTGCGGCGCGGGGTGCGCATCGAGGTCCGGGGTGCCGGCCGTCCGGACGGCACGGCGTAGGCCGGAGAAAGGAAGTCGGCACCGCGCAGCCCCCTCCACTGCGCGGTGCCACACGCGCAGCTTTGCTCACGCGAATTACCTTGGTCTGAACCTACGTGAGACGCATGACCGGGGGCGAGCCGCTCTCGATAACGATGTGGAAACCGTGTGCGGACATCCGGGATGCGGACGGCCGTCCCGTCGCCCGGCCCGGTCGCCGCTCCGGTCACGGACTCCGACACGGTCAGTCCAGCGGCTTGCGCGCCTCGACGAGGAAGCGCGTGCTGTGCGCGACGAAGGGGCCGTTCTTCTCGATCTCGTCGTGCAGGGTGCGCAGCCGGTCCCGGTACCGCTCGACCGTGAAGTCGGGGACCATCCAGATCACCTTGCGCAGGAAGTGGACGACGGCCCCGATGTCGAGGAACTCCATGCGCAGCCGCGCCGTGCGCAGGTCGACGACGTCGAGCCCGGCGGCTCGTGCGGCGGCGCGGGCGCGGTCGGGGTGCCGGGCGTTCCGGATCTCCCGCGCCTGCGGTCCGACGAAGTACTCGACGATCTCGAAGGCGCTGGCGGGGCCCACCTGCTGCGAGAAGTACGTACCGCCCGGGCGCAGGACCCGGGCGATCTCCGTCCAGTGCGTCGCGACGGGGTGGCGGCTCGTGACCAGGTCGAAGGCGGCGTCCGCGAAGGGCAGCGGCGCGTCCTCCGGCGAGGCGACGACCACGGCGCCGCGCGGGTGCAGCAGCGCGGTGGCCTTGCGGACGTTCGGCGGCCAGCCCTCCGTCGCGGCCATGAGCGGCGGCAACGCGGGCGCGGAAGCGAGGACTTCGCCGCCGCCGGTCTGCAGGTCGAGCGCGGCACCGGCCCGGCCGAGCCGCTCCCCCATGGCACGTGCGTACCCCCACGGCGGGCGCTCCTCCGTGGCCCGGCCCTCGAACCAGGAGAAGTCCCAGCCCTCGACCGGTGCGGCGGCGGCCTCGGCGACCAGGGCTTCGAAGGAACGGTTCGCGCTCATGGCACCGATCCTCCCCGGCCGCCGGTGCTCGTGCGAGCGGTTTTCCGCGGGGCGGAGCGGGCCGGGCGCTGTCGGTGGCCGCTGCTACGTTCCGGGTATGACGACCGACTCGGGTGCCGTTCGGGTGCCGTACACCGGTGGCGACAAGGAAATCCTGCAGGCGAGCCTCGACCGGCATCGCGACGCGGTGCTCTGGAAGCTCGCCGGGCTCGACGACGAACAGGTCCGGCGGGTGATGACGCCGTCGGGCACCAATCTGCTCGGCCTGGTGAAGCACCTCGCGTCCGTGGAGTACGGCTGGTTCTGCCGGACCTTCGGGCGGGAGGTCGAGCCACTGTGGTTCGACCCGTCCACCGAGGAGGACATGGCGGCCGGCCCCGGCGAGACGACGGAGCGGATCACCGACTTCTACGGCCGTGCCCGCGCCGCCGCCGACCGCACCGTCGCGGAGCTGTCGCTGGACGACGTGGGCACCTCGTGGAGCGGCACGTCCGTGTCCCTGCGCTGGGTCATGGTCCACATGGTCGAGGAGACCGCTCGGCACGCGGGCCACATGGACATCCTGCGCGAGCTGATCGACGGCGGGACGGGGGACCACCGGCCCGCCTGAGCGGGGGCGGGCGCCGTCAGCTCTGCTCGCCCTCGCCCGAGGACCCGCTCCTGGGGAACGACACCTCCACCCGGCGGTTCTTCCGCCGCCCCTGTTCGGAGGTGTTGTCGGCGATCGGGTAGTCCTCGCTGTAGCCGCGCACCTCGAAGGTGACGTCGCCGCCCAGGTCCCCGGCGAGTTCGTCGTGGACCACCTCCGCGCGCTTCTTGGAGAGCGTCAGGCCGTGTGCGTAGGAGCCGAGGTTGTCGGTGAACCCGAAGACCCGGACGTTCGTGGCGTTCTGCGCCTTGATCTCGTCCGCGATCGCCTGGATGCGCGAGCGTGCCTCGGGGTTCAGCTTCGAGCTGTCCTTGGGGAACAGCACCTCCGCCTGCAGCGCGAAGGTCACGTTCTCGTTCGTGTCCTCCCGGCGCTCCTCACCGCCGAGGTCCTCCACGACCGACTTGATGTCCAGGACCTTGGCGGGGGCGAGGGTGGCGCCGTCGGCCAGCTTCAGCCCCGGGCTGTTCCCGTCCACCTCGGGCGGCGGGGACGTCGTCACACTGCCCGGCGGCGCGCTCGGATCCTCGTCGTCCGCGTACGCGGGGCCGGGGAGACCGAGGGTGACCAGCACGACCAGGGCCGTGAGCGTTGTCGCGGTGCTGCGGTTCGGGAGGGGCATGGTCACTCGCCCTCGGAGAGTTCGACGGAAGCCGGGGGCATGGAGCCGACCTGGAAGCTGACCTTCGTGGTTCCTGCCGGCGGGGCGGGGAACTGGGCGAACCACTGTGTGCTCTCCCCCTGTCCGAGCCCGCCGCTGAACCTCGTGCACAGACAGCGCCCTTCGGTGTCCCGAAGGACCAGGTACTTCTTCTTGCCGTTCTCGTCGACCAGGTTGGCGCCGGCCATCGACCCTCCGTTCTTGGCCAGCTCCCGCTCGTCTCCCCGCCAGTCACCCACCGACCAGGCTTTGCCGGTGCCGTTGACGACAGTGCCTTCAACCGTGACGAAGCCGCCTTCGTCCCGCTTGGCGGAAGAGATCGTGAGAGTCACACCCCCCTCCCCCTTGACCTCCGCAAGTACGGGATCCGCATCGGGTGTCTTCGATTCCTTCGCCCCGTCGTCGCTGTTGCTCGCAGCGGGAGGCGACGACGAGGCCCCTTTGTCGGTCGAGTCGTCTCCCCCGCCGCCACACCCGGCCACCGTAAGAAGCAGGCCAGTTGCGACCGTCACCGCCTTCAGTGCCGTACGGCCCTTCGTGGTGCGCCGGAAGTTCATCGGTACGGCTTCCTCTCACTCGGCCAGATGCACAGAGAACATCACGGACGCGTCGGGAAGGTCGTCCGGATCGAAATCTTCGGGGTCGATGTTCACGCTCTCGCCATCGCAGTCCAGCTCGACGGGCTTCTCCGGATCCGCGTCGGGGTCGAAGTCGCAGCGCGGCTCGATGACGGCGGTGGCATGGGCGTGCGCCTGCATGCCCTCGGTCCCCGGGATGATCGAGTCGCCCACCGTGTAGTTGGTCTCGATCTCGACCGCGAATCCCGGAGCGCCGTTCACCTCGACGAGATCGGCGCCGCCCACCAGAGACGCGTCGTTCTCGGCCGCCAGCTGTTGCGCCGCGGCCGTGGCTCCGTCGCCTTCGACGAGTTCGTCGCCCAGCCAGTCAAGCCATCCGTCTCCCTGCCCGATGGCGACCAGCAGGCCGTCGACGAGTTCGTCCCTGGCGTCCTGGGCCGCCGCCAACGCCGCAGCGTCCGCCGCGGATTGAGCTCCATTGCGGGCGGACGCCGCCTGGGCGAACGCGAAGAGGGCGAATGCGGCGAACAGCAGAATGGCCGTCAGCCAAATGTAGATCGGCAGCGTCTGCCCACGATCGCCCAGGGGGGACGGGGTCGTCAGCCGCCGATGACGTCGGTCACCGCGTTGAGGATCGCGTCCGAGATCAACCCGTCCAGCCCCAACCCGTCGATCAGCGTGAAGATCCCCGCGATGATGATCATCAACCCCGCGTACTCCACGAACCCCGCACCCGCGTCGCGGTCCTTGCCCCGCATTCGGGAGATCACGGTCCGCGTCCAGCTGTCGAACCTGCTCATCGTCACTGCCCTCCCACACGACGCCACTTCCGACCCGAGCACCGTACGTGAGAACCCGCCTACTCCGGGTGGGTCCAGGGGCCCAACTTGCGTGGGGGGTCACCGGTTCCACCCCCCGTGCGCGGTGCCCAGCCAGTGGGCGATCGCCTCGCTGCGCGACGAACTGTGCAGCTTTGCGAAGATGCGGTTGATGTGGTTCTTCACGGTCTTCTCGCTGATGAAGCAGGCGGCGGCGATCTGCCGGTTGTTCATGCCGGACGCGATGAGATCCATGACCTCCACCTCCCGTGAACTCAGGCCGTGGTCGAGCCGGTTGGTCCCGCCGCGGGGCAACCCGGTGACGGACGCGCCCCGGGCCTCCGACGAATGTGCCACAGCTGGTTGCACTTGCGAAGACATTTCGCTCGGTTCGTAGGAAACACCGAGCGAATCCGTGACCGTGCGCCGTCCGTGCCTCATGTCCCGTACGGCGGTGATCAGTTCGTCCGCCGTGAACTCGCCGTGGACGAGGTAGCCGGCCGCTCCCCTGCGCAGCGCCTCCGGGCGCCCGGGCGTGCCGCGGGCGCTTCGGCGAGGGGCCGGGGGGCAAGTGGCCGGATTCCGTCAGTTCGTCGAGCACCGCGGTGGGCGGCAGCCCCACACCGTCGTCCCGGACGGCCAGCCGGAGGGTCCCCGAGGAGAGGTCGGCGTCGAGGTCGAGGACCACTGCGGTGGCCCGTGCGTGGCGGTGGGCGTTCTCCAGCGCCTCCGAGACGATCGCCAGGAGGTGCTGCGCCGTCGCGGGCGGAAGCGCGGGGACCGCGCCGGTGCAGCGCAGGTCCGCCGGGACGGCCGTACGGGCCGTGAAGTCCCCCAGTCGGCGCGCGAGTTCGCCGGGCAGGTCCCGTCGTGCGGTGCTGAGGTCCGTATGGCGGCGCAGGTCCGACAGCAGTTCGCGGGACTCCGTCGCGGCCCGGCGGGCGGCGCCCGCCACCACCGACGCCTGACGCTTCAGCGTGCCGGGGTCCGCGGAGTCGGCCGAGCCGGCCAGCGCCTCCGCCGCGAGCGCCAGGCCGTGCAGCGTCTTGGCCACCGAGTCGTGCATCTCGCGGGCGAGGCGGGCCCGTTCGCCTTCCACGGCCTCCGCCACCGCGAGCCGTGAGGTCGCCTCCGAGAGGGCCTGGCTCGCCGCGCCGAAGCGGAACATCAGGTTGCGCAGGGTGACGCCGATGATGCCGGCGCCGACGCAGAAGCCGGCGATCAGCAGAGTGCTGGCGCCTGCGCCGGGCCGGTGCTCCCAGCTCCGGAACACGGTGAGCAGAACGACCAGTTGGAGGCCGGTGAAGACGCCGGAGCCGCGCCAGCCGTACAGCAGGCCCGCGAGGAGCGGCGTGCAGACCGTGGCGTAGGCGAGGGGTGAGGCAGGGGAGGCGGTGAGCAGCAGGACCGCCCCGAAGGTCAGGTCGATCGCCAGCAGGCTCGGGTGGGCGAGCAGGCGGGGGGCGAAGCGGTCCCAGTCCCGGAGCATGGCGTACGAGCCCATGACGCCCAGGACGGCGGCGGCGAGCACCGTGTGCCGGGCCGGGCCGTCCGTCGCGTTGGCCATGGCGAAGGGCGCACCGATCGCGATGGCGGCGAGGCGCACGGCGAACGCCTGCCGGCACAGCGCCTGCAGGGCGTTGAGCTGGAGGCGGACACTGCCCGGGGCCGGAGCGTCGTCGGCGAGGTAGCCCTCGCCGGTGCTCCGGGGCCGGGCGGCGTCCGGCTCGGCGGCCCGGTGGCCGCCGGTGAGCGGGCGTGCGGAGGTGCGCCCGGGGCGGCGCGGGGTCCATCCGCGCCGCTCGCTGCGGTCCGGAGGCTGCCGGCCGGGACGGAGGCTTCTCATCAGCGCCCCAGGATCGAGCCGAAGTTCGTGCCGGAGCCCAGGAACATCCCGGTCGCGATCAGGATCATCGTGGCGGGGAGCATGAAGACGAGCGTCACCATCGTCGCCTTGGGGATGGTCTTCGCGGCACGGCGGCGGGCGTTCTGCGCGTCGGTCCTGCGCATGTCGGTGGCGAGCTGGATGAGGGTCTCCACGATGGGCGAGCCGAGTTCCTCGCCCTGCTGGAGTGCGGAGACGAACTGGGCCACGGACTCGGAGGAGTTGCGGCGGCGCAGCTCGTCGAAGGCCTGGCGCCGGCTGACCCCCATGTCCATCTGGCGCAGGGTGATGCGCAGTTCGTCGGCCCAGGGACCCTCGTACTTCTCCGCGACCCGGTCCAGGGCCTGCCGGAAGCCGAGGCCGGCGGAGACGACGACCGCCAGCACGTCGAGGAAGTCGGGCAGCGTGCGGTCGATGACGTCCTTGCGTTCCCGGATGGCCTGCCAGATCAGGGCGTCGGCGGCCAGCAGGCCGAAGGCCAGGGTGGCGAGGGCGAACAGGACCTGGCCGTTGGAGAGGAACACCAGGCCGAGGACGACGCCGAAGATCCCGTAGACCGCGCGGCGGGCCGCGTAGCGGCTGAGGGTGAGCCCGCCGGGGTTGCCCGCCATGTCGATACGGCGGCGTTTGGCGTCGACGCGGCGGGGGCCCATCATCCGCAGGACGGCGGGCGCGAAGCGCATGCCGAGGCGGTCGACGGCCGAGTCCGCCTTGGAGACCCGGGTCGCACCGACCTCCAGGGCGAGCGCCAGGTCGCCGGGGAGCTTGGCCTCGGCGCGGATCATGCGGATGCCGAGGAGGACGCCGGCGACGGCCGCGCCCGTCAGGACGGCGAGCAGCAGGGCGAGCACAGAAATCCCCTCCTCACACTTCGATCCTGCCGAGGCGGCGGATGACGAAGAAACCGACGGTGTACAGGCCGAGCGCGATCAGGACGAGGGCCTGGCCCAGCGGTGAGCCGGTGACCCGGGCCAGGGCGCCCTCGTTCGAGGAGTTGATCAGCAGCAGCGAGCCCAGGCCGAGGAGCGGCACGGTGAAGGCCGTGGCGTTGACCTCGGACAGCATGGTGCGGACCTCGCGACGGGTCTCCTTGCGGTCCTCCAGGGTCTGGGTGAGGTTCCGCAGCGAACTGACCACCGAGCCGCCCGCCTTGTTGGCGAGGACGAGGGTGGTGACGAGGACGACCAGCTCCCGGGAGGGGAGGCGCTCGGCGAGTTCGCCGAGCGCGTCGTCGATGGACCGGCCCAGGGACAGGTGGTCGGCCACCCGGGCCAGTTCCTCGCCCGCGGGGGCCTCCAGTTCCTCGGCGGCCATCGCCAGCGCGGTGCGCAGGGCGAGACCGGCGGCCGTCGCGTTGGCCAGCAGCCGTGCCACGTCCGGGAGTTGATTGATGAAGGCCTCGATGCGTTTCTGCCGCTGCCAGTTGAGGAAGATCGCCGCGCTCCAGACGCCGACGAGTCCGGCGATCGGGCCGAAGAAGGGCGCGAGGGTGGCGGCGGCGATCAGCCACAGCGCCACGACGACCGCGGTGACGTAGGTGAAGAACTCGCCCGCGGTCAGGTCGAGTCCGGTGGCCGACAGCCGCAGCTGGATGGTGCGGCCGAGTCGGGTGCGGCGCAGCCGCCGGTCGACGCCGGCGAAACGGCGTACGCGGCCGGTCCCCGCGCGGACGGGCCCGGCGCCGGAGAGACGGTCCTCGAGGGCCTGGCGCTGGGCGCGGCCGGTGGCGTACGCGTGGACGCCCCCGACGGCGAGGGTGCCGCACAGGACGGTGGCGCCGAGGGCGAGCAGGGCCGGGTTGTTCATCCCTGCCTCCCGTGCGGGGTGGGGGCCGTCATCCGATGGCCTGCCTCGTGTTGCGGACGTCGAGGGCCTCGGCGACGCCGAAGGCGGGGGGCAGCGGCTCGCCCGCCACGTACAGCTTCTCGGCGATCCTGCGGGGCAGCGGGAGGTGTTCGAAGCGGCCGTGGACGACGCGGTCGGGGCCGGTGGGGCCGGGGACGTAGCGGGAGACGGTGGAGATGCGGAACTGTTCGCGGCCGTGCGAGACGAGCAGCGCGATCTCGGCGATCTTGCGGGAGCCGTCGACGTGCCGGGCGAGCTGCACGACGACCTCGACCGCGGAGTTGATCTGGTCCTTGAGCGCCTCGAAGGGGATCTGCACCTCGGACATCGATCCGAGGGTCTGCAGCCGCATCAGCGCGTCCTCGGCCGAGTTCGCGTGCACGGTCGCCAGGGAGCCGTCGTGGCCCGTCGACATCGCCTGGAGCATGTCGAGGGTCTCACCGCCGCGGACCTCGCCGACGATGATGCGGTCGGGGCGCATGCGCAGGGAGTTGCGGACCAGGTCGCGGATGGTGATGTGGCCCTTGCCCTCGACGTTCGGGGGCCGGGACTCCAGGCGGATGACATGCTCCTGCTGGAGCTGGAGTTCGGCGGAGTCCTCGATGGTGATGATGCGCTCGTGGGCCGGGATGAGTCCGGAGAGCGCGTTGAGCAGGGTCGTCTTTCCGGTACCCGTGCCGCCGCTCACGATCACGTTGAAGCGGGCCCGGACGAAGGCGGCGAGCAGCATCAGCATCTGCTCGTCGAGGGAGCCGAGCCCGATGAGCTCCGGAAGCGTGTAGGCGCGGGGGAAGCGGCGGATCGTCAGGGTCGGGCCGGTGAGGGCGAGTGGCGGGATGATGACGTTGACGCGCTCGCCGGTGGGGAGACGGGCGTCGACCATCGGGTTGGACTCGTCGACCCGGCGGTTCACGGTGGAGACGATGCGCTCGATGGTCTGCATGAGCTGCTCGTTGGAGGCGAAGCGCAGCGGGAGCTGTTCGACGCGGCCGGCCCGCTCGACGAAGATCGAGTCCGGACCGTTGACCATGATCTCGGTGATGGACGCGTCGGCGAGGAGGGGTTCGAGCACGCCGAGGCCGAGGGCTTCGTCGACGACCCGCCGGATCAGCTGGGAGCGCTCGGCGGAGGACAGGACCGGGCCCTCGCGGCTGATGATGTGGCCGAGGACCCGCTCCAGCCGGGCGCGCCGTTCGGCCGCCGCCAGGCTGGACATCTCCGCGAGGTCGATCTCCTCCAGGAGCTTGGCGCGGTAGACGGCGACGAGGTGTCCGTCCTCGCGGGCGGGGCCCCCGGCCTCGGGGGCTGCGGTGATACGGGAACGCAGGCTCATGTCGTCAGCTCCTCCCGGTCAGTCGTCCTGGTCGTTGGGCATGGTGGCGCTGCGTTCGGCGGTGAAGCCGTCCATGAAGGGGATGACGGAGGGGATGTCGACCTGGACGGTGGCGACCACCGTCTCTCCCCCGCCGCCGACCGAGACGTCGGCCTGGAACCGCCCGTCCATTGCCGCCTGGCCTGCCGCGGTGCCCGCCGCCGGGTCCTTCAGGGCGGCGACCCGGGCCGCGGCCCGTGCCCCGGTCCCGGCCTGGTTGATGCCGTATCCGACCAGGCCGAGCTGGATGGCGGCCATCCCGATGACCAGCAGGATCGGCAGGAACCCGGCGAACTCCAGCATGGAGACCCCCCGGTCGCCCCAGCGGCGCGACCGCTTCGGCCGGGGCCCGGCCACCACGCGGTCGTGCGGCCCGGTCCCCCAGGCCGCCGGGCGTCCTTCGGGACGGGGACGGTGCCACCGACGGCGCAGCCCTGCGTGTACCGGCGGCCCGAGCGGGGGCGCCGAAGGGCTCACCCCACGGCGCCCCGGTGACGGGAGCAGTCGTCCGGCGAGGCCGACCCCACGGCGGGGGCGTGGCGGCAGCAGGCGTACGGAGGGGCCCACCCCTCGGGGTTCCCGCGGCGGCAGCGGGCGTCCGCCGAGGCCCACCCCAGGGCGCCCCGCAGAACCGAGCGGGCGTCCGCCGAGGCCCACCCCACGGCGTGCCCGCGGCGGCAGCAGGCGTACGGAGAGGCTCATTCCGCGTCTCCTTCCACCGCCGCGCCCGCCTCGCCCGCGACCTCCCAGCCGGCGTCGAAGCCCGGGAAGAACAGCGGCACTTGGGCGGTGACGCGGGCCTTCCACACGTCGCCCTCACGGGTGCAGTCGATGTCCGCTCCCTGCCAGGCGCCGGGCAGGTGCTCCTGTCCCGCCGACTGGCAGGCGCCCGCGGCGTCACCCGTCGCGGCGTACGCCGCCGTGGCCGCCCGGGCCGCCTCGTCGGCCGCGTTGCCGGCCAGGGACCAGGTGTAGCCGTACAGCACGCACTGCCAGAGGATCGTCATCACGACGAGCAGCAGGGGGAACATCCCGGCGAACTCGAGGGTCACCGCTCCCCGGTCGCCGCCCTTGCGCCGCAGAGCGAGTGCCCCGCGTTCCGGTGCGGGCTTGCGGCGCCGGCCTCCGCCGCCCTCGGGGGCGGGGACCGCCAGACCCAGCTCGCCGGTCAGGGCCCACAGCGCCTGCTTGACCGTCGAGCGGGCGTCCAGGTCCTGGAGGCGGCCCGCGTCGACCACGGCCTGGAGCTCCTTGAAGGCGGCGGGGACCGTGGAGCGGGCGACCTTGGTGCCGGTGACGCGTTCGACGAGGGACGGCTGGATCTCCGTACCGCGCGAGTGCCGGTTGACGACCGTCGTCGTCTCCTCCGCCTTGCGGATCTGGAGCCGGTCCCACATGCGGACCATGCGTTTGGCTGCCCGTACGGCGACGACGTCGGGGGTGACGAGGAGCAGCGCCTGGTCGGCCATCTCCACGGCCGCCGCCGTCGCCGAGGTCATCTGGGAGCCGCAGTCCACGACGACCACGTCGTGCCGGGAGCGCAGGGCGGCCAGGACCTGGCGGGCGACCCGGTCGGTGATCTCCTCGCCGCGCTCGCCCTCGGCCGGGGCGAGCAGCAGGCCGACCCCGCTGTCGTGGAGGTAGACGGCGTCCTGCAGCACGCGCGGGTTGATGTCGCTGATCCCGGCGAGGTCGGCGACCGACCTGCGGAACTGGACGTCCAGGTAGGAGGCGACGTCCCCCGACTGGAGGTCCAGGTCGAGCAGGGCGACCGTACGCCCGGAGGCCTGGGCGGCGAGGGCGAGCTGGACGGCGGTGACGGTGGCGCCGACGCCGCCCTTGGCGCCGGTGACCGTGACGACGGTGCCGCCGGGGCCGGTGTACAGCTCGGGGGTGCTGCCGAGGTGGCGGCGCATGCCGAGGGACCATGCGGCGGCGGCCTGGACGCGCTCGGAGAGGGCGTCGTAGCCGAGGGGCAGGCCGATGATGCCGCGGGCGCCGGAGTCCATGGCCGCGGTGAGGACGCCGTTGCCGGTGTCGGCGGTGATGAGGACGACGCCGACGGCCGGGAACCGCATGACCAGGTCGCGGATCAGGTCGAGGGCGGGGACCGGGCCGATCCGCTCGTGCACCAGGACGACCTCGGGCAGCTCGTCCAGGGACTCGGCCGCGAGGCGCGCGAGGGTGTCGAGGAGGGCCGTCGAGTCGGGTACGGGCGGGGCGGGTTCGGTGTCGGCGAGCTGGCTCAGCAGCGTGGTGAGGGCGCGGGCCGAGTCGATGTCGCCGACGGCGGGCAGGATGCGGACGGTCATCGGCGGCACCTTTTACGACGGGCCCCGGTGGGAGCGGTCGACATGCGCGGCCTCCTACTTGTCCTCGTCGAGGGTGTACGTGCGGTCGCCGGGGGTGACGGTGGTGTCGGAGCCGCCCGCGACCAGGGCGAGGCGGACGTGGGTGGCGAACGACTCGGCGTACGCGACGCGTTGGGCGTCGGCGGTGTCGAGCGCGAAGGTGATGGGGACGGCGTCGCGCGCGGTCCGGCGCCGGTCGTCGCTGGACTGCCCCGGGTCCAGCGCGGTGAGCTTGCCGACGTCGATGACGCGCGCGTCGGCGACGATGACCTTGGACTGGTCCTTGCCCTTGTCGTTCTCCGCCTCGAAGGTGGCGTAGATGTTGACCCGCGCGCCCGGGTTGATCTTTCCGGCCACTCCGGTCGCCGCATCGATCATGATCGCGATCTCCTGCTGGCCGGCCGCCAGGGAGGGCCGGTCCACGATCATGTCGTCCTGGAGCAGCGATCCCTTCTCCAGCCGGGTGACGGCGATCTTCCCGCGGATCCGGGAGAGGTCGGTAACGGCCGTGGACGACAGCCAGCGCTCGGGCATGGAGACCTTCTCGAACTGGTCGGCGGACAGCTCCCGGTAGGGGGCGATGTCGTTCTTGAGGCGGTACGCCGCCACCTCGGGGCCGACCTTCGAGTTCACGTCGCGGATCACCGAGAGGACTCCGGCGAACGCGCCCAGGGCGCACAGGGCCGAGAGGACCAGCAGGATGACGCCGCGGCGCTGGCGTGAATTCATGACGCGGACAACCTCGATCGGGGAGGGCGGGGACGGCGGGGTCGAGCGGTCGTGCCTGGTTCTCCGGGCTGTGCGGTGGTGCCGGTGCCGCCTAGGTGACGCCCCGGGGCAGGGCGCGTACGGAAGAGGCTGCCCGTACGCCGGCGGTGGGAAGCTCCGGCGGCGGGGGCAGCGGTGCGGCGCAGAACCCGCAGCGGTCGCCGATGAGTTCGAGCCCGCACCAGTGGCACGTCTCGCGCCGGACGGAGGAGACGAGCTGGTAGAGCACGGACACGTCGTACAGACCGGCGGCGAATTCGGCGAGTCGCCCCGTCCCCCACCAGCGTGCGGACTGCCCGGGCAGCGGGACGGTCGCGACGCCCTGCACCTGCCAGGCGGGCGCGAGCGTCGCGGTGACCCAGTCGGAGGGCGGCTGGTCGGCCGCGACGAGCAGCCGGGTGCCGAACTCGGGTCCCGCGAGCTCCTCCTGGCCGACCCGGACGAGCTGCGGACGCGGGTTGGCCAGTACGGCGAACTGGGCGCCGGGCACCCAGGACTTGGCGTGCGACTTCAGGGACACGGGGACGCGGTCGAGCTTGGCGACGGAGCCGAGGTGGGCGCCCGCGTAGATGTAGTGGGCGAGCAGCCGGGCGGCGGAGGCGAGCACGCCGGGGCTGATGTCGCAGGCGGACAGCTGGCGCAACTGCTGCGCCAGCAGGGCGAGTCCGAGGGGCGGCAGGTCGATGGCGAGCAGCGCGATGCGGTCGCTCTCCAGTACCGAGCGGACGGTGTGCAGCCGCCGGGTGAGCGCGTCGGGGGCCGCGGCGGGGTAGAGCGAGATCACGTATCCGTGCTGCTCGATGAGGGTGTGCATGCCGGTGAGGGAGCTCTCGAGGGTTCCCAGCGGCTGGACCACTGCGGGCGGGGTCTGCCGGTCGTACGGCGGGAGCACCAGGTCGGGACTGGTGACGGCTATCGCGGTCGGCACGCTGGACACCACCCCGTTCACCGAGGCGGACTGGTCAACCGCCGCCTTCGGATCGCCCCTGTTTCGCCATGGACCGTCACAGATGGCCACAGATCGTCACTGTGACGTCCTCCTGCATCTGCACCATATCCACGGCATGCCGCGCTCAACACCGACTTCGCCAGATCAACTCACGCAAGGTGGGAGCTTGATCGACGGAGAGTGAGACACGGGTGTCGCAACTCGCCCTTGCCGACGGGATGTTGGCGGGGAGCGGGCCCTGCCAGAGGTCTTGACAACCTTATTGGTCTGGACCACCTTGTACCTCCAGCGGTGGCCACCGTTCCGCAACCTCCCCGCCCTCTCCCCCTCACCGGAGGCACCAGTGGACCGCGTACCAGGCATGCCCAGACGCAGACGGACATGGGCGGGATTCCTCGCCGCCGCCCTCGGGGCGTCGGCCCTCACTGTCACCGGCCTGGCCACCGAGGCCCAGGCCGCGGACGTCAACAACGCCCGGAACGGCGGCTACGAGTCCGGGCTCGGCAACTGGACGTGTTCCGCGGGCAGCGGCGCCACCGTGTCCTCGCCGGTGCACGGCGGCTCGGCCGCGCTGAAGGCGACGCCCGCCGGGCAGGACAACGCCAAGTGCACCCAGACCGTGGCGGTCAAGCCCAACTCCACGTACACGCTGAGCGCCTGGGTGCAGGGCGGGTACGCCTACCTCGGCGCGAGCGGCACGGGGACCACGGACGTCTCCACGTGGACGCCCGACTCCTCCTCCTGGAAGCAGCTGACGACCAGCTTCACCACGGGTGCCTCGACGACCTCGGTGACGGTGTACACGCACGGCTGGTACGGACAGGCCGCCTACTACGCCGACGACCTCTCCGTGTTCGGTCCGGACGGCGGGGGCGGCACGGACCCGGCGCCCACCGTCCCCTCGGCCCCGGCCGGCCTGAGAGTCGCCTCCACCACGTCCTCGTCCGCGTCGCTGTCCTGGAACACGGTCTCGGGCGCCACGGGCTACAACGTCTACCGGGACGGCACGAAGGTCACGGCGGTGGCCGGCACCTCGGCGACCGTCTCGGGCCTGGCCGCCTCCACCTCGTACTCCTTCCAGGTCACCGCCACGAACGCGGCCGGTGAGTCCGTGAAGTCGGCGGCGGTCACCGGCACGACGACCGCCTCGGGCGGCGGGGGCGGCGGGGGCGGCGGGACGGTTCCCGCGCACGCCGTGACCGGCTACTGGCAGAACTTCAACAACGGCGCCAAGGTCCAGAAGCTGTCCGAGGTCCAGTCGCAGTACGACATCATCGCCGTCTCCTTCGCGGACGCCACCAGCACGCCGGGCGCGGTCACCTTCAACCTGGACTCGGCCGGGCTCGGCGGCTACACCGTCGACCAGTTCAAGGCCGACATCAAGGCCAAGCAGGCCGCGGGCAAGAAGGTCATCATCTCCATCGGCGGCGAAAAGGGCACGATCTCCGTCAACGACGCCTCGTCCGCGACGAACTTCGCCAACTCCGTCTACTCCCTGATGCAGACGTACGGCTTCGACGGCGTCGACATCGACCTGGAGAACGGCCTCAACGCCACGTACATGACGCAGGCGCTGCGGTCCCTGTCGGCGAAGGCGGGCTCGTCCCTCGTCATCACGATGGCCCCGCAGACCATCGACATGCAGTCGACGTCGAACACCTACTTCCAGACGGCCCTGAACATCAAGGACATCCTCACGGTCGTCAACATGCAGTACTACAACAGCGGTTCGATGCTGGGCTGCGACGGCAAGGTCTACAGCCAGGGCACGGTGGACTTCCTCACCGCCCTCGCCTGCATCCAGCTGGAGGGCGGTCTCGCCCCGTCCCAGGTGGGCCTCGGTGTCCCCGCCTCCACCAGCGGCGCGGGCAGCGGCTACGTCTCCCCCACCATCGTGAACAACGCCCTCGACTGCCTGACCAAGGGCACGAACTGCGGCACGTTCAAGCCGTCCAGGACCTACCCGGCCCTGCGCGGCGCGATGACCTGGTCCACGAACTGGGACGCGTCGGCGGGCAACGCCTGGTCCAACGCGGTGGGGCCGCACGTGCACGGGCTCTGACCCCGGCCCTCACGGACGCCCTCCTCCGGACTTCTCCGGGGGAGGGCGTCCGTTCGTCGGCGTCCCCTCAGCGGAGCCGCGCGGCCACCAGGGCCAGCCATCCGCTCGCCGCGTACGGAGCGGGAACGTCGACCTCCATCCCCAGCTCGGCGACGCCCACGGCGTACTCGCTCTCGTCGAGCCCGAGGGCCAGCAGCTCCCGGATCTCCCCGACCAGCCGGGCCACGAGCGAGGCGTCGGTCGTGGCGAGGTAGTCGTCCACCGCGGCTTCGTGCCCGTCGAACTCGTCGGGCAGGTCCTGCGAGAACCATCCGCCGAGGAACTGTCCGAGTTCCGGGAACCGGGCGTGCCACTCCCAGTGCGTGGCGGGGCCGGCAGGCGGCGGTACCCGGCCCTCCTCGACGCTGCGCCGGACGTGGTCGGCCAGCACCATCAGCCAGTCCAGGATCTCCGCGTCGCCCACGCCGACGTCCGGCAGCGCGTAGAACTCCCCCAGCCGGACCCTGAGCCGCCCGGGCGGGGTACGCGCGTAATCCCGCAGTTGGCTCTCGGCGATGGCGAGCGCCCAGGGGCGGGTGTGCCAGGTGTGCCGGAGATACGCCGTGAGCGCGGCACTCGGCTTCTCTTCCGTGTCGTCGGCGTGCTGGCCGAGGTAGGCGCGCAGGACGTTGTCCAGCTCGCCGTACTTGCGGTCGTGTTCCAGGGGGGTCAGCGCCACGGTCGGTCCACCGCCTTCACAGGTAGATCGGGTAACTGGCGTGCACGGCGAACCCGTGCGCGGCGGAGGGCTCACGGCGCAGCACGACCCGGGCGGCCCGCACGTCGACGGCGCCACGGCCGGCCAGCATCATCGCCTGCAACAGCACCCGTCCGACGGGCTCCTCCCGGGACGGCCAGGCCGCCTCGATCGTCAGCCGCTGCCGGGTGGACTGGGCCAGCCAGCGGTGGATGACCTGCTCGTTCCGCGTGACCACCTGCTGGGTCGCCCACTGGGCGGTCTCACGGTCGGGGTAGGTGGCGGTGCGGGTGCGCATGTTTCTCCTGGGGGCAACGGGGATCGACGGTTTCGGGTCACCAGGCGTGAAAGGACCACACCAACCCGACCTCCGTCTCGGAGACAAGGATCAGGCCGAGATCCCAAATATGGACCGAAATGGTGTTACAACCCGAGATCCGTTTGTAATAGTCGAGGTTCTTGCTGTGGCCTCCTGTGTTGGCGAAAAATCGGGATCCTTGCGGGAAACGTGAAAGTATGACATCCGCCTTCCCCTCCAAGCCTGTTCTGCGTTCCTCGAAATCCTGCTCCTCCTCCACATTGAGCCAGAGCGTGGAAAGAGCTACGAGGAACCGCTTGGCGGAGGACCGCGGAATCTCATCCAGGCGGGATTTCCAAGCGCCCGTCGTTGCGGGGTCGTCCGGCCGCAGGGCGAACGGGTAGTACGGATCGTCGATCCGCTCCGGCTCGCCAGCCAGGGCATCTTGCGTGCGCCAGCCCCGATTGTCGGGCGTGTCGCAATGCATCAACGTGTTGACGTCGAGCGCCCAGTCCTCGTGCTCTCTGCTCGTCACCTTGGCAATGCTGTACCTACGGGCATACATGTCGACGGCCTGGGACCACGACGACTCTGTGAGCTCGACCATCAGCGTCTCCTCACACATCACTTGGGCATGGACGTCAGCACGACGAACGGTGGGTCGAGGCTCGGCTCATACCTGAGTACCGTCAGGACGCCGTGCGCATCCTTCGGTTCTGTTGCTCGATTGTTCACCACCGGCGCCGTCCGGCCGGTCACGACCGGTTGCGTCAGATTCCCTCCGCTGACCGCCGGCACCGAGAAATCCTCCGTCAGAGGCGTCGGCGGCCTCTTCTGGAGCCAATGGTCAATTTCTGCCGAATTGCTCCGAATATTGTACTGAGTGTATTCCTGCGCCGAATTCAGGTCGGTGAAGCTGGAAGCGGCAGGAATTTGAAGGACGCCCGACCCCGTCGACTCGTCCCGCAGCCGCTGCGTCAGCTGGTCGTCCGTCAATCCGACGTGCCTGTCGACGCTGTGCCCGCCGTACAGTTCCTCCTCGGTCGCCAGGTCGATGGAGTACTTGTACGGGATCTGGCTCTCCGGGCGCTGCCAGCTGTGTTCCTTCTTGAAGTCGTTCAGCGAGCGCGCGCCGTACGCTTCCGCGCGCGCCTCCTCCGCGCGGAACGTGGGCACACTGAGGATCGCCTCGTCCAGCTCGATCTCCAGCCCCTTCAGCTTGGTGGCCGCGTCGCTGAATGCCTGGTGGTACTTCTCGACCGCGGCGTCGGCGGCGGCCTTGTCCATGTGCGAGCGGAACGTCAGGACGATCTCACCGAACGCCAACGTCGCCGTGAGCCGAGTCAACTCGAAGATGTCGAGGTCCGTGGTGAGGTCCCTGACCGTCGCCTTCGCGGCTTCCTTGCCGAGCCGGGTGGTCGTCTCCGCGGTCTTGATCCGCACCTCGGCCAGCTGATCGAGGGTCTCCTGAACGGTGGTCGCGGTCTGCCTCAGGATCTCGATGACGGGCCGCAGCTTCGCTGGCACGACACTGCGGTTCGTCTTCCAGCTGCGCCCCATGGAGGCTCGATTGCCCTGGGCGTCATAGGTCCGGCCCCACTCGGTGGTGCCCCAGATGGTCTGACAGAACGCTTTCATCGCGCCCTGCCACTCGTCGTTGCCCTTGTTGTTGCTGATGAACTTGATGGCACCGTTGAAGTTGTCCGATGCCGCCTTGGCGTCCTTCTCGACGGCACGCCAAGCCGTGGCCATGCCCTTGAGATCCTCGTCCCTCGCTCCCGGGGTGATCTCGTGCATCTTGCCCAGCCGGAGTCCGTGCTCGATCGCGGGACGGATGACGTCGGCGAGGAAGTCGGGGACCTCGCCCATGATTCCCGAGATCTCCCAGGAGTCCGCGTCCTCGCCGGTGCCGGACCACTTGATGTCGTTGACCGGCCCGTACTTGGGGAGCTTGTCGATCACGGCCGGCGGCGGCTTCTGCACCGGCGGCGGACCGTACATCTTGCGGGCGTGCCAGTCCGCCTGGGTGTACTTGTTCGCCGTGTCCGTCAGGCTGACGGCGACGCCGCCCACGCTGAGCACGCTCTTCGCCCACAGTTCCAGGAACTTCTCACTCACCGACTTGTACGCCGCCGCGAAGGAGTCGGCTCCCCACCCCGTTCCCGCCGACTGGCTGTACTCGTTCAGCGCGTCGACGAGGGCGGCAGCGCCCTTGTCGTAGTCGAACTGCCCGTCGCGCACCACGATCGCCGTGTAATGCAGATGCTGCGGCTGTACGTCGAATCCGCCGCCACTCGTCTTGGGCGACCGGGTCCGTGCGTTCGCCCGCTCCTGTGCGCGTTCCTCGTCCGTGGGGAGTGGCTCCGCCATCAGGAGCCGCCGCCCCACCCGTTGAGCACCGCGCGGTGTGCGGCCGCGTAACCGCGATGCCCACTCGTCACGACCTCGTGCAGCCACTTCTGGGCCGACTCCAGATCCCTGGCGGAGTGGTCCCACTTGTCGAGTTCCTCGAGGAACACGTCGCGGGCCTCCCCCCGCCAGGAGGCGACGACCGGCACCAGGCGCGTGTAGAGGTCGTCCAGCTTTCCGTTGAGCTGCCTGAGGATGTCGTCCAGCTCGCCGGTCAGGTGCTCCAGTGTCGCGAACGAGACGGATATCAGCTCGTCCTCCGCGTTGCCTTCCGTCATGCGTTTCCCCCGTTCCGGACGGCAGCACCGCCGCCCTGTCGTGCTCGCGCCGGGCCACCCCGCACAGCGGCCCTCACAGCTGTTCGAGGCGACTGCGCGGTCTCGTCGGCTCCGGTTCAGCCGGCGTGGACAGCGCGTCCACCTCCGCCCGGACGTCGACGTGCACGGCCCGAAAGCGTTCCATCATGTCGAGTTCGAGCTCGGTGAATCCGTCCCGGCTCAGCCGGACAGCCTGTTCGAGACGACTCATGACCTCGCGGATGCGTACGGCGTCCTCGGCGACCGAGCGGTGGAGTTCGCGGTACCGCGTCGCGGCGGGCCCCTGCCAGCCCTTCTCGATCGCATCGACCACATGGTCCATGCGGCGGACCTGACGGGTCAGGTGTTCCTGCATCCCGTCCAGGTCGTCCGCCAGCTTCGTCAGATGGTCTTCCCGGGCTGCCAGGTCCTTCTGCTGCCCCACCGCGTTCCCCGTTCCCCTCGTCGTCCTCAGCCGCCCCGAGCATGCGCCTCGATCACCCTAGTCGCAGCCAAGTTCGATTCACCAAGGGGTTCTTGGCCAACGCGGCGCCGCGGCCTCGTGGCCCCGACCGCGGTCCCCCGTCCCTCTACGCTTCCCCGTACGCCGTAGCGCCGACCCTCGGCAGCGTCGCCCACATGCGGGTTCCACCGCCCGGTTCGCGGGCCTTGCCGAAGCCCCAGTCGCCGTCGCAGGCCCGGCAGACGCAGGCCAGGACGCGCAGGGCCGCCCGGCGGCGCGTGGCGCACTCCTCCGCCAGCCGGGGGTGCGCGTGCGGCGGATGGTTGTCGAAGACGGTCACCCGCAGCGCCTCGGCCCGGTAGCGGAGGGCCAGGTAGAACTCCACCGATTCCGTGAACTGGCAGGCCACAGCCGTCAGTTCACCGACCGCCTGGAGGCCCGCGTCCATCATCCGGTGCAGGTTGTGTGCGGCCAGGAAGGCCCGTGTCGCCGCTCTCGCGAGCTTCGGGCTGGCCAGGGCCGCCGGCAGGGTGAGGCTGTAGGCCAGGGTCTCCGGGCTCGGGGCGGTCGGGTCGGCGGGGTAGGCGGTCGCCAGCGGGCAGCGGGACATGCGGGCTCCTGTGGTCGTACGCGGATGCCGTCACCTCGGCAGCAGTGGCCTGTCCCCCTGGCGTGGGCCCGCCCCTCCCAGGAGAGGAGTACGCAGGCAGGCTCACGCGATGCACTTCCGGCTGCCGTGAGTAGCGGGTACGTCACCGACTGTACGGACGGGCATGGTTACATTGCCACGCGATTGGCGATATTGACCCATTCGTGGTCCCGAGATCGCCTCTGGCGTCAGACTGCTGACGACATCGCGGAAGGGAAGTCATGCCAGCGAGGACAGTCACCACCGAACGTCAGCGGCGCCTGGGCAGCGAACTGCGCAAGATGCGGATGGCCGCGGGTATAACGGCGGACCAGGCCGCCGGACTCCTGGGTGTCGACCGCGCGAAGATCTCCAACATCGAGACCGGCATCCGCACCATCAGCCCAGAGCGTCTGCGCACACTGGCATACAACTGCGACTGCTCGGACCCGGCGTACATCGAGGCTCTGGAGGCCATGGCCCGTCCCGCCGGACGTGGTTGGTGGGAGCGTTACCGTGGCGCGCTCTCCCCCGGTCTCCTGGACATCGCCGAACTGGAGTCGTACGCCGTACGGATGCGCACCGCGCACACGGCGCACATCCCCGGACTGTTCCAGACCAGTGACCACGCGCTCGAACTCTTCCGGGCCGTCTTGCCGCCCCTCCCCGAGCACGAGGTCGCGCTGCGCCTCGCGTACCGCGTCGAACGGCAGCAGGTCCTGGAGGGCGAGAACCCGCCCGAGTACGTCGGCCTCGTCCACGAGGCCGCGTTGCGTATGCAGTTCGGGGGCCGCAAGGTGGCTCGCGCCCAGCTCCTGCACCTGATCGAGGTGTCCGAGCGCCCCGCCGTGCGCGTCCAGGTCATCACGTTTTCGGCGGGGACGTTCCCCGGCGCCGGGCAGACGGTCAACTACCTTCACGCACCGGTGCCGCAGCTCGACACCGCCCAGGTCGACAGCTCACACGGGCCGGAATTCCTGGGCGAGGCGGCGCAGTTGGCCAAGTACCGTGCCCACTTGGACTGGATGGAGGGCATCGCCCTGGCACCCGAGGCGTCCCGCGCCTTCATCCACGAGATCGCCAACAGCCTGTGAGGAGAACGCGATGGGACACATCACCTGGGAGGAACCCTTCTGCGGAGAAGGGGCCAGTTGTTTCCGCCTCGGCACCGACGAGGACGACAACGCCTACATCGCCATAGCCGGCGCCGAGGACGCCTACCTCACCGACTCGCGGGAAGCGCTCCGTACGCTGATCCGGGACATCAAGGCCGGGAAGGCCGACCACCTGCTCTGAGCCGGGCGGCCGGGGTCAGAAGAACTCCGACCACGGCTGGTCCCAGATCTGCTTCACGCACAGCACCAGGAAGAGCAGGCCCGCGACGGCCAGCATGGCGTTGCTCAGCATGCCGTTGCGCCATTCCGCAGGCGTACGCGCGGAGTTGAGGAGCCAGATCAGCGTGGCCGCCAGGAAGGGAAGGAAGGCGGCGCCCAGCACGCCGTACAGGATGATCAGGCGGAAGGGCTGGCCCTGGAACAGCAGCACCATCGGCGGGAAGGTCAGCCAGAGGAGGTAGGCGCGGAAGGGCCAGGACCTCTCCCGGGCGCCCGACGCCACCTCCTCGCCGGAGGCCGTGGCCGCCGCGGACATCCCGGCGCCGGGGGCCACCCCGGCCGCGCGGTCCTTCCGGAAGCGCTCCACGAAGTCCGCGAACATCAGGCTCACCCCGTGCCAGACGCCGATCAGCGAGGTGAACGACGTGGCGAAGAAGCCGATCAGGAAGAACTTGGCGGTCGCCGCCCCGTACTCCGCCTCCAGGATGTCGCCGAGCTGGATCAGCCCCTTGTCGCCGCTCGCGATGGCCACGTTCGAGGAGTGCAGGAGTTCCGCGCCGACGAAGAGCATCGCGACGACGAAGATGCCCGTGGTGATGTACGCGACGCGGTTGTCGAGGCGCATCACCTTCATCCAGCCGGTGTTCGTCCAGCCCTTGGCGTTGACCCAGTAGCCGTACGCGGCGAGCGTGATCGTGCCGCCGACGCCGCCGATCAGGCCGAGGGTGTTCAGGACCGAGTCCTTCTCGTCGGGGAGCACCGGCAGCAGACCGGCGAAGGCGTCGCCCAGGTTCGGGGTGACCCGGATCGCCAGATAGACGGTGACGACGAACATGACGCCGACGAGCACCGTCATGACCTTCTCGAAGACGGCGTACTTGTTGAACCAGACGAAGACGAGGCCGACCAGTCCGGTGAGGATGGCCCACCACTTGAGGCCCATGACGTCCGGGAAGAGCGCCTGGAGCGGCAGCCCCGACGAGGACATCGCCGCCGCGCCGTAGACGAAGCCCCAGACGACCACGTACACGACGAAGAACCAGGTCGTCCAGCGGCCGAGGCTCGCCCAGCCGTCGAAGAGGGTGCGGCCGGTGGACAGGTGCCAGCGGCCGGCCGCCTCGGCGAGGGAGATCTTCACCAGGCAGCCGATGACGGCCGCCCACAGGAGCGTGTACCCGAAGTTGCTTCCCGCGATGAGCGTGGCGACGAGGTCGCCGGCGCCCACGCCCGTCGCCGCGACGACGATGCCGGGTCCGATGTACTTCCAACTGGACTTGCGAGGGCGGGAGGTGACCTCCCCTGACGCTGTCTTCCCAGTGGTCTCCGCCATGTGGTTCAAGGAAGCGTAAAGCGGGCGGGGACACAAGGGGGCGTGCGGTGAAGACACCCGGTCAAGGCTGTGCCCGCCGCGCCTTCGGTGACCGGCCGGGCCGCGCGTGTACGGTCCCGGGCTGAGCGACCCCCGCCTACGGCACCCGGCTGATTTTCGGCCGGTTCCCGACACCGGCCTCCCTGACCTTCTTGACCTGACCATGCCACGCCCGCACGATGAGCGCCACACCCGCACCAGGCACGTCGCCATGGACCACCCCCCGCTCCACTCCCCTTCTTCCGGCGACCCCGGAAGCCCTGGAGAAACTAGGAGACTTCATGCGACTTCGCACACGAGGAAGCGGTGGCAGAACCGGCCGGCGCAGCGCGGCCCTCGCCACCCTCCTCGCCCTCGCCCTCGCCGCCCCCCTCACCGCCACGGCCACCGATGCCACGGCGACCGGCGCGAAGGCCCCCGCCCCCTCGGCGGACGACATCCGCCAGTACGAGATCCACCAGAGCACCACGCCGGTGACCCGGACGGCCATCCAGCGGACCGGCGTGACCGTGGACGAGGCCGACGAGGAGACCGTGGTCGTCTCCGGCCGCGCGGACCAGATCAGGAAGCTGCGCGGCCTCGGCTACGACGTCTCGCTCCTCGGCTCGGCGCCGGACCGGGCCAGCGGCTCCGACGCGCGGCTCCTCGACTTCCCCTCCGCCGACGCGAAGTACCACAACTACGCGGAGGCGAACGCGGAGATCGACCAGCGGCTGGCCGCCTACCCGGGCATCATGAGCAAGCGCGTGATCGGCAAGTCGTACCAGGGCCGGGACATCGTCGCCATCAAGATCAGCGACAACGTGGCCACCGACGAGGCCGAGCCGGAGGTCCTCTTCACCGCCCATCAGCACGCGCGTGAACACCTGACGGTGGAGATGGCGCTGTACCTGCTGCGCGAGCTGGGGGCGGGCTACGGCTCCGACTCCCGCGTGACGAACATGGTGAACAGCCGCGAGATCTGGATCGTCCCGGACCTCAACCCGGACGGCGGCGAGTACGACATCGCGTCCGGCTCGTACCGCTCCTGGCGCAAGAACCGTCAGCCCAACAGCGGCAGTTCGTACGTCGGGACCGACCTCAACCGCAACTGGAACTACAAGTGGGGCTGCTGTGGCGGCTCTTCGGGCTCCACGTCCTCGGAGACCTACCGGGGCGCGGCTCCGGAGTCCGCTCCCGAGGTCAAGGTGGTCGCCGACTTCGTGCGCGGCCGGGTGGTCGGCGGGAAGCAGCAGATCACGGCCGGGATCGACTTCCACACGTACAGCGAACTGGTCCTCTGGCCCTTCGGATGGACCTACTCCGACACCGCGACGGGCATGACGGCGGACGACCGCAACGCCTTCGCGGCCGTCGGCCGGAAGATGGGCGCGAGCAACGGCTACACGGCCGAGCAGTCCAGCGACCTGTACATCACGGACGGCTCGATCGACGACTACCTCTGGGGCACCCAGAAGATCTTCGCCTACACCTTCGAGATGTACCCGCGGTCCGGTGGCGGCGGCTTCTACCCGCCCGACGAGGTCATCGAGCGGGAGACGTCGCGCAACCGGGACGCGGTGCTGCAGCTCCTGGAGAACGCGGACTGCATGTACCGCTCGATCGGCAAGCAGGCGCAGTACTGCGCGAGCTGACCGCCCGTCACTCCTGGAAGTAGGCGTCCAGCACGGCGTCGAGCTGCTTCTCCCACTCCGGGAAACGCGCCCGGGCCGCCGCCTCGATCTCTATCGGGTACCAGCGGCGGTCGGGCGTGTGCACGGTGACCGTGAACCGCTTGCCCCAGCGGGGCGACTCCGTCTCGACGGCGCCGATCTCGTCCCAGCGGAACTCCGCCTCCTGGTCGTCCAGCCGCAGCACCACGCCGCGGTGGTCGGCCCGGACCGAGGCGCGCCGGTCGGAGGCCTCGAAGACCGGGCCCTCGGAGACGGGGCCGTCGGAGCCCTCCGGGCCGGTGCCGGAGCCTGCCTCCGCGTCGGCGGCGTCCGCCTCGGGCGCCGCCTCGTCGGGACCGGTCTCGTCGGCGGCGCTCTCGGGCACCGCGTCCTGGACCGGCGGCGCCTCGGCCTCGGACCCGGCCGCGTCGGCGGGGCCCTCCGGCTTCACGGGCGCGGGTGACGTGATCCCGGGGACGTACGCCGGATCGACCGCGGCGGCGGGGACGACGGGCACGACGGGCACGTCCGGGGACTGGCTGCTCGAACCTATGCGCTGCTCCACAGCGGGCAGTATGGTCGACGATCCTGTGCCGGGCACAGCCAGCCCCCGTTTAGCTGCACGGCTGTTATACGAAGAGGCTGAGAACCGCCGCCACCGCGAAGCCGGCCACCGACAGCACGGACTCCAGCACCGTCCACGACTTCAGGGTGTCGCGTTCGGTGATGCCGAAGTACTTGGCCACCATCCAGAAGCCGCCGTCGTTGACGTGCGAGGCGAAGATGGAGCCCGCCGAGATCGCCATGATGACCAGGGCGACGAACGCCTGCGAGTGGTCGCCGTCGGCGAGCAGCGGCGCCACGATGCCGGCCGTCGTGACGATGGCGACGGTCGCCGAACCCTGGGCGACGCGCAGCACCAGGGAGATGAGGTAGGCGAGGAACAGCACCGGGAGGCCCACGTCGTTGAAGGTGTCCGAGAGCGCCTGGGCGACACCGCTCGCCTTCAGCACGGCTCCGAAGATGCCGCCCGCGCCGACCACCAGCAGGATGTTGCCGACCGGCTTGAGCGAGGAAGTCGACACCCGCTCCAGGGACTTGCGGGACCAGCCGCGGCGGATGCCGAGCAGGTAGTACGCGAGGAGGAGGGCGATGGTGAGCGCGACGAACGGGCTTCCGAAGAACTCGACGACCGAGCGGCCCGTGGACGGCTCGAACGCGATCGAGGAGAAGGTGGCGGCGAGGATCAGCACCAGCGGCGTGCCGATGATGCCGAGGACCGTGCCGAGCGGTACCGGCTTCTCCTGGGGCTCGACGCCGGAGGCGCGCTGTTCCTCGACGACGGCCCGCTTCGCCTCGTCGGCGGCCTCCACCATGTCCTGCGGTACGGCGACGAAGATGCGCCGGCCGATCCAGGCGGAGAAGACCCAGGCGGCGAGTACGGCCGGGATGCCGCAGGCGATGCCCATGAGGATGACCCAGCCGAGCTGGACGTGCAGCAGCCCCGCGGCGGCGACCGGGCCGGGGTGCGGCGGAAGGAAGGCGTGGGTCATCGACAGGCCGGCGAGCAGCGGCATGCAGTAGAGGAGGATCGACTTGCCGGAACGCTTGGCGGCGGCGTAGACGATCGGCGCGAGGACGAAGATGCCCACGTCGAAGAAGACCGGGATGCCGAAGATGAGGCCGGTGAGGCCCATGGCGAGGGGTGCGCGCTTCTCACCGAAGAGGTTCAGCAGCCGGGAGGCCAGCACCTCGGCGCCGCCGGACACCTCGAGGATGGCGCCGAGCATGGTGCCGAGTCCGATGATGATCGCGACATGGCCGAGGATGCCGCCCATGCCGGACTCGACGACCGAGACGGCCGTGGACTTCTGGACCGTGCCGAAGAGTTCGGTGACCGAGAGCCCGGCGGCGAGGCCGACGGCTATGGACACCGCCAGCAGGGCTATGAACGGCTGGAGCCTGAGCTTGATGATCAGCAGCAGGAGGAGGGCGATGCCGAGGGCGGCGACGGTGAGCAGCCCGGCGGTGCCGTCGAGAAGAAGGAGCAGCCCGCCGGTGTGGGGTGGAGTCTCGGCGGCGGGAGCGGTCGCTGCGAGCAGGGGGGACGCCATGGAGGTCCTCTGTTTCGTAAGTGCATGAGGCTTTCGGGCAGGGGGGATCGCGGCACGGCGCACCGGGGATGACGGGCGCCGCACCGTGACGACGTACGGTGTGCGGGGAGTTGACGGAGCGTCAGCCGAGGACGGCGAGCGCGTCGATCTCGACGAGGAGTCCGGCCGGCAGGCCGACGTAGACCGTCGTGCGGGCGGCGGGGGGCGCGGTGAGGCCCTGCTCCTCGAAGTAGCTGTTGTAGATGCCGTTCATCTCGGCGAAGTGGTCGACGTCCGTGAGGTAGACGCGGATCATCATCACGTCGTCCCAGCTCGCGCCGCCCTCTTCGAGGATCGCCTTGACGTTGGCGAGGGTCTGCAGGGTCTGCTCGCGCAGGCCGGGGCCGACGGGCGTCGGGGGCTGCCCCTCGACGGCGGGCAGGAAGCCGACCTGGCCGGCGACCTGGAGGATGTTCCCCTTGCGGACGCCGTGCGAGAACTTGGCGGGCGGGGTGGTGTGGGTCTTCGGGGTGAGTGCGGTCTTCTCGGTCATGCGGGGTCCTTTGCTGGGGTCTTGCCGGAGTACTCGCGGCTGATGGCGTCCGCGGTACGGCGCACCAGCGGGAGCAGCGTGAGGAGTTCGTCGGCGGTGACGACGACGTTCGGCGCGGAGACCGACATCGCGGCGACCACGCGTCCGTCGGCGCCCCGGATGGGGGCGCCCACGCAGTTGATGGACTCCTCGTGGCCACCGAGGTCGGTGGCCCAGCCCTGCTCGCGCACGGTCGCCAGCTCCTTGAGGAAGGCGGTCGCGCTGGGGGTCGAACGGGCCGTGTACAGGGGGTAGTCGAACTTCTCGGCGAGGCTCCGGCGCTCGGCCTCGGGCAGGTCGGCGAGGAGGAGCTTCGCCACGGCGGCCACGGTGATGGCCACCGGCTTGCCGATCCGCGAGTACATGCGCACGGGGTAGCGGCTCTCCACCTTGTCGATGTAGAGCACCTCGCTCTCCTCGTACACCGCGAGGTGGACGGTGTGCCCGCACTGTTCGTTGAGACGGACCAGGTGCGGGTGGGCGATCTCCCGGATGTCGAGGTTCTCCACGGCTTCCTGGGCGAGCGCGAAGAGCCGGGCGCCCAGGCGGTAGCGCTGGTCGGACTGGCGGTAGACCAGGCCGTGCTCGTGCAGCGTGCGCAGCAGCCGGAGCGCCGTGGACTTGTGGACGCCGAGGCGGTCGGCGACCTGCCCGAGATCGGCGGGCCCCTCGGCGAGCAGCGGCAGGATGCTCAGTGCTCGGTCGACGGTCTGGCTCATGGGGTGCGTACCTCCTCGTCGGCCCACGCGACGGCTTCGGTCCAGCCGGGGCCGAGTCGAAGTGTCTCCCACGCCCGGTCGTCCAGGGCGGCCAGCCGGTCCGCGTCCGCGCGGGCGCAGGGCGCGGCGAGGTCGCCGGGGACGGTGAGGGCGGCGGCGGCCATCAGGTGGCCGTGGCGCAGCCGCTCGCGGGCGGGCAGTCCGCGCAGGGTCGCGGAGAGGAACCCGGCGGCAAAGGCGTCGCCGGCGCCGACCGGGGCGACCACGTCGACCCGGAGGGAGGGGACGAAGGTCGCGGTGTCCCCGTCGAAGAGGGTGGCGCCGCGGTCGCCCTGTTTGACGACCAGCGCGGCGGGTTCGGGCAGCGCGGCGCGCACCGCGGCCGGGCCGCCGGTGACGCCCCAGGCGGTTTCGGCCTCGTCCTCGCCGACGAAGACGAGGTCGCTGCCGCGCGCCAGGTCGAGCAGGACGGCGCCGGGTTCCCGGTGCTGCCAGAGGTGGACGCGGTGGTTGACGTCGAAGGAGACGAGGGGGCCGCCGGGGCGGGGGGAGGTCAGCTCGCGGAGCAGGGCCAGACAGTCGCCGGAGAGTGCGGCGGTGATGCCGGAGAGGTGGAGCACCCGGCCGGAGCGGACGGCGTCGAGGTCCACGGTGTCCGTGGCCATGGCGGAGGCGGCTGATCCGGCCCGGTAGTACGCCACCTCGTGGGCGTCGGTGGCCCGGTCGCCCGCGGTGCGGAAGTAGATGCCGGTGGGGCGTGCGGGGTCGCGGCGTACGGCGGAGGTGTCGACGCCGTAGGAGGCGACGGCCTCCACCAGGTGGTCGCCGAAGCCGTCGGCGCCGACCCGGCTGACCCAGCGCGCGCTGTGTCCGGCCGAGGCGAGTACGCACGCGACGTTCGACTCGGCGCCGCCGATGGCCCGCTCGAAGGACGGCACGTCGGCGAGGCGGCCGGGACGGGAGGGCAGGAACGTGACCATGGACTCGCCGAGCGCGACCACCTCGACCGGACCGGGGAGGCCGTCGGCGGCGCGGTGCCCGGCGGCTGCCGGTCCGTTGGTGGTCACGTGGGATCAGACTCCTTGCATGCTGCGGGCCGACGGCACCGTTGACCCTGCGTTGGCTGGGATGTTAGACAGCAGTAAGCGACATACGCAATGGCCGTTGCATATAACGCAACGGACCCCGAGGAGGAGGCTCCATGGCCGCCGAGAACACCGCCGCCGAAGCCGTCGCCCGCCTGGCGGAGGACCGCGTCGACCACCGCTTCAAGGGCCTCCCCCCGGACGCCGAGGGACTGACCGTCGGCGAGCTGGCCGCCGAGCGCCGCAATCTCTTCACCGGCGGGTTCACCACCCCCGTCCTCGCCCTGTCCGCCGAGCGCCTGCGACACAACCTCGAACTGATGGAGACGTACGCGGCCCGCCACGGCCTCGCCTTCGCGCCGCACGGCAAGACGTCCATGGCCCCGCAGCTGTTCCAGCGGCAGATCGAGCACGGCGCCTGGGGCATCACCCTCGCCCTGCCCCACCAGGTGCGCGTCGCCCGGGCGTTCGGCATCCGGCGGATCTTCCTCGCCAACGAGCTGGTCGACGCGTCCGCCCTGCGCTGGATCGCCGCCGAGCTCGCCGCGGACCCGTCGTTCCGCTTCGTCTGCTACGTCGACTCGGTGCGCGGCGTCGAGCTGATGGACGCCGCGCTGCGGGGCGCGCCCCGGCCGGTGGACGTGGTCGTCGAGCTCGCCGCCGGGGAGGGCGCCCGCACCGGCGCCCGCACCGAGGCGGACTGCGCGGCGGTCGCGGACGCGGTGGCCGCCACCCCGGCCCTGCGGCTGGTCGGCGTCGCGGGCTACGAGGGCGAGGTACCGAACGCCGACCCGGAGCGCGTCCGCGCGTGGCTGCGTCGGCTGACCTCCCTGGCGGCGGACTTCGACCGGGCGGGGCGCTTCAAGGGCTCGGGCGCGGACCGGGGTGACGGCGCCGACGTCGACGAGATCGTGGTGAGCGCCGGCGGCAGTGCCTGGTTCGACGCGGTGGCGGACGTGTTCGCGGAGATTCCCGAGCTGTCCCTGCCGGTGCTGAAGCTGCTGCGCTCGGGCGCGTACGTCTCGCACGACGACGGCCACTACAGCAGGCTCACCCCCTTCGGCCGGGTTCCCGAGGAGGGCGCGCTCCAGCCCGCCTTCCGCCTCTGGGCGCAGGTGGTCTCCCGGCCCTCGGCCGAGCAGGCGTTCGCCAACGCGGGCAAGCGGGACGCCGCCTACGACCTGGACCTGCCGACGGCGCAGGTCGTCCGGCGCGACGGCGCCGAGCGCCCGGCCACCGGCGTCACGGTGACCGGCCTCTCCGACCAGCACACCTGGCTCGGCACGACCCCCGAGGCGGACCTGCGCACCGGCGACTGGCTCGGCATGGGCCTCTCCCACCCCTGCACCTCCTTCGACAAGTGGCAGCTGATCCCCCTGGTCGAACCGGACGGCACGGTGACGGACTACGTACGGACGTTCTTCTAGACACCACCCGAGTGGTCACGGGCGCACAGGAACCGCGCGCCCAGCAGACCGAGACGGGTGGTCGTGGCCGGACAAGGAACCGCGCGAAGCGCGGAAAGACGGCACCGCGCACAGCGCGCCCAGCAGACCGAGACGGGTGGTCGTGGCCGGACAAAGAACCGCGCGAAGCGCGGAAAGACGGCACCGCGCGCAGCGCGCCCAGCAGACCGAGACGGGCGGTCGTGGCCGGACAAGGAACCGCGCGGAGCGCGGAAAGACGGCACCGCGCGCAGCGCGCCCAGCAGACCGAGACGGGCGGTCGTGGGCGGGCAGGAACCGCGCGGAGCGCGGGAAAGAGACAGCGCGGGCGCAGCCCGGAGACACGCGCCGCAGGCGCGGAAGGAGACGCCCACCATGGACCTGGTGATCAGAGACGCCACCGTCGTGGACGGCACCGGCACGACCCCGTACCGCGCAGACGTCGGCATCCACACCGGCCGCATCACGGAGATCCGCAGGAACGGCCACCTGCCCGGGGGAACCCGGACCCTGGACGCCGGCGGCCTCGCCCTCTCCCCCGGCTTCATCGACATGCACGCCCACAGCGACCTCGCCCTCCTGCGGGACCCCGACCACAGCGCGAAGGCCGCCCAGGGCGTGACCCTGGAGGTCATCGGCCAGGACGGCCTGTCGTACGCCCCCGTCGACGACCGCACCCTCACCGAGGTCCGCCGCGCGATCACCGGCTGGAACGGCCACGGCGACGACATCGACTTCAGCTGGCGCTCGGTCGGCGAGTACCTCGACCGGCTCGACCACGGCTTCGACGGCGAGGGCATCGCGGTCAACGCCGCCTACCTGATCCCGCAGGGCACGGTACGGATGCTCGCCGTCGGCTGGGACGACCGCGCGGCCACCCCCGGAGAGCTGGACCGGATGCGGCACCTGGTGGCCGAGGGCATGCGGGAGGGCGCGGTCGGCCTGTCCTCCGGGCTGACGTACACCCCCGGCATGTACGCGCGGGACGCCGAACTGACCGAGCTCTGCCGGGTGGTGGCCGCGTACGACGGCTACTACTGCCCGCACCACCGCTCCTACGGGGCCGGCGCCCTGGAGGCGTACGAGGAGATGGTGGCCCTCACCCGCGAGGCGGGCTGCGCGCTCCATCTCGCCCACGCCACCATGAACTTCGGCGTGAACGAGGGAAGGGCCCCGGACCTGCTCGCCCTGCTGGACGACGCTCTCGCCTCGGGCGCGGACATCAGCCTGGACACGTACCCCTACACCCCCGGCTGCACCACCCTCGCGGCGATGCTGCCGAGCTGGGCGGGCGAGGGCGGCCCGGAGGCGGTGCTGGCCCGTCTCACGGACGACGCGACCGCCGAGCGAATCCGGTACGACATGGAGGTGGTCGGCGCCGACGGCTGCCACGGGGTCCCCATCGAGTGGGACACCATCGAGATCTCCGGGGTGAGCAACCCCGCTCTCGCCCCGTACGTGGGCAGCACCGTCCGGCAGTCCGCCGACCGGCTCGGCGAGGCCCCGTGGACCACGGCCCGCCGGCTCCTGATCGCCGACGGCCTCGGGCCGACGATCCTGCAGCACGTCGGCCACGAGGAGAACGTCCGCGCGATCATGCGGCACCCGGTGCACACGGGCGGCTCCGACGGCATCCTGCGGGGCGACAAGCCGCACCCGCGCGCGTACGGCACCTTCCCGCACTATCTGGGGCACTACGTGCGGGAGTTGGGCGTGCTGTCCCTGGAGGAGTGCGTCGCCCACCTCACCGGCCGCCCCGCCGCCCGGCTGCGGCTGCCCGACCGCGGTCTCGTGCGCGAGGGCCACCGTGCCGACCTCGTCCTCTTCGACCCGGACACGGTCGCCGCCGGTTCGACCTTCGAGGCGCCGCGCACCCTGCCGACCGGGATCCCGCACGTCCTCGTCGACGGCCGGTTCGTGATCGAGGACGGGCGGCGGACGGACGTACTGGCGGGGGGGGGGGGGGGGGGGGGGGGGGGGGGGGGGGGGGGGGGGGCCTCCCCCCCCCCCCCCCCCCCCCCCCCCCCCCCGGGCGGCTACGGCTTGGGCAGGGTGCACCCGCTGCGGCTCAGGTCGATCTTGTTGTCGATCCCGACGCAGGGCACGATCTGGTAGGTCTCCTGGGCGTAGTTGATGCCCTGGCGGACGGTGACGTTGCCGCTCGCGTCGACCTCGCACGGGTTGTTGTCGGTGCAGCGCCCGCCGTCCTCGTTGCCGGTGTTGTTGACGGCGACGACCTTGCCGGTGGCGTTGTCGACGACGGGCGAACCCGACGTGCCGCCGATGGTGTTGCAGGCGGAGGTGTAGCGGACCGAGTCCTTCCAGGTCCACTCGCCCTCCTTCAGGCGGTAGACGAACCCGTCGATGTTGCAGCTGTAGATGCGCTTCCAGTAACCGGACACGACCTTGATCGCGGTCCCGGCGACGGGGTGCGCGGCGTCGAGGGTCAGCGCGCTGATGCCGTACGAGCTCCTGATCTGCGCGTACGTCCGGGTGAGCTGGTAGATCGAGATGTCGGTGTCGGTCATCGTCGCGTACGCGATCTTGCTCGCGCGCAGCGTGGCGACCCGGGTGCCGGCGGAGTTGAGCAGACTGAAGGAGCGGCTGGAGGGCTGGTCGACGACGACCTCGCCGGCGGACGGGAAGCCGGTCTCCAGGCAGTGCCCGTTGGAGAGCACGAGCGCGGGGTCGTCGTCCTCGGAGGCCGGCATCCGCACGACGGAACCGGAACAGTTGCTGAGCGCGACGGTGCCGGCGAAGTTCACCGCCTGTACGGCCGGGGCGGCCGGTGCGGTGGCCGTCCGCTCGGCCGGTGCGGGCGCGGGCGCCGCGACCGCGGGTGCCGCGCCGGCCCCGGCGATCACCAGGGCGAAGAGCGCGGCGACGAGAGGCTTTCTCATGTGGGGGTCCCCTCTGTTTTCTGTTGTGCGACATGGGTGGGTGACCGGAGGTCTTCCGGTCGACTCCTGTTTGTCATGCGCATTGTGAGGGGGTCGTGCCGGGGCGGCAAGGAGTGCTTTCCGGCCGCGGCCGGCGCTTTCCGGCTACCGGGGCCGCTTGGTCGAACCGGGGCCGCGACCGGGCTTGTCGTCCTCGGTCCGGGTCGGCTCGGCGGGCGCGGAGGTCGTCGCGGTGGCCGACGCCGTCTTCGCGGGCGCCTGCGACGCCGTGGCCTTCGGGGCACTCGCGGACGCGCTCCGGGTCGGGGAGGCCGAAGCCCCGGACCCGGCGGACGGGGACTGCGAGGGCGACGCCTCGGCGGAGGCCCGCTCCGAGGCGCCCGGAGACGGCGGCGCCGTGCGCGTACCGGTGTCCGCCCCCTCGCCGCGCGGCCGCGGAGAGGGGGACGAACCGGAGTCGAGGGCCCCGGCGAGCAGCGCCGCGATCAGCACGGCACAGGCCGCCCCGGCGCCGACACCCACCCGGCGCAGCAGCCTGGCGCGGCGGCGTTGCAGCAGCCGGGCACGGCGGCCCGGCTCCTCGGCGACGAGCGCGTCGCCGTCGAGGACCGCGGTGTCGTTTGTCGCGGCGGCGCCGGGACCGCCGTACGGGTCCGCACTCCCGTGCTCGCCGCGGCGCGGGTCCGTGCCGCCCCGCTCGCCGGCGTGAGGGTCGCGCGGCCCGTCGGACCCGGGACCGTAGGCGTCCTGCCAGCCGTGCGCCGCGGCCGGATCCGCGTACGCCTCGTAGGCGGGCGTCGCGTCCGCGTCGCCCCGCGGGAGGTACACGTTCGGCGGACTCTCCGGTGCGCCGCTCTGCCATGACATGGCCGCGCATTGTAGAGACCGCAAGGGCTTGCGGCGTAGCGTGGCGACAAATCGGCAGAAGCGCGACGTCTCACGTGGTGGAAAACACCCCCCGCGACCGGTTGGGCGGCCGTAAGCTCGCGGTCATGCAGGTGATCCAGTCCACGAAGCTCGCCAACGTCTGTTACGAGATCCGGGGCCCGGTTCTCGAGGAGGCGATGCGGCTGGAAGCGGCAGGCCATCGCATCCTCAAGCTGAACACCGGGAACCCGGCGGCGTTCGGTTTCGAGTGCCCGCCCGAGATCCTTGAGGACATCCTCCGCAACGTCTCCTCGGCACACGGCTACGGCGACGCCAAGGGCCTGCTGGCGGCCCGCCGGGCCGTGGTGATGCACAACCAGACCCTCGGCATCGAGACGGACGTCGAGCACGTATTCGTCGGCAACGGCGTCTCCGAGCTGATCGTGATGGCGATGCAGGGCCTGCTGGACGACGGCGACGAGGTGCTCGTGCCGGCGCCGGACTACCCGCTGTGGACGGCCGCCGTGTCGCTGTCCGGCGGCACGGCCGTCCACTACCGCTGCGACGAGCAGTCGGACTGGATGCCCGACCTCGCCGACGTGGAGCGCAAGGTCACCGACCGCACCAAGGCCATCGTCATCATCAATCCGAACAACCCGACGGGCGCGGTGTACGACGAGGCGATGCTGCGCGGGCTGACCGACATCGCCCGCCGCCACAACCTGCTGGTCTGCTCCGACGAGATCTACGACAAGATCCTGTACGACGGTGCCACGCACACCCCGACCGCCTCCATCGCCCCCGACCTGCTGACGCTCACCTTCAACGGGATGTCCAAGGCCTACCGGGTGGCGGGCTACCGGGTCGGCTGGATGTCGATCTCCGGCCCCCGCGCGCACGCCGCGTCGTACATCGAGGGCCTGACGGTCCTGGCGAACATGCGCCTGTGCGCGAACATGCCGGGGCAGCACGGCGTGGTGGCCGCTTTGAGCGGACGCCAGACGATCAACGAGCTCGTACTGCCGGGCGGCCGGCTGAAGGAGCAGCGGGACGTGGCGTACGAGCTGCTGACCCGGATCCCCGGCGTCACCTGCGTGAAGCCGAAGGGGGCGCTGTACCTCTTCCCGCGACTGGACCCGAAGGTCTTCAAGATCAAGGACGACCGGCAGATGGTCCTGGACCTGCTGCGCCAGGAGAAGATCATGGTGGTCCAGGGCACGGGCTTCAACTGGCCCGAGCCCGACCACTTCCGGGTCGTCACCCTGCCGTCGGTCGCGGACCTGACGTCCGCCGTCACCCGTATCGGCACGTTCCTGGACGGCTACGGCCAGCTCTGACGTTCACGGCGCGTGCCCGACCGTCCGGTTTTCGTGAACCGGCTCAACTTTAGACGCAATCCAAGCTAGGATGGTTTCCTGACAGCACAGGAGGCCATCCCATGTACGAGCCGATCCGCACCAAGTCGGTCCACACGATGGCCGGCACCACCCCCGACTTCCCTCATCGCTCACGCGAGGAGGAGCTGGACATCCAGCTCGCGGGTCATCTGGCGGCGCTGCTGGCGGTGACGGACGAGCTGCGCGCACTGGCACCCTCGGCCGATCTGGACCAGGCGGCCGAGCGGCTCGCCGGCCAGGTGACCCGGCTGCGCTCGGGGGCCGCGCCCGTCAGGGCGGCGGTGGCCGCCGCCCTCCACGAACCGCACCTCGCCATGCTCCACCAGCGGGCGCACGCGCTCGCCGGCCGCGCCCTGGTCGTCGCGGCCTCCCGCGCCGACACGGCCGCCGCGATCCTGGCGGCCGAGCGCATGGACGCGCACGCCGCGGCCGTCGGCCCCCACGCGCTCGCCGCCCACTGAGCCCTCCGGGCTCCCCTGATCGGCCCCGGTCCGCGCGCACCCGCAGCGACGTGCGGACCGGGCGCCATATCTCCGCTCAGCGGCGCCGCACCACGACCTCCGCCGAGGCCGTCGATCCTTCGTGGAGGGCGTCGCCCGGGTAGCTCACGGTGTAGGTGACCGTGCGCGTGGTCCGCGGCAGGTCCTTGACGGTGAACGTGCCGTCGGCGCCGACCGCCACCGAGGACAGCGCGCCCGAGCCGAGCCGGTCGGTGCGCTCCACCCGCACGGTGGCCCCGGTCTCCAGTGCCCGGCCCTGCCGGCTGAGCGTCCCGGTGATCTCGACCCCGTCGGCCAGGGTGGCCTCGCCCGGGGCCGTCAGCGCGAGCGCCGTCGGCGCCTTGGCCACCGCGACCGTCAGGCTGACGTCCTCGGCCGGGCGATGGGTCAGATCACCCAGGTACGAGACGGTGTACGTGGCGTTCCCGACCGCGTCCGGCTCGTCGAGCACCGTGAAGGTGCCGTCGGACTTGGCCTCGACGGAGGCGAGCCGGTGCGTGCCGTCGGCGTCCGTGCGGACCGCGGAGACCTTCACCGGGTCGACCGGAGCGGTGCCGTCGAGGGTGAGACGGCCCCGGACGGCCAGTGGCTCGCCGACCACGGCCCTGCTGGGCGAGGAGGTCAGTCCACCGGTGAACCGGGAGTCGTACTGGGCGGCCGGGGGTTGGATGACGTGCAGCCAGTACTCGCTGCCGGCCGCGTTGGTGGTGACCGCGAACAGCCGCGTCCCGTCCTTGGACCAGCCCAGACCGCGCGGGACGACCCGGTCCCCGTCGAGGCTGCCGGCGAAGGCGAACTCCAGCGGCGTGGCCGCACTCTGCGGGTCGGCCTTCTGTACGAGCAGGTCGGCCGTGCTGCCGGAGGCGGAGGCACCGCGGGCGAGATAGGTGCCGTCGCCGCTGAACGCCACGGCCGACGCCGTCGCGCCGGTGGGCAGCGCCCCGTAGGAGCCGTCGGCGTCGGACAGGTCGGCGGAGTTGAGCAGGCGCGTCCCGTACCCGGCGTCGGCGACCGCGAGCAGCTTGCCGTCCGCCGAGAGCGACATGTCCTTGAAGTTCAGCGCGCCCTTGCCGTCGCCGTCGGCGAACCGCCGGGCGGCGCGCCGCACCAGGGTGTCCCCGCCGGTGTCGAACGAGGTGAGGAAGGGGTCGTTCTCCCCGCTGCCGAGCGGCTGCCCCATGAAGAGCCGGTCCGGGGCGCCCTCCCCGGTCGCCAGCTGGAGGCGGCCGGTGGCGGACCACTTGGTGTCGTACGCCGCGCCTCCGGAGACTCCGTACACGGTGTTCGCGTAGGAGTAGCAGTCGCCGGTGTTGAAGTTCTGCGTGTACCAGACCTTGCCGCCGGAGCGGGCGACCTGCCGCCCGCAGTAGGCGTACCAGGGGGTGTAGGCGTACACGCTCCTGGTCAGCGTCCCGGTGTCGTACGCGGCGATCATCTCGTAGTTGGACGCGTAGAGCGTGCCGCCGTCCTCGCTGAGCGCCATGCCGGAGACCGGGCCGCTGGAGGAGAGTGTCGTCACCTTCCGGCCCTCGAAGTCGTAGACCTGGATGGCGCCGTCGGTGCTGCTCCTGCTGTCCTCGGTGAGATAGACCCGCTCGTGCACCGAGTCGATCACCATCGCCGAGTACGAGGAGATCGGCAGCTTGGCCACGGAGTCCGTCGCGGCGACCGCTTCCGGTGCCGCCGCCACCGTGAGTCCGGCCCCCGCCATCCCCAGTGCGGCGAGCGCGGCCGTCATGCGTCCACGGCTGTGTGCGATTCTCAACTGTGCCCCCCACAGGCTGAATCGAGCGCCCCGCTCGTCGAGCGGGGCGCCTGCAGGAGCACTCAACAGCCGCGAAGATCCCCCGAGCAAGGGGATTGCGCGGCGTGTCGTCGTCACCGCGGCCGACCTCGACGACGTCGCAGGTCAGGGCAACAGGCCGGCCGCGGAGCAGAGAGGGCGTCAGCCCAGGCGCTGCACCAGCGCGCGGTACTCGTCCCACAGTTCCTTGGGCGTGTGGTCACCGAAGGTGTTGAGGTGCTCGGGCACCAGTGCCGCCTCCTCGCGCCAGACCTCCTGGTCGACCGTGAGCAGGAAGTCGAGGTCGGACTCGGAGAGTTCCAGTCCCTTGGTGTCCAGTGCGCCCTTGGCCGGCAGCACGCCGATCGGCGTCTCGACGCCCTCCGCCGTGCCCTCCAGGCGCTCGACGATCCACTTCAGCACGCGGCTGTTCTCGCCGAAGCCGGGCCAGACGAACTTGCCCTCGTCGTTCTTGCGGAACCAGTTCACGTAGTAGATCTTCGGGAGCTTCGCCTGGTCCCGGCCCTTGGCGACGTCGACCCAGTGGCCCATGTAGTCGCCCATGTTGTAGCCGCAGAACGGCAGCATGGCGAACGGGTCGCGGCGCAGCTCGCCGACCTTGCCCTCGGCGGCGGCGGTCTTCTCGGAGGCGACGTTCGCGCCGAGGAAGACGCCGTGGTTCCAGTCGAAGGACTCGGTCACCAGCGGTACGGCGGAGGCGCGGCGGCCGCCGAAGAGGATGGCCGAGATCGGCACACCCCGGGGGTCCTCCCACTCGGGCGCGATGATCGGGCACTGCGAGGCGGGCACCGTGAAGCGGGCGTTGGGGTGCGCGGCGGGCGTACCGGACTCCGGCGTCCAGTCGTTGCCCTTCCAGTCCGTCAGGTGGGCCGGAGTCTCCTCCGTCATGCCCTCCCACCAGATGTCGTTGTCGTCGGTGAGCGCGACGTTCGTGAAGACGGAGTTGCCCCAGAGCGTCTTCATCGCGTTGGCGTTGGTGTGCTCGCCGGTACCGGGCGCGACGCCGAAGAAGCCGGCCTCGGGGTTGATCGCGTAGAGGCGGCCGTCCTCGCCGAACCGCATCCAGGCGATGTCGTCGCCGATCGTCTCGACCGTCCAGCCGGAGATCGTGGGCTCCAGCATGGCGAGGTTGGTCTTGCCGCAGGCGCTCGGGAAGGCGGCGGCGACGTATTTCGACTCGCCCTGCGGCGGGGTCAGCTTGAGGATCAGCATGTGCTCGGCGAGCCAGCCCTCGTCGCGTGCCATGACGGAGGCGATGCGCAGGGCGTAGCACTTCTTGCCGAGCAGGGCGTTGCCGCCGTAGCCCGAGCCGTAGGACCAGATCTCGCGGGTCTCGGGGAAGTGCGAGATGTACTTGGTGGAGTTGCACGGCCACGGCACGTCGGCCTGGCCCTCCTCCAGCGGCGCTCCGAGCGTGTGCACGGCGCGCACGAAGAAGCCGTCGGAGCCGAGCTCGTCCAGGACGGGGCGGCCCATCCGGGTCATGGTGCGCATGGACACGGCGACGTAGGCGGAGTCGGTGATCTCGACGCCGATGGCGGAGAGGTCCGAGCCGAGCGGGCCCATGCAGAACGGGACGACGTACATCGTCCGGCCGCGCATCGAGCCGCGGAAGACACCGCCCTTGCCGTCCTGCCCCTGGAAGATCTCCCGCATCTCGGCGGGCGCCTTCCAGTGGTTGGTCGGGCCGGCGTCCTCCTCCTTCTCGGAGCAGATGAACGTCCGGTCCTCGACTCGCGCGACATCGGTCGGGTCGGAAGCGGCGTAGTAGGAGTTGGGGCGCTTGATCGGGTCGAGCTTCTTGAAGGTGCCCTTGCGGACGAGCTCCTCGCTCAGTCGCTCGTACTCCGCCTCGGATCCGTCACACCAGACCACACTGTCCGGCTCGGTCAGTTCGGCGATCTCGTTGACCCACGAGATCAGTTCCTGGTGAGAGGTGGGGACGTCGGTGGGAGCCGCGATGTCGCGCGCCACGATTGCTCCTAAATGAGGGGTTTTGTTGTTGAATGCCCCGTGGGGGCCGCGACCCGGATGCTTCACGGTGATGGATCATGGGCGCTCATCCGGTGCCGACCGCACTCATTTGATCATCCGACGCATCCGCCCATATGTCCAGAGGGCCTCACACCTGAGCGGCGTGAGCATCGCCACTCATCCGGGGGTTTCCCCGCGTGCAATCGGGGTTCCGCCGGGGGACCCTCCCGTGACCGCGCCCCCCTCCCGTGAGACCCTGGCCACTATCGACCGGCCGATACCCCGGGACTGACGCGTAACCTACGGTTCCGTAGGTACGATTGCTCCTATGACTGCGCCCGTCCCCGACGCGCCCACGGACTCGCCGGCCGCCGGCCGCGGCCCCGTCGAGCTCTCCCTGCCCCACCCGGTCAAACCCCGGCTCCGCGGCTGGCTGCACCTCGGAATGTTCCCGGCCGTGCTCGTCGCGGGTCTGCTCCTCACGGCTCTCGCCGACTCCGGCCGCGGCCGGCTGGCCTGCGGGATCTACACCCTGACCGCCTGCCTGCTGTTCGGCGTGAGCGCCGTCTACCACCGCGGCAACTGGAGCCCGCGCATGGACGGCGTCCTGCGCAGACTCGACCACGCGAACATCTTCCTGATCATCGCGGGCACCTACACGCCGCTGACGATGCTGCTGCTGCCCGAGGCCAAGGGCCAGTGGCTGCTGTGGGGCATCTGGGGAGCCGCCGCCGCCGGCATCCTCTTCCGGGTGTTCTGGGTCGGCGCCCCGCGCTGGCTCTACACCCCCTGCTACATCGCCATGGGCTGGGCGGCCGTCTTCTTCCTGCCCGACTTCATGCACGCGGGCGGTGTCGCGGTCCTCGTCCTGGTGATCGTCGGCGGCCTGCTCTACAGCGCCGGCGGCGTGATCTACGGACTCAAGCGCCCCAACCCCTCCCCCCAGTGGTTCGGCTTCCACGAGGTCTTCCACTCGCTCACCCTCGCGGCGTTCATCGCGCACTACATCGGCATCTCGCTGGTCGCCTACTGAGGGGCCCCTCCGGCCGGCGCGGGCGCCGGCCGGATGCCGCCCCGGACGTCCTCGCACCCGGCCCCACCTGCCGGAAACCCGGAGGCCGCGGGACGGTCGCCCGTGGCATCCTGACCCGGTGAACGGACCGGAGATCCACGTCGAATTCGCCCCCGAGCTGCGCCTGTTCGTGCCGCCCGCGCGGCGCGCCGGCGCCACCGGAGTCGTCACCGACGGCGCCTCCACGCTCGGGCATGTCGTCGAGTCGCTCGGCGTCCCGCTGACCGAGGTCGGCGCCCTGGCCGTGGACGGCCGGGACGTACCGGTGTCGCACATCCCCGCGTCGGGCGAGTCCGTCCTGGTGCGGGCCGTCCGGCGCCCGCAGTCCGTGCCGGGAGCCCCGCTGCGCTTCCTCCTCGACGTCCATCTCGGAACCCTCGCCCGCCGGCTGCGCCTGCTCGGCGTGGACACGGCGTACGAGTCCACCGACATCGGCGACCCGGCCCTCGCCACCCGCTCGGCCGCCGAGCGGCGCGTCCTGCTCAGCCGGGACCGCGGCCTGCTGCGCCGCCGCGAGCTGTGGGCCGGTGCCTTCGTCTACAGCACCCTCCCCGACGACCAGCTGCGGGACGTGCTGGGCCGCTTCGCCCCCGAGCTGAAGCCGTGGACGCGGTGCACGGCGTGCAACGGCCTGCTCGCGGAGGCGACCAAGGAGGAGCTCGCCGACCGGCTCGAAGGCGGCACGAGCCGGTCGTACGACGTCTTCGCGCAGTGCGCCGCGTGCGGGCGCGCCTACTGGCGGGGCGCGCACCACGACCGCCTGGAGGCCATCGTGGCGCGCGCCCTCGCGGAGTTCGGAAGCTGAGCTACGGCCTCCGCAGGTCCCCCTTCCCGCAGGCCCTGCCGTCGCCGTTCCGATCCAGGCCCAGCGGATCGTCCCGGCCGTTGACCCGCAGCCGGCCGTAGTCGTTGGTCTTCAGCCAGGCGCACCGGGCCGCTGCCGTCTTCTCCACCGCCGCCGGGAAGGCCGTCGGCACGCAGACGTTGACCGAGCCGTAGTGCGGGTCGCAGCCGGAGACCGTCGTGCTCACGTTCTGCGAGGTCCGCTTCCTGCCCGGCGCCTTGACCGTGCCCTCCAGGGAGTCGGCGAAGGAGTGGACGTGCGCCGAGGCGGCGTCCGCGGCCAGCGCGGACGGCCCCTGCAGATGGATCCACTCGGCCACCGAAGGCACCCCGTTGGCGTCGACCGCGAAGAGCATGTACCAGCCGGGCGGGGCCAGGTTCGGGTTGCTCGTCACGTTCAGGTCGACGTTGTTGCCGTCCACGCTCAGCGGGAGGTCCACGAAGCGCTGGTTGGGGTCGGAGGAATGCGTCACCGCGGCCGGGCGGATCAACTCCGCCTTGGCGATGGGCCGGTCCACCGTGATGCGCTGGGTGTCCCCGTACCGCCACTCGCTGTCGATCACCGAAGTGATCGCCGGGCGGGGGCCCTTGAGCAGGTACGGCGGGGTGTAGACGGACACGTCGTGGTTCCAGCTGCCGTTGCCCGGGTTGTCACCCGTCGTCATCACCCGGCCGTCGGGCAGCAGGAACGCGGACGAGTGGTAGCCGCGCTCCTCCGGGTCGGGTGTCACCGGGTCGAAGGAGGAGGTCGCCGGGTCGAAGAGGGACGACTCGTACACCGGATCGGCCCGGTTGTGCAGGGCACCGCCCGTCTCCAGGACCTTGCCGTCGGGCAGCAGGACCGCCGAGACGTACATCTTGCCCTGGCCGCCGCTCTGGGCGACCTTGCCGTTGCCGAGGTCGACCTTGCCCTGCGGGATCGGCGGCCCGGCCGTGTACGCCGGACTGGCGGCCTTCAGGTCGATGATGTCCGTCAGCCGGTTCGCGTCCGGGTTGGAGTCGATGTTGCCGCCGCCGAGGGTGAGCACCTTCTGGTCCTGGGCAGGGGGCAGCAGCACACTCGCGGACTGGTCGCGTTCGTCCTTCCGCTGCAGCCCGGGGATCGCGGTCGTCGTGTTGGCGTCGTAGTCGTAGACCGCGGAGCCGGTGCCCGGGGTGCCGTTGCCGAAGACGTGGCTGCCCGAGTAGAACAGCCGGCCGTCCTGCATCAGGATCATCGACGGGTACAGACCCCAGTACGACCAGGTCTGGTTGACCTTCCACAGCGGCTGCCACCGCTGCTCGGCGGCCGAGAAGCGCTCGGCGGTCACCGACCCGGTGGAGTCCTCGCGCAGTCCGCCGAAGGAGATCACGTCCCCGTTGCCCATGACCGTCGCGGACGGGTACCAGTGGCCGTCGTTCATGTCGTTGGTCCTGCTGTACGTCTCGGTGGCCGGGTCGAAGACGTACGACTCCTTGTACCCCTCGTACCCGTGACCGCCCGCCACCGGGAACGCCTTGTTCCCGCTCATCACCAGCACGCGCCCGTCCGCCAGCTGGACGTGCCCCGCGCAGAACATGTCCTTGGGCGTGGGGATCTGCTTGTACGTCCCCTGCACCGGGTCGTACACCGCCGAGGTGAACGTGCCCGCCTCGAACATCTCCTCGCTGTTGCCGGAGCCCGCGATCAGCAGCACCTTGCCGTTCCTCAGCACGACGGAGTGCATGGAGCGGACCGGGTTCTGCGTGGGCAGCACGGTCCACCTGCCGTTGGCGCACTCGTCTGCCGTGCCGGTGCACTGCACCGGCGGCACGGGGTCGGCGACCTGCTCCATCGTGTAGTCGTCGGTGGTCGCGGACCCCGTGCCGTACACCGAGACACCCCAGGTGATCCGGTCGGTGCCGGCCGGCACCGCCGGCGTGCGGACCGACGCCTGCGTCCAGCCGGCCGCCGTCTCCAGCGTCTTCAGGTCCGTCCAGTACTGCCAGCCGGCACTCGCGTCGTGCCGGAACAGGGTGAGGGAGGTGTCCGGGGTCGTCGACTTGTACCAGAGCCCGAGGTCGTACTGCTTGCCCGCCGTGACCACCGGCGCACAGGCCGCGCTCTCCGTGATCAGCGCCTTGCGGTCACCGTCGACCCGCCGGGTCAGCTCGACCTTCATCGCCTTGGAGCCCGAGTGGGCGCCCGCGACGGTCGAGAAGGTGAAGTCGTTGTCGCCCCAGCCGGACTTCTCCCAGCAGTACGGCATCCCGTCCGTGCCGGCCGTCTCGAAACCGGGGTTCTTGACGAGGTTCGCCGCCGCGGCGGGCTGCGGGGAGACCAGCAGCAGACCGGCGGCGAGACCCGCCACGGCCAGCAGCGAGGTTCTTCTTCGTGGTCGGAAGCGGAGGGTCACGCGGCTCTCCTTGCTGTGCGGCTGCGGCTGCGGTTACGGCTTCCGCGCCCGGACCCGGCGGCCCTGCGCGGCAGATAGACCAGCGCCTCGGTCCCGGCGAAACGCAGGACGAAGGTCGTCACCAGGGCCAGCGCGGTGGCGGACAGCGCCCCCATCCCGAACTCCCGCACGAACAGGGCAATCAGTGGGATGCGCAGGACCAGATCGGCGTTGGCGAGCAGCGCGAACCGGCCCACCCGGTCCCACCAGGTGCGGTGCCGGCGGCGCTCACGGAACAGCAGGTGCTCGATGAGCAGGAAGTTCCAGGCGACCCCGAGCTGGTTGGCGACGATCTCGGCCGGCAGGTAATGCACTCCGGCGGCCGTGAGCGCGTACAGGCCGAGCAGGTTCGGCAAAAACCCGGTGGCCCCGATCAGGCCGAAGACCACCATCCGGGCCACCGGCGAGGCGGTCCGCAGCCCGACCAGGTGCCGCATGAAGCGGAAGCCTTCCTGCGCCGTCGACTTGGACTCGCCCGCGAACCGGTCCTGGAAGACGAAGGGGACCTCGGTGACCTCGCGGGGGCGGCTGCGCACCGCGAGCTCAAGGAGGATCTTGTAGCCGAGCGGCTGGAGGACGTCGGCGGTGACCGCGCTGCGCCGGATCGCGAAGAACCCGCTCATCGGGTCGCTGATGCCGCGCAGCCTGCGCGGGAACAGCGCCTTGGTGAGCCAGGTCGCGCCGCGTGAGACGACGATGCGGTAGCCGCCCGCCAGCCCCTCCCGGCTGCCGCCCTCCACGTAGCGGCTGGCGACGACGAGCCCGGCGGACGCCCGCTCCCCCGTGGCCACCAACTCCGGTACCAGAGAAGGCGGATGCTGCAGATCGCCGTCCATGACCACGATCCAGTCGGAGGTCGCGGCCCGCAGCCCCTCGACCACGGCACCGCCGAGGCCGCCGACCGGTTCCTCCCGGTGCAGCACGGTGACGGGGAACGGGCAGTCCTGCGCCGCTCGTGAGATCACCTCCGGGGTGTCGTCCGTGGAGTCGTCCACGAAGACCACCTCGCAGGGCAGCCGGGCCGGCACCGACTCGGTGATCCGGCGCAGCAACTCCCGTACGTTCGCCGACTCGTTGAACGTCGGCACGACGATCGTGACGGCCCCGGGCTCGGGCACCTCGACGGCGCGCACTGCCGGGCCGCCGAGTTCCCCGGGGACCGCGGACGGGCCCCCGATCTCCTCGGGAACGGTGGACTCGTGGCTCATCGGGGGCCTCCCACGGCCTGGATCCGACGGATCTCGATCCGGTCCTCACCGGTGCCGAAGGTGGCGACCGGCGTCGAGTGCCGCATCGCCGCCCTGACGTTGGGCAGGTCGACCGCGTCCCGCCGTACCGTCGGTGAGGCCACCACGTAGTCGAGGTCGCGCCAGCCCCGCGGCATCGTCCTCGTCACCGCCGGGTCGAGGTCCGCCTTGTAGAACCAGATGACGCCGAGCCCCGGCCGGTAGCCGTCGTGCACCAGGTCGAGCCAGAGCGCGTCGTCGACGAGCACCCGGGTGTCCTCGGGGTTCACCACCCGGGTGGTGAGCCAGTGCGACGCGGCCCGGTACGGGGCGTTCGCGTCGGCGGTCACGGCGGTGCGGTCGCCGTCGTACCAGCGCGGCACGACATGGGCGGCGGCCGCGGCCACGAGCAGGGCCGCCGTCGCCCGGCGCCCCCAGGTGACATGACGCCTCTCCTCGGTGCTCCGCCACCGGCGCAGTACCGCGTGCGCCACGCTCGCGGCGCCTCCGGCGAGGACCAGCGCGAGGAACGGCAGCGCCTGGATGACGTACATCGCGGGCAGATAGCCGCTCGGCCGCAACGCGACCAGCGCGAGGATGCCGACGGTGAGCGCCGGCCCGGCCAGCGCGCGGGCGGTCACCGACCAGCGCCAGGTGAGCATCAGCAGCACGGCGCCCGCGAGACCGCCGAGGAGCAGGACGCGGTCGTAGTAGAGCCAGGACTGCAGCACACCGTACGAGCCGGACCCGGGGTCGAGGATGAACCCGGAGCCGGGGCGGCTCATCTGGTACGTGATGCCGTCCCACAGCGAGACGTGTCCCGCCCCGGGGAACAGCTCGCCCTTGAGCAGGGCGAACAGCGGATACGCCAGGCCGATCAGGACACAGGCGGTGACCGCGCCGGTGAGGGCGAACTTGCGGGTGTCGCGGTGGCCGTGGCGCCACATGGTGACCACGAGCGCCGGCAGGACGACGAGCATCGTCTCCTTGGTGAGCACCGCCGCCGCGGCCGCGAGGCCCGCCGCGAAGTGGTGCCAGAGATGGCGGCTCGGCGAGGCCGCCAGGCAGAACGCGAGCAGCGTCCATGTCACCGCGATGTTGTCCAGGAAGATCTCGCGCTGGAGCACCACCGACAGCGGTGAGAGCCCGAAGATCGCCATGGCCAGGCCGGCCGCCCAGCGCGGCAGCGACAGACGGCGCGCGAGGACGTACAGCAGGACCGCGCTCGCGGCGCTGACCAGCAGCATCGTCGTACGCATCGGTCCGACGGTCATCAAGGACGGGCTGATCCTGGCGGGGATCCAGGTCAGCGCCGCCATCTGGATCCAGCCGAGCGGCGGGTGGTCGTACCAGTAGGTGTAGTGGGCCAGTCCGTCGCCCTGCTGCACGGCCCAGGCCTGGGCGAGGTAGGTGCCCTCGTCGTCGCTGAGGGTCGGGTAGTCGGCGATGTTCCAGCCCTGCACGACCATGATCGCCACGAGCAGCAGCCCGCACAGGATCAGATCGGAGCGTGAACGGCGCAGACGCGGGACCGGACGGACGAGAGGAACGTTTTTGGGCGCACGAGGCCGCTGCGCGGGGACCGTGGTGGTCGCCGCGGGAAGGGTGGAGGTCACGCAGGAACGTCCTCTCGGATCGTCTCGGTGAGATGCGCACCGACATGGCTGGTCAACTCCCAGTCGGTGCGGCCCCGTTGCTCGCGCCACACCGCGCGAACGGCCGCGCCGGCGAGGAGCACCTGGTAGAAGGGCCCGCCGGCGATGAGCTTGAGGTAGTGCACGAAGCGCACACGCAGTCCGTACTGCTTGCCGAAGTCGTGCAGCCCGACCAGTTCGAAGACGAACGTGACCAGCGCGGTGACGGCCGGCAGGAAGGTGATGAAGGCGATGCCGACCGGCACGTCGAGGAAGAGCGCGACCGCCACGTTGAGCGGGATGATCACGCCGGAGAGGGCCTGCAGATAGGGCGTCATCAGCGTGTAGCGGGCGAGCAGCCGCTGCCCGAATCCCGGCAGCTGCTTCCAGTCCCGCTTGCGGTAGACCTGCAGGAACCCCTGGTTCCAGCGGGTGCGCTGCTTCAGCAGGGAGACCAGGCTGCCCGGCGTCTCCTCCCGGGTCACCATGTCGGAGTCGTACGCGACGACGACCTTCTTGCCGACACTGGAGAGCCGCACCCCGAGGTCGCAGTCCTCGGCGAGGCAGTCCGGGTCCCAGCCGCCCGCCTCGCGCAGTACGTCGGTGCGCACGAAGACGGTGTTGCCGCCGAGCGGAATGAAACCTTTCTGCGCATGGAGGTGCAGCCGCGAGCGGAACCAGAAGAAGTACTCCAGGCAGTTGCGCAGGCTGTACCAGCTGGAGTTGAAGTTGATCAGCTGCACGCCGCCCTGCACGACGTCCGCGCCCGTGGTGCGGAACGCGTGGTCGACGTGGGCGAGCAGCTCCGGATGGACCTGGTCCTCGGCGTCGAAGACCCCGACGACGTCGCCGCGGCAGTGCGGCAGCGCCGTGTTCATGGCCTTGGGCTTGTTCTTCTTCTCATGGGTGTCGACGACGACCCGCACACGCGGGTCGCGGGCCCCGGCCCGGCGGGCGACCGCAGCCGTCTCCGGGTCGTCGTGTCCCACGATGACGATGATCTCGTAGTCGTCGTGACCGGACTCGAGCAGCCGCTGGATCGTGTGGTCCAGCACCGCCTGCTCGTGGCGCGCGGGCAGCAGCAGCGAGAAGGACAGCCCCTCTCCGCCGTCCGGTCTGCTGAAACGGGTGGAAGCAAGCACTTCGGGCGTACGCCACGCGTGCATCTGCCACCACAGGGTGAAGGCCGCCATCCAGAACAGAGCCAGCGAAACGGCAGCGATGAAGACAGATGTGAGCAACAGATCCCCCCAGATCCCAAACCCCCTGTCGCGACGGCGTGTCACCAACCGTCGCGTCACCGTGAGGAGACTAGGTGGGAACTGTGAAATCCGTAAGGTCTTCAAATAAATAGAGTGTTTCGGAATGCTCGGTCAAGTAACCCCATCTATCCGACCACTTCGGAATCTTCCGATCCGTATCCACCCGATTCAGTCGGAAACCGCGCCGCCCAGCGCCTCACGGAGCCGCTCGACATCCGACGTCGGAGCGTCACAGGTGAAGTTGCGGCAGACGTACGCGGCGGGCTCACCGCCCAGCAGCGGCCGGCCCGCCAGCAGCGGGAGCTCGTCACTGTCCGCGGCCCCCACCGCGACGACCGCACCCGGCGCCGTCCCCAGCAGCGCCGCCCGGTGCAACGCCCTGGTGGCCTCCGCGTCCACCGGACCGACCACCGCCACCTCGCGCGGCCCGTCCAGCAGCGCCTCGGCCACCGACAGACCCCAGCCCACGAACCGCGGGGCCCGCGGACCCAGCGCCTTCACCACGCCCAACGCCCGCTCCGCGGCCGTCCGGTGGGGCTCCGCACCGGTCTGCGCCGCGTACGACAGCAGCGCACCGGCCGCCGCGCTCCAGCCCGAGGGCGTGGCGTTGTCGGTCGGGTCCTGAGGCCGGCGGATGAGGCGTTCCGCGTCCGCCGCCGTGTCGAACAGGGCACCCGACTCGGCGTCCGTGAACTGCGCGAGGACATGGTCGAGCAGGAACCCGGCGAACTCCAGCCAGACCCCCTCACCGGTCACCGACGCCAGCGCGAGGAAGCCCTCCGCCACGTCCGCGTAGTCCTCCAGGACACCCGCGTGCGCACCCGCCCGGCCGTCCTTGCTGGTCCGCGCCAGGCGCGCCCGGTCGTCCAGATGAAGCCGCACGAGGAGGTCGGCGGCCCCGATCGCGGCCTCCACCAGATCCGCACGCCCGAAGTAGGCGCCCGTCTCCGCGAGCGCGGCGATCGCCAGGCCGTTCCAGGCGGCGACCACCTTGTCGTCCCGGCCCGGCGCCGGACGCTCCCCGCGCGCGGCGAGCAGCCGCTCCCGGACGGAGGCGAGCCGCTCCGCGTCCAACCCGCTTTCCCCCGGCGGGAGTTGCAGCACCGAGGCACCCTCCTCGAAGGTGCCCTCCTCGGTCACGCCGAAGTGCCGGGCCGCGCTCTCCGCGTCGTCCCCGAGGACGTCGCGGAGCTGCTCCGGCGTCCACACGTAGTACGCGCCCTCGACGTGCCGGCCGGTCCCGTCGTCGCTGTCCGCGTCCAGCGCGGAGGCGAACCCGCCCTCGGCCGTGCGCAGTTCGCGCACCATGAAGTCCGCGGTCTCCAACGCCACCCGCCGCGCGAGCGCGGACCCGGTGGCCCGCCAGAGGTGCGCGTAGACGCGGCACAGGAGGGCGTTGTCGTAGAGCATCTTCTCGAAATGCGGGACCACCCAGTCGCGGTCCACGGAATAGCGGGCGAACCCGCCGCCGAGCTGGTCGTAGATGCCGCCGCGCGCCATCCGCTCGCAGGTGTCCCGCGCCATCTGCAGGGCGCCCTCGGAGCCGGTGCGGGCGTGGTGGCGCAGCAGGAACTCGATCACCATGGACGGCGGGAACTTGGGCGCGCCGCCGAAGCCGCCGCGCTGCTCGTCGTAGTCACGGGTCAGTCCCAGCAGTGCCCCGGCCAGCTCCTCCTCGCCCGGCACCTCGGTGCCGCCGTAGTTCAGCTCCCGTCCCGCAAGGTCCCGCACGATCTTCCCGGCGACCTCGGCCACCTCGTCGTGGCGGTCGGTCCAGGCGCCGTGCACGCCTTCGAGGACCTCCCGGAAGCCCGGCATCCCGTGGCGGGGCTCGGGCGGGAAGTAGGTGCCGAAGTAGAACGGCTCGGCGTCCGGGGTGAGGAAGACGGTCATGGGCCAGCCGCCCTGGCCGGTGGCGGCCTGGACCGCCTCCATGTACACGGCGTCGACATCGGGCCGCTCCTCGCGGTCCACCTTCACGCTCACGAAGTGCTCGTTCAGGTAGGCGGCCGTCGCCTCGTCCTCGAAGGACTCGTGCGCCATGACGTGGCACCAGTGACAACTGCTGTAGCCCACGCTGAGCAGGACGGGCACGTTGCGCTTGCGCGCCTCGTCGAAGGCATCGGCCGACCAGGGCCACCAGTCGACGGGGTTGTCGGCGTGCTGGAGCAGATACGGGGACGTCTCACGGGCCAGTCGGTTCACCCTTCCCACTCTGCCACGGTGGGCGTGGCGACGGAGAAGCCGCGCTTCACCCGGCGTGCCTCCACCGCGGGTCCGACCGTGACCGCGCGCGTGCTCCGCGGCGGGCCGCGCCGATGATCGCCGGGCCTCTGTCGCTGACGCCCCCGACCAAGGACACTCATAGGCAACGGAGTTGCCGCCAAAGGGGGACATGAGATGCGGGACAGCCATCGGGCGGAGGCCGAGCGGCTGTTGGCCCGGGCCGTGGAGGAGGAGGTGCGGCGCTCGGGCGGGCGTACCGACGGGGCCGTGCTGCTGGCGCGGGCGCGCGGCGCGCTGGACGGCATGGCGCGGGCGGCCGTGGAGGAGTACGAGGCGTACACGCGCGCGCTGGACGAGACGGAGGCGGGCGAGCTCAGCTTCGGGCAGCGGTACGCGCGCGAGGGTGCGGGCACCGCGGTGCTGGTGGCCGGGGTCGCGGCGCTCGCGGCCTGCGTCGCCGACCTGGCGCTGGGCACCGGGGCGGGGACGGCGCTGGGCGCGGGTGCGGTGGCCGGCGCGGCGGGCGCGGCGACCACCGTGGCGAAGGTGAGCGCCGGGCATCTGCCCGCCGCGAGCCGCCGGGCGGGCGCCCGGAGCCAGCCGGGTGGGGCCGAGCAGCTGCGGTTGCAGTGGCTGACCGCCCTGGAGGTGCGCGGGATCCGTCCGTTCCTCGACCAGCAGCGGGTGCTGAGCGCGTCCACCGGCGCCAAGAAGGGGGCCCCGCAGTTGCGGCGCACGGACAAGAGCGCCGCGGCCCGCAGGCGCACGGTCCTGGAGCAGTCCTTCGGGCAACTCCCGGAACCGGACGCCGTGTTCACGGGGCGTCGGCAGGAGTTGTCGCGGGTGGCGCAGTGGGTGCACGCGGCCCGTGCGAGCACGGAGACGAAGCCGACGGTCGTGGTGCTGCACGGGGCTCCGGGCTCGGGCCGCAGCACTCTCGCGGTGCGGGCGGCGCACGAGCTCAGGGACCAGTTCCGGGGCGCGTGCGTGGTGGACCTGCGGGGCGACAGCGCGGAGGAGCCGCCGCTGTCGACGCGCGACGCCCTGCTGCATCTGCTGAACCGGCTCGGGGCGCCGCGCGAGCAGCTGCTGTTCCGTGAGCGTTCCTCGCCGGAGCAGCAGGTCAGGCGGCTGAGCGAGCTGTATCACCAGCATCTGACGGGGCTGCCGGTCACGATCGTGCTCGACGACGCGTCCGACGCCGAGCAGGTCCGCACACTGGTTCCGGAGCGGTCGGACAGCCTGGTGCTGGTCACCGCCCGCAAACCCCTGGAGCTGCCCGCCGGTCCTGCCGCCTGGGTGCATCACCTCCCGTTGGAGGCGCTGGACGCGGGCGGCGCCGAGGAGTTGCTGAACGCGGCGGCACAGGACACGTCGGGCCCGTACGACGCCGAGTCCTGCGACCGGGTCCGGGAGCTGTGCGGCGGCCTGCCGCTGGCCCTGCGGATCGCGGGCTCCTCGCTCGGTCCGCGTACCCCCCGGCAGCTGGCCACCGACCTCGGGGCGTACGGTCCGGTGGACCCGGTCGAGCGGGTCCTGTGGCTGCGCTACACCGACCAGTCGGAGCAGGCGCGGCGGCTGTTGCGGCGGCTGGCGCTGGCCGGGCGTGCGTCGCTGGGTGCGGCCGCCGCGGCGTCCCTGCTGGCGACGGACGAGCAGGAGGCGGCCCGTCAGCTGACCGCGCTCGCCCGGGCGGGCCTGATCGGTCACGTGCGGGGCAGCCGCTATCGCCTGCACGACGTCGTCCGGAGCTTCGCGCACGCGCGGCTGCTGGACGAGGAGGAGCCTGCCGAGCGGACGGCGGCGCAGGAGCGGCTCATCGTGAACTACGGGGAGCTGGCCGACTCGGTGATCCGCCTGGTCGACGGGAAGACGTCGACGCGCGCGGACTCGGCGTTCCAGTCGAGCGCGGTCGGCCCGCACGGTTTCACCTCCCTGGACGCGGCGCTGCGCTGGCTGGACGACGAGTCGAGCTTCATCACGGCGGCGCTGCGCCACGCGGAGGGCGTGAACCAGGCGGCGGTGCTCAACCTGCTCGGCGCCCTGTGCGACTACTGCCTGCTGCGCGGCGACCTGTACCGGCTGGGCGAGATCAGTGAGCTGACGCAGGCCGTCGACCAGGGGCTGCTGGTCCGCTCGGTGCAGTGGCGGACGGGTATCGCGGCCCGCCAGCTCGGTGAGCTCGACAAGGCGCGGACGACGCTGTCCTCGGTCGTGGACCTGTACTTCGAGGCGCACCATGACGCGGGGGCCGCGCGTGCCCTGTGCTCCCTGGGGATCACCCTGCATCATCAGGGCAATCTGGCGGAGGCGGCGGCGCGGCTGCAGGAGGCGATGGACCTGCAGGCGGCGCCGGAGCTGGCGGCCGACCGTGCGTGGACGATGCATGCGCTGGCGGCGGTGGAGCGCGACCGTGCCCGGCTGGCGGCGGCTCTCGACCTGCTCACACAGGCCCTGGTGCTGCACCGCGAGAGCGAGTCGGTGCACGGTGAGGCGTGGGCGCACTTCCAGCTGGGTCAGGTGGGGCTGCGCATGGGTGACGTCCCGCGCGCGGAACGTGAGCTGCGCGAGGCCCTGGACCTGTACGGCCGGACGCGCGACGGGCGCGGTGAGGCCTGGGCGCTGACGCAGCTGGCGCGCGCCCGGCTCGTCGACGGTGATCCGTCGGCCGCGGTCGACGGTCTGCGCCAGGCCGCGTCGCGCCATCGGGACAACGAGGACGCGCGCGGTGAGGCGTGGACAGTGTACTACCTGGGGCAGGCGCTGGAGGAGACGGGCAACCTGGACCACGCGGTGCGGGAGCTGGAGCGCTCGCGCACGATGTTCTCGCGGATGCGGGATGTCTACGGTCTGGCCTGTGCCCGGCACCACTCGGCCCGGGTGACCCGGGACCAGCGGGCCGCGCAGACCGGTTCCCTGCGCAATTCGGGCTTCGCCCGGCAGCTGCTGGTCGACGCTCGGGCGGACTTCCAGCGCATCGGTGTGGCGCACGGCGAGGCGTGGACGTGCCTGGAGCTGGCGGTGGTGGACGCGGGCAATGCGCGCACGCCGCAGGCGCTGTCGCTGTGCGACGAGGCGATCGGTCTGTTCACGTCCTACGGTGACCGCCGCGGCGAGGACTGGGCCCGTTTCCTGCGCTGCACGCTGCTGCCGTTCGCGGCTCCCGGCGGTTCCGAGATCGGCGGCGCGGTGGCGCAGGAGGAGCTGGCCCAGCTCGCGCGCTCACCCCACCGCGCCCGGGACGGCAGGCTGGACGAGTACGTGGAGGCGTACCAGCTCCTGCTGGAGCGCGGCGTCAACCTGGACGCGGGCTGGCAGGCCTGGCGTCTGGGCATGGTCCCCGACCGGCACGCCCGCGAGGTCATGGGCGTACCGGTGACGACTCACCGCTAGGGGGTCTCGTGCCGGGCGTCGCGGACCCGGGGGTGATCCGAACGACACCCCCTCGGACGCGCCGCCGGGGCGCGGTCAGCCCCGCTGGGGCTTGGGCGCGGAGGCCCCGGGGGCCGCCTCGGAGGGGGTGGCCCCCTCCTGCTCGGGGTCCTCGAAGTCGACCTTCCGCATGTGGCGGTTCATCGACTTCATCAGGCCCCAGACGGCCAGGGCCATCACCGCGAACACGATGAAGCCGAGGACACCGGGGGTGACCTTGTTCTCGTCGACCTCCTTGGCGAGGGAGACGAGGTTCGTCATTGCCAGGCTTGCGCTTGCGCTCATGTCAGGCATTGTCGCGGATGCCCGCAAAGAGGTCGTCCTCGGGGAGGGAGGTATCGACGAGGGACTTGGCGAGCTCGTACTCCTCGGTCGGCCAGACCGCCTTCTGGAGCTCCATCGGGACCTTGAACCAGCCGCCGTCGGGGTCGATCTGCGTGGCGTGCGCGATCAGCGCCTTGTCGCGGATCTCGAAGAACTCCGCGCAGGGGATGTGGGTGGTCAGCGTGCGCTCGACGCGCTCGAACTCCGACCAGCGCTTCAGCCAGTCCCCGTACGGCGACTCCAGGCCCCGGTCGAGCATCGCGTGGTGCAGCGCCTCGGTGCGCGGGCGGTTGAAGCCCTGGTTGTAGTAGAGCTTCTGCGGCTGGAAGGCGGCGCCGTACTCGGACTCGGGGTACTTCTCGGTGTCCGCCGCGCCCTCGAACGCCACCATCGAGATCTTGTGGGTCATGATGTGGTCGGGGTGCGGGTAGCCGCCGTTCTCGTCGTAGGTGGTGATCACCTGGGGACGGAACGAGCGGATCTGCTTCACCAGCTCGCCGGCGGCCTTGTCGACGTCCTCCAGCGCGAAGCAGCCCTCGGGAAGCGGGGGCAGCGGGTCGCCCTCGGGCAGGCCGGAGTCGACGAAGCCGAGCCACTCCTGCTTGATGCCGAGGATCTCGCGGGCCTCGTCCATCTCCTTCTTGCGCACCTCGTGGATGTTCTCCTCGATGTACGTGTCCCCCTGCAGCTTCGGGTTGAGGATGGAGCCGCGCTCCCCTCCCGTGCAGGTCACGACCAGCACGTCCACCCCCTCGGACACGTACTTCGCCATGGTGGCCGCGCCCTTGCTCGACTCGTCGTCGGGGTGGGCGTGCACGGCCATCAGTCGCAGCTGGTCAGTCAAGACTCAATCCTCAGTCGGTCGGCTGCCGCCTCGGTGGGTCGGCTCTCGGCGCCCGGCGTGAATCGGCGTGATGGGCGGCTTCTATAGTGACGGAACAAGCGGGCGAAAAATTCCGGGGCCCGGCCTCCGGAGCCCCTGCCGGGACCTGTCTGCCGGCCCTTGCGAGAGGACGACCATGAGCACGGCGAGCACGCAGCTGCCCGAGGGCCGGTACGGCCGCTCCGCGGACGAGCGTGCCGACCGCAGGCTCAAGGTGATCGGCGGCGCGCTGGGCCTGGTCCTGCTCGCGCTGGTCGGCTGGTTCGCCTCCTACTACGTGGGCGGCAGCAGGATCAGCGGTGAGGTGATCGCCTTCAGTGCCGTCTCGGACCATGCGGTCGAGGTGCATCTGGAGGTGCGCAAGGACGCGGACGCGGACGGCTACTGCACCCTGCGCTCGCAGAGCGCCGACGGCGCGGAGGTGGGGCGCGCGGACTTCCGCTTCGACCAGCGCTCCTCGCGCATCGACAAGGTCCTCACGCTCCGTACGACGGCGCGCGGCACCACGGCGGAGCTGCTCGGCTGTCACACGGGCTGAGCCGGGTCCGGCGACCGCCCGGCCCCTTACGGAAGGGCGCGCGGCGACAAGCGGACGACACGGCCCGCCCCACTTTCGGCACTTCTGCGCTGACCTGCGCGGATGTAATTCTCATGCCTTATGTCCTCCCCCTTCAGCCGCTGAATTGTTAGGCTCGTGGTTTCGCCCACCCGTGAAGGAACATTCTTCTGGGTAGGGCGATGCTTTGTATTCCCAGTACCTACGAGGAGCACCTGTGACCCAGACCAGCGAGAACGTCACCTGGCTGACCCAGGAGGCGTACAACCAGCTCAAGGCCGAGCTGGAGTACCTGTCTGGTCCTGCGCGCACGGAGATCGCCGCCAAGATCGCGGCAGCGCGCGAGGAGGGGGACCTGCGCGAGAACGGCGGGTACCACGCGGCCAAGGAGGAGCAGGGCAAGCAGGAGCTCCGAGTGCGCCAGCTGACCCAGCTCCTGGAGAACGCCAAGGTCGGGGAGGCTCCCGCGGCCGATGGCGCGGTCGCGCCCGGCATGGTCGTGACCATCGCCTTCGACGGTGACGAGGACGACACCCTGACGTTCCTGCTCGCTTCCCGCGAGTACGCGAGCGCCGACATCGAGACGTACTCGCCGCAGTCCCCGCTGGGCTCCGGCGTGAACGGCAAGAAGGTCGGCGACGACGCCGAGTACGAGCTGCCGAACGGCAAGCTCGCCTCGGTCAAGATCCTCAAGGCCCACCCCTACCAGGGCTGAGCCTCCACGACGAAGGTCTCGACGAAGCCCCCGGCGGCCGGCCGCCGGGGGCTTCGCGCTGCCGTGGTCACGCCGTGGCGGACCGGTACTTGCGCACCGCGAGGGTGCGGAAGATCAGGATGATCAGCACCGAGTAGATGATCGAGGCCAGGACGGAGTGCCGCATCGGCCAGGCGTCGGACTGCGACACGCCGGGATTGGCGAAGAGGACGCGGCAGGCCTGGACGGTGGCGCTGAACGGGTTCCACTCCGCGATGTGGCGCAGCCAGGGCGTCATGTTCGACGAGTCCACGAACGCGTTCGAGATGAAGGTGACCGGGAAGAGCCAGATCAGGCCGCCGGAGGTGGCCGCCTCGGGGGTGCGTACCGAGAGGCCGATCAGGGCGCCGATCCAGGTGAACGCGTACCCGGACAGGAGGAGCAGTCCGAACGCGCCGAGCACCTTGGCCGCGTTCGTGTCGCCGTCGGAGCCGACCCGCCAGCCGACCAGCAGGGCGACGACCGCGAGGACCAGCAGGGTGAGCGCGGTCTGGACGAGGTCGGCGAGGGTGCGTCCGGTCAGCACCGCTCCGCGCGCCATCGGCAGCGAGCGGAACCGGTCGATGAGGCCCTTGTGCATGTCGTCCGCGATGCCCGCCCCGGCGCCCGCGGTGGCGAAGGTGACGGTCTGCGCGAAAATGCCTGCCATCAGGAAGTTGCGGTAGTCGGTGGCGCTGGTGCTGCCGCCGATCTGCATGGACCCGCCGAAAACGTACGAGAACAGCACCACGAACATGACCGGCTGGATGAGCCCGAAGATCACCATCTCCGGGATGCGGGACATCCTGATCAGGTTGCGCTTGGCGATGACGAGCGAGTCCCGCACGGACTGCGTCAGGGCGTTGCTCGGGGCCGTGGTCCGCACGGCGTCGGTGGCGGCGCTCACTTGACGGTCTCCTTCGGGTGCTTGCTCTTCGCGTCGGCGGCTGCGGCGTCCTCTTCCCGCTCCTCGGCGAGATGGCCCGTGAGCGAGATGAAGACGTCGTCGAGGGTGGGCCTGCGCAGGCCGATGTCGTCGATCTCGATGCCGCGGGCGTCCAGCTCGCGGATGACCTCGGCGAGGAGCTTGGCGCCGCCGGAGACCGGGACGGTCAGCTTGCGGGTGTGCTCCTCGACGGTGGTCTCGCCCTTGCCGAAGCCGAACAGGACCTCGGAGGCGGTGGCGATGTGCTCGCGGTTGTGCACGACGACCTCGACGCGCTCGCCGCCCGTCTGCGCCTTGAGCTGGTCGGAGGTGCCGCGGGCGATGACGCGGCCCTGGTCGACGACGCAGATGTCGTGCGCGAGGTGGTCGGCCTCCTCCAGGTACTGGGTGGTCAGCAGCAGCGTGGTGCCCCCGGAGACCAGTTGCTTGATGACCTCCCACAGCTGCTGGCGGTTGCGGGGGTCGAGGCCGGTGGTCGGCTCGTCCATGAACATCACCGGCGGCGAGACGACCAGGGCGGCCGCCAGGTCGAGCCGGCGGCGCATTCCGCCCGAGTACGTCTTCGCGGGGCGGTCGGCGGCGTCGGTGAGGCGGAACTGCTCCAGCAGCTCCTCCGCCCGCACCTTCGCGGCCTTGGCCCGCATCTGGTAGAGCTGGCCGACCATCTGCAGGTTCTCGCGGCCGGTCAGGTATTCGTCGACCGCGGCGAACTGTCCGGACAGTCCGACCGAGCGGCGCACGGCGTCGGGGTGCTTGAGCACGTCGATGCCCGCGACGACGGCTCTGCCGCTGTCGGGCCGGAGCAGCGTCGTCAGGCAGCGGACCGTGGTGGTCTTGCCCGCGCCGTTCGGCCCGAGCAGGCCCAGCACGGTGCCCTCCGGGACATCGAGATCGACGCCGTCCAAGGCTTTTACGTCACCGAAGGTCTTCACCAGGCCTTCGGCATAGATGGCGCCTGGCATGTGGGTCTCCCAAAAAGCGTTGGGGATTTCCTACGGAAAGATCCTAGATTTGCGTGCCGTGCGCCGCGCGAGCGCCGGGACGTCACCCGGACGGGCATCGCCTCGCGTCTCGCGGCACCGTTGTGGCGAGGGACACACCATAACGCGATGTATCGCGTCTCTCAACGGATTTACCCGACCCGGGACGACGGGACGCGGGCCGTCAGTCGATGACCGTGTAACCCGCCGTGCGCAGCGCCCTGTTGACCTCGGCGCAGTGCTCGGGCCCCTTCGTCTCCAGGTGCAGCTCGACCTCCACCTCCGTGAGCCCGAGCCGCGGATCGGTCCGGACGTGACTCACATCCAGGACGTTAGCGTCGGCCACTGACAACACCCCGAGAAGCGTCGCCAGGGCCCCCGGCCGGTCCGTCAGCCGCAGCGTGACGGCAAGATAGCGGCCCGCCGCGGCCATGCCGTGCCGCAGGATGCGCTGGATCAGCAGCGGGTCCACATTGCCGCCGGACAGCACTGCCACGACCGGCCCCTCGAAGCTGCCGGGCTCGCTCAGCAGCGCCGCGACGGGGCTGGCGCCGGCCGGCTCGACGACCAGCTTGGCCCGCTCCAGGCACAGCAGCAGCGCGCTCGACAGATGGTTCTCCGAGACCGTGCGCACGTCGTCCACCAGGTCGTGGACGATCCGGAACGGCACGTCCCCCGGCCGGCCGACCCGGATGCCGTCGGCCATCGTCGCCGGGTTCTCCACCGCCAGCGGACGGCCCGCGGCCAGCGAGGGCGGGTACGCCGCCGCGCCCGCCGCCTGCACACCGACGATCCGCACATCGGGACGGAGCGCCTTCACGGCGGTCGCGATCCCGGCGATCAGCCCGCCGCCGCCGATCCCGACGACGATCGTGCGGACCTCGGGGCACTGCTCCAGGATCTCCAGGCCGACCGTGCCCTGCCCCGCGATGATGTCGGGGTGGTCGAAGGGGTGGATGAACACGGCGCCCGTCTCGGCCGCGTACTCCTGCGCCGCGGCCAGCGTCTCGTCGACCACCTGACCGTGCAGCCTCACCTCGGCGCCGTACTCGCGCGTGGCCGCGACCTTGGGCAGCGGCGCGCCCGAGGGCATGAACACCGTCGAGCGCACGCCGAGCAGGGAGGAGGCGAGGGCGACGCCCTGCGCGTGGTTGCCGGCGCTCGCGGCGACGACTCCGGCGGCACGCTCCTCCGGAAGCAGCCCCGCGATCCGCACATAGGCACCGCGCAGCTTGAAGGAGCCCGTCCGCTGGAGGTTCTCGCACTTGAGGTGCACCGGCGCGCCGACCAGCTGGGACAGATGCCTGCTGCCCTCCATCGCCGTCACCCGCGACACGCCGGAGAGCATCTTCTGCGCTCCCCGCACGTCGTCCAGGGTCACCGCCTGCAAGGAGTCAGCCGTGCTGTAGCTCATGACCACCAGTCTCGCAGTTCACAGCGCGTCACTCCTGGTGTGACCACGGGCCGAGACTGGTTTGCGCAGCGCCGGTACGGCCCGCCCCCCGGCCGCGTACCCTGTCCCCCAACCCAGGACCCCACGCATGAATTGAGCCCCCGGCCATGCCCACAACACCTGAAATGTCGATGGACATGACGACCGTCGGTGACACCGGTCTTCTCGACACGCTGCAGCACGAGGTGGCGGTGTTCGCGCGCCGTGCCGAACAGACCCGGCTCGGCGGGGTGGGGCAGGTGCGCAACTCCATGGACCGGGCCGCGTACCTGCTGCTCAACCGCCTCGACAAGGAAGGCCCGATGGGCGTCAAGGCGCTCGCCGCGAGCATGGGGATCGACTCGTCGACGGTCACCCGGCAGGTGGCGCCGCTGGTCGACACCGGACTCGTCAAGCGCACCTCGCACCCCGAGGACGGGCGGGCCGTGGTGCTCCAGCTCTCCCCGCGCGGGCAGTCGCGCCTGGAGGAAGTGCGCTCTTCGAGGCGTCAGTTGATGGCCGAGCTGACGCACGACTGGGCGCCGGAGGAGCGCGACGCGTTCTGCACGCTCCTCACGCGCTTCAACGACGCCCTGTCGGCCCGCCAGGCGACGCAGGGCGGCCCGGTGGCGGAGTCGCATTCGGCATCCTGACCGGCGGCCCCGTCCACGTCCGTCCCGGCGCAGGTCCTCCTTCTCGGGCATTCCTCCTCGCACACGCGCGCGTGCATCTGCGCCGGACTCTTGACCGCGAGGCCGGGCCTGGCCTCATATGAGAGCGGGCCCGCCGCACACGGCCTGGCGTGCCGTACGCGGCCGGGACCACCGTTCCCCTCAGGTCCCACAGACCCCTCCGGGTCACCCTCAGGCGGGAGGCGCGGGAGTGCGAGAACGGCGGGCGTCGTACCACGCCCGCCGCGCCCGGGAGTTCGAGGCGTTCGTCGCGGGCGCGGCGGGGCGGCTGCTGCATGCCGCGACCCTGCTCACGGCGGAGCCCCCGGGCGCCAACCCGCGCGCGCGGCGCCTGCTGACGCAGGCGCTGGCCCACACGTACGCCCGCTGGGACCGGCTGCGCGGGGAGGACCCGTACGACCGTGCCCGCCAGGAGCTGGCGGGCCGCTTCGCCCGGACGGCCTGGCACCAGTACGGCGGGCTCGGCCGGGCCCGGCCCGACCCCGGCAGTGTCCTGGCGCGTCTCACGCCCCAGGAGCGGCTGATCCTCGTCCTGCGGCTGTACGAGGGGGTCGCCGAGGAGCAGACGGCGGCGCTGCTCGGCCTGCCCCCCGAACGCGTCCGGGCGATCTGCGCCCGCGCGATGGCGACCCTGCTGCATCCGCCCCGCGGACCGGCACCGGCCCTGGCGGAGGTGGCCTCGTCGTGAACCTGCCCGAGCGCGAGGCGGCCGTACGGCGGCTGCTGGAACAGTCCCCGGCCCAGGTCCCGCCCGACCTCTACCCCGACGTCGTACGGCGCGGCGGGCGGATGCTGCGGCGCCGTACCGCCGCCCGCAGGCTGCTGTGGCTGCTGCTGTTCGCGGCGGCCGTCGCGTTCGTCGTCTGGGCGTCGGCCACGCGCCCCTGGGTGGAGCCGCCGTCGGACACGACTCCACCCCTCACCGGCTGGTGAGCGCTGCCTAGCCGAGGGCCTGCTGGAGGTCCTGGAGCAGGTCGTCGACGTTCTCGATGCCCACGGAGAGGCGGACGAGATCGCCGGGCACCTCCAGGAGCGAGCCGGCCGTGGAGGCGTGCGTCATGCGTCCCGGGTGCTCGATCAGGGACTCGACTCCGCCGAGGGACTCGCCGAGCGTGAACACCTTGGCGCGGTTGCAGACCTCGACCGCCGCCTCCTCGCCGCCCTCGACGCGGAAGGAGATCATGCCGCCGAACGCCTTCATCTGCTTGGCGGCGACCTCGTGGCCCGGGTGCTCCGGGAGACCCGGGTACAGCACGCTCGTCACGCGCGCGTGCCGGGTGAGCATCTCGGCGACCTTGCCCGCGTTCTCGCTGTGCCGGTCCATGCGCACGGAGAGCGTCTTGGTGCCGCGCAGCACCAGCCAGGAGTCGAAGGGCCCGGCGACCGCGCCCATCGCGTTCTGGTGGTACGCCAGTTCCTCGCCCAGGGCCTCGTCGGCCACGACGAGCGCGCCGCCCACGACGTCCGAGTGGCCGCCCATGTACTTGGTCAGGGAGTGCACGACGACGTCCGCGCCGAGTGCGAGCGGCTGCTGGAGGTAGGGGGTCGCGAAGGTGTTGTCCACGACGAGGCGGGCGCCCGCCTCGCGCGCGACCTGGGCGACCGCCGCGATGTCGGTGATGCCGAGCAGCGGGTTGGACGGCGTCTCGACCCAGATCGCCTTGGTCTTCGGGGTGAGCGCGGCCCGTACGGCCGCGGGGTCGCTGGTGTCGGCGACCGACCACTCCACGCCCCACCGCGAGACGACCTTCGCGAAGAGACGGAACGTGCCGCCGTAGGCGTCGTTCGGGATCACCACGTGGTCGCCGGGGCTGAGCAGCGTGCGCAGCAGGCAGTCCTCGGCAGCCAGTCCGGACGCGAACGCGAGGCCCCGGCGCCCGCCCTCCAGGGCGGCGAGGTTCTCTTCGAGGGCGGTCCTCGTCGGGTTGGCGCTGCGGCTGTACTCGTATCCGCCGCGCAGCCCGCCGACGCCGTCCTGCTTGTAGGTCGAGACCTGGTAGATCGGCGGTACGACCGCGCCGGTGAGGGGATCGGCGGTGTTGCCCGCGTGGATCGCCAGGGTCTCGAAATGCTGACTGATGTGCCTGTCGCTCATGGGCACCGAGGGTAGTGCGCCCGCGGGGCCCGTGACGGCACTCGGGCCGTCACGGGGCCCCGGGAGGGGTCGTTCCGCGCCAAACGGCGACCGCGGGTGGGGGCGCGGGGCGGTGTCGGGGCGGTTGCGGCCGACCGGGTTGGCCAACTGTCGGACCCGTCTGGTTCGCTTGGGGCATGGAGATTCTCTGGGTCCTGATCGCGCTGGTCATGCTGGGGGCGGTCCTCGGGCCGTTCCTCATGCGCAGGCGGGCCGGCATTCAGCAGGTCGCGCCCGGCGACCCGGACGCCGCGGACCCGGCGAACTACGGCTTCCTGCGCCAGGAGGAGCTGGACGTGCGCATGCCGGGACCGGACGGCGACCTGGTCGACGTGCTGGACCTGGTGCAGCGCACCCAGGACTACCGCGCGGCCTCCCAGCTCCTGGCCGGCACGGAGGCGGACGGCGAGCGCCGCTGGCAGCGGGTGCAGGCCTTCGCGGGCGCGGCCTCGCTGGAGCTCAGGCAGCGGCCCGGCGGGGTCGCCGAGGTGCCGGGCGGGCAGTGGCTGCGCGTGTGGCGGACCGAGGAGCCCAAGGACGCGGGCGGCGCGGCGGTGCACGCGGAGTTCCTGGTGCAGCAGGCGTGGCGGACGTCGAGACCCGGGACGGACGAGTTCCGGATCATCATGGAGGAGGCCAGGGCGGCGTGCGGCGACGCGGCACTGCTGGCCCCCGGCGACCCGATCCCGTACATCATCGAGCTGTCCGTGGCGCGCGGACTGGGCTACGAGCGGACCGAGTTCGAGCAGCTGTGGCTGAAGATCCTCGACCGGGCGCCGGCCCACATGGGCGCGCACCTGGCGGCGCTGCACTACTGGTGCGAGAAGTGGCACGGCTCGCGTGAGGTGGCGTACTCGTTCGCGGAGGCCGCCGCGGCCCGGGCCCCCCAGGGCTCCCTGCTGGCCGCCATGCCCCTCTTCGCCGTCTTCGAGCACCTGCCCGAGGTGAATCTGGTCAGCGGCTTCTACCAGAGCGAGATCGTCACAAGGGCGATGCACGGCGCGCTCTTCGCGGTGCACGCGGCCCGCCCGGACGACCCGATGCTGGCCCACGTCCGCCATCTCCTGGTGTTCTTCCTGGTCCGCGGCGAGCGGTGGTCCGAGGCGATGCACCAGCTGGTCCACATCGACGGGCACGTCGGGGCACTGCCCTGGACCCTGACGTCCGACCCCGCGGCGGACTACGCGGTCTACCGCGCCCTCGCGGTCGCGGGATACGAGGCGAACGGCGGCAGCCCGGCGACACTGCCGCAGTGACCACCCGGGCGGGTCGCCGGCCTGCGGGAGCCGGGTCCCGGGGCACCGCGGCGCGTGGCCGGTGCGGTTGCGGCCCGGCGGCCCCGAGGGGCGAGGACACGCCTCGGCCCGGTGAGCCCTCGGGCTCGACCGGGCCGCTCGGTGCGGTCAGCCCGCCGCGCGGGTGGGCAGCCGCCATCCGGGACGCGGGAAGTGGCAGGTGTAGCCGTCCGGGTACCGCTCCAGGTAGTCCTGGTGCTCGGGCTCGGCCTCCCAGAACGGGCCCACGGGCTCGACCTCGGTGACGACCTTGTCCGGCCAGAGCCCGGAGGCGTCCACGTCCGCGATCGTGTCCTCGGCGATCCGCTTCTGCTCGTCGTCCACGTAGTAGATCGCCGAGCGGTAGCTCAGGCCGATGTCGTTGCCCTGACGGTTCCTGGTGCTCGGGTCGTGGATCTGGAAGAAGAACTCCAGGAGCGTACGGAAGTCGGTCTTCTCCGGGTCGAAGAGGATCTCGATGGCCTCCGCATGCGTGCCGTGGTTGCGGTACGTCGCGTTCGGCACGTCACCCCCGGTGTATCCGACCCGGGTCGCCGTCACCCCCGGGAGCTTGCGGATCAGGTCCTGCATCCCCCAGAAGCATCCGCCCGCCAGCACGGCCCTCTGCGTCTGCGCAGCCATTACGGCCCCTCCACTCTCTGTCAGCTCGGTCACTCGGGCTACGCGGCCCGCACACGACCGGCATCCCCTACCACCGGCATCAACACGCGAGACGGCCGAGCGATTCCACGGGCGTGGATGACCGCGGACACTCACGAAGAGCGTTCACCGGCCGTGGGCCCGGGCTCGGGCCCCTTGAGGTAGGTCAGCCGTGCCCGGTCGCGGGCAGTGGTCAGGTCGAGCGCGGTCACGGGATGCCGGGTCCACACGGGCGAGCCGTCGATCCACGGCACCAGCACGGTGACGGGGCGCAGCAGACCGTGGACGTCGGCGACGCCCGTCGGCGGAAGGCGTCGCGCCTGCCGCTTCCCGGCGAGCCGCAGGAGCATCGGCGCCGCCTCGTCCGGATCGCCGTCGGCCCGGTACAGGACCAGGTACGCCTCGCCCCCTTCCGGTTCGCGCAGCAGCACCCAGTGCATGGGGCGGGCGTCCTCGCCGACGGCCACGCGCGCGAGACCGCGGGCGACCCGCGCCTCGAACACGCCGACCACCAGGCCGCCGGCCGAGAGCAGCAGGAAGAACCAGCCGCGGCCGGTCCCGCCGATGAGGTGCAGCACTCCGCCGCACCCGGCGAGCGCCATGGCGCCGGTCCAGGCAGCGATGCCACGGAGACCGAAGGCGGCGAGCAGGTCGCCCTCGCGCCACCAGGTCACCTGCCGTCGGCCGCCGCTCGCGGGTGCGGCCGGCCGCGGCCTGCGGGACCGGTCCGCGGAACGCGGGGCCGCGTCGGCAAGGGCACGGTGGCTGAGCTCGGTGGCCGGCAGGACCGCCTGCCGGGAACGTATCGCGGCGACCCTGCGGCGGCGCTCCCTCCTCGACTCGGGGTCGAGTCCTCGGAGGAGGGCCACCCACGCCGCGAAGCCGGTCACCAGACCGCCGACGAACATCGTGACCCAGGCGAAGGCGCCGGCCTCGGTACCGTCCCGGAACCCCTCGAAGTAGCCGACGGCCACCCCGGGGGCGGCGATGAAGGCGCCCACTGCGGCAATGCGCAGCAACCACTTCCCGGGTGCGGGGCGGGGCCCGACGGGTGTCGCGTTCCAGTGATCGCTCATGCCTCTCCAGACCTCTTCCGGTCCAGATCTGACACACCGGCACGCCGAATGGTTGCCCGACTCGCCCCACGACGCGACGGGGGAAGAGGCCGAGGGCGCCGGGCCGGGTTCCGGGGGCGCCCTCGGGGTGGGTTCCGTGGGGTCAGATCGTCGCCGTGTCGATGACGAAGCGGTAGCGGACGTCGCTCGCCAGGACCCGCTCGTACGCCTCGTTGATCTCGGAGGCGCTGATCAGCTCGATCTCGGCGCCGAAGCCGTGCTCGGCGCAGAAGTCGAGCATCTCCTGGGTCTCCCGGATGCCGCCGATCCCGGAGCCCGCGAGGGTCTTGCGACCGCCGATGACGGAGAACAGGTTGAGCGCGACCGGCTCCTCGGGCGCGCCCACGTTCACGAAGGCGCCGTCCGTCCGCAGCAGGGACAGGTAGGCGTCCAGGTCCAGCGGGGCCGAGACGGTGGACAGGATCAGGTCGAACGTGCCGCGCAGCTCCTCGAAGGTCTTCGGGTCGCTGGTCGCGTAGTAGTGGTCGGCGCCGAGCTTCAGGCCGTCCTCCTGCTTGCGCAGCGACTGGGAGAGGACCGTCACCTCGGCACCGAGCGCATGCGCGATCTTGACGCCCATGTGGCCGAGGCCGCCCATGCCGACGATGGCGACCTTCTTGCCGGGGCCCGCGTTCCAGTGCTTCAGGGGGGAGTACGTGGTGATGCCGGCGCAGAGCAGCGGCGCGGCCTCGTCCAGGGCCAGGCCCTCGGGGATGCGGACGGTGTAGTTCTCGTCGACGACGATGTGGGTCGAGTAGCCGCCGTGGGTGGGCTCGCCGTTCTTGTCGACCGCGTTGTACGTGCCGGTCATGCCCTTGGCGCAGTACTGCTCCAGGCCGGCCTTGCAGTTGTCGCACTCGCGGCAGGAGTCGACCATGCAGCCGACGCCCACGCGGTCACCGACGGCGAACTTGGACACGCCGGAGCCGACCTCGGTGACGACGCCCGCGATCTCGTGACCCGGCACCATCGGGAAGATGGCCTCTCCCCAGCCCTCACGGGCCTGGTGGATGTCCGAGTGGCAGATGCCGGCGAACTTGATCTCGATCAGTACGTCGAACTCGCCGACCGGCCGTCGCTCGATCGTGGTGCGCTCCAGCGGAGCCTTGGCGGCGGGGGCGGCGTACGCAGCAACAGTGGTCATGCCGGGGGTTCTCCTCAGGAGGGGTGTCGCGCCCGGTCGCCTGCTGACCGGGCACGTCGTCCAGCCTGCCCCCTCGCCCGACATTCACCCAGGTCACGGCTCTGCCTACGTCCACTGGTCCTACTACTGGCGGGGTCAGGTTCCTGGGCGTACGACCGTGAATACTGGACGTATGGACGAACAGCCCACCCATCAGCCCGCCGGGGACGCGGGGCAGTCGCTGGACCGGCGCGCCGAGCTCAGCGAGTTCCTGCGTACGCGCCGGGCCCGGCTGAAGCCGGAGGACGTGGGGCTGCCGGAGTTCGGGCGGCACCGCAGGGTGCCCGGACTGCGCCGCGAGGAGCTGGCCCAGCTGGCCGGGGTCTCCGTGGCGTACTACACGCGCCTGGAGCAGGGCAACGGGCGGAACGTGTCCGCCGAGGTCCTGGACGCGATCGCCCGCGCGCTGCGGCTGAGCGACGCCGAGCACGCGCATCTGACCCACCTCGCCAAGCCCAAGCAGCACAAGAAGAAGCAGACGGCCCGGCCGCAGCAGGTGCGGGGGGCGCTCCGGCAGCTGGACACGCTGGACGGGGTTCCCGCGTACATCACGGGGCGGCGTTCGGACATCCTCGTCTGGAACCGGATGGCGGCGGCCGTCTTCGGCGACTGGGCCGAGCTGCCTCCGCAGGAGCGGAACTGGGCGCGGATGGTGTTCCTGCGGCCCGAGTACCGCGAGCTGTTCGTGGACTGGGAGCAGAAGGCGAGCGACATCGTCAGCTTCCTGCGGATGGACGCCGGCTGCCATCCCGACGATCCGCGGCTGTCCGCCCTGGTGGGCGAACTGTCCGTGAAGAGCGAGGAGTTCCGGCGGCTCTGGGCGACGCACGACGTCAAGGAGAAGAGCCACGGGGTGAAGCGGCTGCAGCATCCGCTGGTGGGCGAACTGACCCTGTCCTTCGAGACGTTCCGGCTCCCGGACGACGGGGAGCAGGCGATGATCACGTATCACGCCGAGCCGGGGTCCGCTTCGGCGGAGGCGCTGAGGTTGCTGGCGGCTTGGGGGGCGGATGCGACGCGTGCGGGGTCGGTGACCCCGCCGTAGTCCTCGCCCCGGGTACGCCGCCCCCGGCCCGGCACCCGCACGGCGCCGCGGATGTCCCGGGGCTGCCGCCCCCGGACCCCCGCTTCGGCCTGGACGGCCTCGTCCTCGGACGCCGCACGGGCTGTACCACCCCCCGCGAAGAAGGCATCCTCGGACCCCGCACGGGTCGGGCCGGGACGCGCCCTCACCCCTGATACGGCGGCGCGGCCCCCCACGTCCACCTGGGTACCGGCTGCTCGGCGGGGGGTGTGGCGTCCGGGCCGGAGAAGTGGACGGCGAGGCGGGTGCCCCACTCCGCGTAGGCAACGAACGCGGAGCGGAATTCGGCGTCGGTGGGGAGGCCCGCGTCGTCGGCCGCGTCCTGGAGCAGGTTGACCCAGCGCCGGCGCTGGGGCTCCGTGATGCCCTTGCCCAGATGCTTGGCCACCATGTGGCCGTGACCGCCCTGGGTCTCGGAGTAGGCCGGCGGTCCGCCGAAGACCTCCCCGAGCCAGAGCGCGACGTGCGCGGCGTGCTCGGGTGCGAGGCCCGCGAAGACGGGGGCGAGCACGTCGTCCTTGAGCACCTTCTCGTAGAACGCCTCGGTGAGCCGGCTGAACGCCTCGGCGCCGCCCGCCCAGGAGTAGAGGGTGGGCACGGCCGCGCCGGTGCCGCGCACGCTCGTCGGCTTGTAGTGGCGCATCTCCTCGATGTCGCCGATGTAGGGGCGGATCTCGGCGAGGAAGTCGGTGAAGAGCTCCGACTTCCGGAAACCCTCCAGGTGATCCTCGGTCGAGGTCCAGGTGATCCGCAGGACGAAGTGCTCGAAGTCCTCCTCGCAGCGGTCCAGCTCGTAGTCCACGCACTGCGGGGCCGCGGCGAGCTGGGCGGCGGCCCGGGTGTAGGCGGCCAGGAACTCCGCCGACTGGTGCTCGGGGATCCGGTACCGGATGTACTCCACGGTCGATACGGTCATGCCCCCACACAAACACGGACGGCCCGTGGAAGCTCTGCTTCCGACGGGCCGTCGCGCATGTCCGCGCTGGGCGAAACCGGTCAGCGGCGGGTGGATCACGGGACCGGACCCGTCCGGCGCATCACGTGGATCGCACCGGACGGTTCACGGTCACTTCCCGTAGTACGCGTTGTAGATCGAGATCGTCGACTTGTTGCCCTTCTTGTCGGTGATCTTGGCGTGGAAGGAGATGCCCTGGCCCTTCGCCGGGTTCTTGACGGTGACCTTGCCGTTCTTCACGGTCAGCTGGGTCCACGTCTGGCCGTAGTCGTAGGACGCGTACACGTACAGCGACTTGAGGTTGCTGCCCGCCGCCGCGCCCAGCACGGTGACCGGGACAGAGACCTTCTTGTCGGCCTCGACCCGGCTGTCCAGACCGGTCGCGGCGTTGAAGCGGACCGTGGAGGCGGGCAGCTTGGCGAAGTCCGCCTTCTTGGAGCGGAAGGTCCAGCTGGCGTCGATCCGGGTGGAGGCCGCGGCGACCTTGACGCTGCGCTTGACCGAGCTGGTCAGCTTGTACTCGGCCTCACCCGCCGGGACCTTGAACCGGGCGTCGCCGAAGAGCGGGTCCTCGTTCGAGCCGACCTTGGTGCCGTTGCGGTACAGCGTCGTGGTCACCGAGGTGAACGCCGAGGAGCCGGCGTGGGTCTTGCCGTCGGCGAACAGCGGCAGGTAGCCGTAGATGCCGTTGCCCTCGCGGAACACGCCGTAGGAACCGCCGATGCGCGGACCGAACACGGCCGTGTTGAAGGTCTTCTCGTAGCTCTTGCCGCCGGTGAAGCTCTGCGAGTTGCCCAGCGTGTAGTACGCCTCGCTGATGGGCCAGCCGTCCTCGTCGACCCCGGCGGACTGCTCGAACTCCATGCTCCACTTCACGCCGCCACCGGTGGACACGTGCAGCGTCCGGGTGCCGGGGAGGCTCTGCTGGATGCCGATGGCGGAGCCGCCGGAGCTGCCGGGCAGCCAGCCGAACGCGGTGATCGCGCCCTTCTTGCCGCTCGACGAGGCGCCCAGGCCGATCTTCAGCGTGGCCAGTTCGCTCGCCTTGTAGTGCTTGGTGTAGCCGGTGGCCACCTGCTTGACCTTCGCGGCCGTGGTGGTGTCGTACTGCTCGTCGTCACCCTTGGTCCAGTGCGCGTCCCACTGCTGGGAGAGCGAACCGTCGGTGATCTGCGGACCGAGGTGCGCGGTGCGGAAGTTCTCGTACGTGTCCAGCCACCAGCCGTACGAGTAGGAACCGCGGTCGGTGTCCACGGTGAAGTCCGGCGACGCGAAGACCGACTTGGCGGCCGCGTCCGGCACCGTGATGTCCACCGGCTTCGTGGTCCGCGCGTCCAGCGTGATCGTCGTGTCCTTGGCGACGTTCAGCTTGGGCTGGGCGATCCAGTCGGCGCCCTTGGTGAAGTCCGCGGGGTCCACGTACAGACCGGTGTTGAGGATGTAACCGCCCTTGGGGACGCGGACCTTGACCGTGCCCGAGGCGTCGTAGGGAGAGAACCACTTCTCGTTGGCGAGGCCCGAGACGCCGGTCAGATCCGAGCCGTAGTTCACGGCCGGCTTGCCGTCACGGTCGATGTGCTTGAGCGTGACCGTGTACGACTCCACCTCGCGCTGCACCGCGGCGGCCGTGCGGACGCTCTGGCCGCTGCCGCTCGCCGTGACGTACGCGGAGTACGCGCCGTCCGTGGTGCCGCCGAGCTTGGTGTTGGCCGTGAGGCCGACGGAGGCCTTGCCGCCCGCCGGGACGGTGACCGTCTTGGCCGCGAGGCTGAAGAAGCCCGCCGGAGCCGCCTGGCCCTTGGGGTTGGTGGCGGCCACCGAGAGGTTCAGCGTGACGTCGGTGGTCCCGAGGTTGCGGTAGGTGATCGCCTTGGTGACAGGGGTGTCGTCGGTGTGCGGCCACTGCTGGAGACCGAAGTTCAGCGAGACCGGGTCGGCGATCACGGACTGCTTGATGGCCTTGTCGACCTGGATACGGCCCGAACCCTGCTGGAACGGCGTGTACGCGCCGCCCTTGGTGGAGCCGGTCAGCGCGCCCTTGAGCTCGGCGTACGTCCAGGTCGGGTGCTGCTGCTTCAGGATGGCGGCGGCGCCCGCGACGTGCGGGGTCGCCATCGACGTACCCGAGATGGTCAGGTAGCCGGCCGGGTTCTGGCCGACCTCCTTGTCGATGACGCTGCCGGGCGCCGCGGCGGCCGTGATGTTCACGCCGGGCGCGGTCACGTCGGGCTTGACGGCGCCGTCGAGGCCGGGGCCGCGGCTGGAGAAGGAGGCCAGCTTGTCGGCGTCGTCGACGGCGCCGACGGTGAGCGCGGCGGCCGCGCTGCCCGGGGAGCCGACCGTCTGCTCGCCGAAGTCGCCGTCGTTGCCTGCGGCGATGGCGAAGAGGATGCCCTTCTCCGCCGAGAGCTTGTTGACCTCGGCCTCGAGCGGGTCGATCTCCGGGGTGTCACCGCCGCCCAGGCTGAGGTTGACGACGTCGGCGCCCTGTGCGGCGGCCCACTCCATGCCCGCGAGGATCTCGGAGTCCTCGCCGTAGCCCTCGTCGCTGAGCACCTTGCCGTTCAGGATCTTCGCGCCGGGCGCGACGCCCTTGAACTTGCCGTTCGACTTCGCGCCGGTGCCCGCGGCGATGGACGCGACGTGGGTGCCGTGGCCGTAGTGATCGGTGGCGTCGGCCGAGGTGGAGAAGTTCTTGGACTCCAGCACCTGGTCCTTGAGGTCCGGGTGGGTCGCGTCGACACCGGTGTCCAGGACGGCGATCTTGACGCCCTTGCCGTCGTAGCCGGCCGCCCAGGCCTTGGGGGCACCGATCTGCGCCACGGACTTGTCGAGGCTGGCCTTGCGGACGCCGTCCAGCCAGACGTGCGCGATGCCGGAGGCGGCGGAGCCCTCGTCGGTGACCGCGGTCCACAGCCGGCCCGCGTCCCCCTTCGGGGTGAGGACCGCGTCCGCGTTCAGGGACTTCAGGGTCCTGCGGACCTTGGTCTCACCGGCGTCCCGGACGTCCGCCTTCGCGCCGGCCGCGGCGCCCCGGTAACCGACGATCAGCTTCAGGCCCTGCTTCTGGGCCTTTCGGCTGGCGGACCTGTTCAGCTCGGTGACGTCGAAGAGCCTCTGGTCCAGCTTGCCGCCTGCTATCAGACGCTGCGCGTCGGCCGGTATCACGAGGGTGTGCCCGTCGGTCTTGCGTACCTGGACGGGTATGTGTTCGCGCCCCTTGGCGCGCTCGAAGCCGACGACGCGGCCCTTGGCGCCGACGACGACACGGTCGCCCGTGACCAGCGTGATCCGGTGCTTGGCCGTGAGGGCGGGTGTCGCAGCGCCGCTCGTCCCGTCGGCCCTGGCCGCCGACGCCGGGCTGGTCATGCCCGCCGCCAGTGCCACCGCGGCCGCCGTGGCGACCGTGGCCGCGCCTGCTCTCTTCACTTGTTTGCGCAAGTCTCCCCCTGGAGATGAGGTCCGGATGAATTCCCCATTCATCCGGCCAGGGGCAGTCTCGTACCTGTGTACGCACACCCCCCGGATGACGCAGTATGCCGGGGGGTGATCAGTCGCTCAATAGTGTGATGGGAGTGAGGAGTTGACGCCTGCCTTCCGTTTGCTGCGCAAAACGCCGCTTCTCGCGCGGTGCGGAGCCGGGCGCGCGCTCAGGCCGACGTGTTCTCCTTGACGGTGATCCGGCCCTTGCGGATCGTCGCGACTCTCGGTGCCTTCCTCGCGATCGCCGAATCGTGCGTCACCATGATGAACGTGAGCCCGTGCTCCTTCCACATGGTCTCCAGTACGTCCATGATCTCGTCGCGCATGGACTCGTCGAGGTTGCCCGTGGGCTCGTCGGCGAGCAGCACCTTCGGCTGCTTCACCAGCGCGCGGGCGATGGCGACGCGCTGCTGCTGCCCGCCGGACAGCTCGGCCGGCAGGTGCCCGAGCCGCTCGGCGAGGCCCACCGACTCCAGCGCCTCGGCGGCCCGCCGGCGCCGCTCCCCCGCCTTCGGCCTCATCGGGACCAGGGCGGTCTCCACGTTCTCCTGGGCGGTGAGCGTCGGAATGAGGTTGAAGCTCTGGAAGACGAAGCCGATGTTCTCGCTGCGGACCCTGGTGAGCCTGGCCTCGGACAGCTTGGCGAGGTCCGTGCCGTCGAGTTCGACGCTGCCGGCGGTCGGCCGGTCGAGTCCGCCGAGCATCTGCAGCAGGGTGGACTTGCCGCCACCGGTGGGCCCCTGGATGACGAGCCGGTCGCCGTCCGCGATGGTGAGGTCGACACCGGCGAGCGCGTCGACGGTCTCCTTGCCCCGCTGATAGCGCTTGGTGACGCCTCTGAGTTCGTACATGGTGCAACTCCTGGAATTGATGCGGGCGATGGGCGGCCAAGGGCGGCGAGGGCTACTCGACGCGGCGCAGGGCGTCCGCGGGCCGCAGCCGGGAGGCCCGCCAGCCGCCGAAGGCACCGGCGATCAGACCGCCGGTGACGGCGAGTGCGACCGCCAGCGCGATCGTGCCGAGGCTGACCGGTGCGGTGAGCGCGACGTCGAGGGCCTTGGACGCGGTCTGCCGGGCCGGGCCCCCCATGCCGCCCCCGGGGCCGCCACCGCCTGGGCCGCCGGCCGAACCGCCCAGCTGTGCCTGCAGGGTGGGGCTGATCGCGGTCACGGCGTACGCGCCGGCGAGGCCGAGGGCGATACCGAGGGCGCCGCCCACGAGGCCGTTGACGACGGCCTCGCCCACGACCTGGCGGGTCACCCGGCCGGACTTCCAGCCGAGCGCCTTGAGCGTCCCGAACTCGCGCACGCGGCGGGACACGGCCGAGGAGGTGAGCAGCCCGGCGACCAGGAACGCGGCCACGAGCACGGCGACGGACAGCCACTTGCCGACGTTCGAGGCGAGGTCGGACGCGGTCGACAGGGAGCCGGAGACGGTGTCGGCGAGGTCGGCGGACGTGGTGACCGTCGTGCCGGAGATGTTCTTCTGGATGGTGTTCTTGACGGCGTCGATCTGCTGCGAGTCGGACGCCTTGACGTAGATCGTGGTGACCTTGCCCTTGGAGTCACTGAGCGTCCGGGCCTGCTCCAGCGGGATGTAGAGGTTGGCCGCGGCGTCACCGCTGTCCGGCGTCGCGATGCCGATGACCTTGTACTTGACGCCCTTGACGGTGACCGTGTCGCCCGGCGCGAGCTTCTTCTCCTTGGCGTACGACGTGTCGGCGACGACGACCTTGGCGTCGGTCTCCGAGGTCTTGAAGGTGCGTCCGCTGGTGATCTTCGAGGAGGTGAGCGGACCGAGGGCGGGCTTGGTGACGTCGGTGCCGTAGACGGAGTAGCTGTTGACGTCGAACTCGGCGCCGCCGCCCTCCACCCGGCCCTGCGGCGAGGGCTGCGCTCCGGGCCCGCCGCCCTGCCGGCCGCCGCCGTTCTGGTCCTGGCGGAACCGGCCCTGCCTGAACTGGCCGCTGACCTTGACCACTTGCAGGCTCAGGCCACCGACGGCGTCCGAGACGCCCGGCTGCTCACCGACCTCGGCGACCGTCTTGGCGGACAGGGTCTGGAATCCCTGGACCATGACGCGGTCGCTGCTCTGCTCCTCGTCGGAGTCCTCGGAGCGGGCGTCGAAGTTGAAGCGCGGGCGGCCGTCGCCGTCGCCCTGGGCCGCGGCGGCCTTGGTGACCGTCATGTCCGTGCCCAGCCCGTAGAGCGACTGGAGGACCTTGCCCTGCGCCTTCTCCATGCCCGAGGAGACCGAGCTGACCACGATGACCAGGGCGATGCCGAGGGCGAGTCCGGAGGCGACGACGAGGGCCGCTTTTCTGCGGCGGCGCAGTTCGCGCCTCAGGTAGGTGAAGAACATGGCCGCAAGCTAGGCACGGCGCGTGATGCGGGGATAAGGGCGCCATAAGAGAACGATGAGAAGGCTGTGGATGACAGTCACCGCGGGGTGTGCGCCGGCTCGCAACCCCGTGTGCCGCCCGGGCTTCCGCCCCCTGCCCCTCCCGAGAACGCGAAAGCGGCGGCCGCCCCTGCCGGGGAGGCCGCCGCGCTCGGTCGCGCAGGGGGTCAGGCCGCCGAACCGGCCTTCCAGGCCGCCCAGTCGAGGTTCCAGTCGCTCAGACCGTTGTCCGGGGCGATGGTCTTGTCGCCGGTGTTCTTGACGACGACCACGTCACCGATCAGCGAGTTGTTGTAGAACCAGGCCGCGGGCGTGTTCGGGTCGTTGGCGCCCTTGGTGTCCGACAGGCCCACGCAGCCGTGGCTGGTGTTCACCGAGCCGAAGATGGACTTGGCTCCCCAGTAGTTGCCGTGGATGAAGGTGCCGGAGGCGGACAGGCGCATGGCGTGCGGCACGTCCTTGATGTCGTACTCGCCCTTGCCGTCCTCCTTGGTGAAGCCGACGGTCGAGCCGTCCATCCGGGTCTCCTTGAACTTCTGGGAGATCACCATCTGGCCTTCGTACGTCTTGTTCTCCGGAGCGCCCGCGGAGATCGGGATGGTCTTGACGGTCTTGCCGTCCCGCGTGACCTTCATGGTCTTGGTCTCCGCGTCGACGACCGAGACCTGGTTGCGGCCGACCTTGAAGGTGACCGTCTTCTGCTGCACGCCGTACACGCCGTTCGCGCCCTCGACACCGTCGAGGTTCAGCTTCAGGGTGACGGTCGAGCCGCTCTGCCAGTACTCCTCCGGACGGAAGTCCAGACGGTTCGGGCTGAACCAGTGGCCGGCGACCTCCTGGCCGCTGCTGGAGGAGACGGTGATCCCCTTCTGCACGGCGGCCTTGTTGGTGATCGCCTTGTCGAAGTTGATCGAGACCGGCATGCCGACGCCGACGGTGGAGCCGTCCTCGGGCGTGAAGTTGCCGATGAAGCTGTTGTCCGGGGAGACCGTGGTGAACGTGGCGTTCTCGTGGGCGGCGCGGCCTGCGGAGTCCTTCGCCTCGGCGGTGATCTCGTAGGTCGTGGCGCGCTCCAGCTGGCCCGTGGGGGCCCAGCTCTTCTTGTCCGCGGATATCTGGCCGGCCACCGCGGTGCCCGCGGCGGTCTTCAGCGTGACCTCCGTGAGCTTGCCCTTGCTCACGGTGACCTTGGTGCCGGTGTTGATGGAGGCGTTGTCGGAGCCGTCCTTGGGCGTGATCTTGATCTGCGCCTCGGACGTCTTCTTGGCGGCCGCCTCGTCGACCTTGGCCTGCGAGGTGCTGTCACCGCCGTCCGACGCGCCGGCCTTGTCGTCGCCCCCGCTGCACGCAGAGAGCACCAGCACCCCGCCGAGCAGCGCGGACGCGGCCATCAGACCTTTGCGCCGCTTACTGTCCGTCATCACACGCTTCTCCATCGTTGCCGAAAACCCGAAGTCCCGAGAGTCCCCGTAAGAACTGTCAACGCTACGACCGGTACATCCCGTTCCACATCCCTCGGATGTGTGGGGCACGCCACGTCGAATCGACCGGGCCGACTGGCGGGACCGGGACCGAACGTGGTGCGGAAGTGGTCAGTGCGCCTGGTGAGACGAAGAAACCCCGGACGGCGGTTGCCCCCCGGGGTCACGATTTTCCCCAAGCCGCGTCAGCCGAGCCCGTTCTCCTCGTCGTCCTCCGCTGCATCATCCTCGTCCAGGTCCCAATCCGGCGAATCGGGGTCGTAGTCGATCTGCTCGCTGCTCCACGACGCCTGGGCGAGCTCGATCCCCGGCACCTCACTGACCAGGTCGAACGGGTCGACGAGATAGGCGAGGGCCTCGGCAGTGTCTTCCGTCACTGCACCCTCGGCGTGCGACCGCTCGTCCGAGGGCATGTCGGTGTCGCCGGCGATCCGCTGCAGAGCGGCCTTGGTGACGGCGTCGGTGTCGTCGACCTCCAGCACCAGTTCGACACGAAGCCGTACAAACCGTGATGTCTCAGGAGTACTCATGGGAGGGAGCGTACGACCCGGACGATGCGCGACTTTCCCACGACCCGCGCCTTTCATTAGCATCGCCCCACACGGCCAATTCGCCAGCGCCACAAGGGGATCGATATTCCGTGTCCGCCGCACGTCGATCGTTGCTGACCGCCACCGCCGCCGGGACCCTCCTGGGGGCCCTGTGGTTCGTCCCGTCCGCCAACGCCACGCAGGACGCACCCGCGCAGCACTCGGCGTCCATGACCCGGACCTCCGCGAGTTCCCCGAACTCGGCGGCCTGGTCCGACGCGTCCGGATCCGCGACGTCCACGGACGTCACCCGGACCTCCGCCGAGTCGGCCGACGACGGTGCCCGGCTCGCCGACACCGGTGGCGTCGACACCACGCCGTACGTCGTCGGCGGCACGCTCTTCCTCGGCCTCGGGGCCGGGTTCGTGGCGTACTCGGTGCGCCGGGAACGCGCCACGGCCTACTGAGCGGCGACGGCCTGCTGAGCAACGTACGACGGCCCGTTGAGCACGGCGGCCGCGGCCCGCTAGACCCCCGGGTGGGACCCATGCGAGACCTGATCGAGCTGACCGACGTCGAGGAGCCCGCCTGGCCCCTCGTCTCCGCGGACCTGGCCGCGAGCGAGGTGCACGTGGACGTCCTCCCCGTGGACCCGGAGCGGGCGCGCGCGTCCCTCCTCCAGTTGCAGATCACCGCCCGCTCCCGGCTCGGGGCGCTCGTCCTCAACTCCGGTGGCCTGGTGCTGGACAGCGGGTGGCTGCGCGTCTACGGCAGTCCGGGACCCGGTGCGCTCTCGGGTCCGCCGGGACTGCGCGGGGTGCCGTCACTGGCCGGGGTCAACGGCTTCCCCGAGCACTTCGACCCCGCCTGGCGCCCGCGCGACAGCCTCGTCATCGGCCATGACGTCCTGGGCGGCGTCTTCACGCTCAACGGGGCCGACCCGCGGCCGTCGGGGCGCCCCGGCGATCCGGGCGAGGTCGTGTACTTCGCGCCGGACTCGCTGCGCTGGGAGGCCCTCGGCGCCGGGTACGGCCCGTGGCTCACCTGGCTGCTGACCGGCGGCATGGAGCAGTTCTACGAGACGCTGCGCTGGCCCGGCTGGCGCGCCGAGTCGGGTGCCCTGACGGGGACGCAGGGCATCTCGGTCGTGCCGTTCCTGTGGTCCGCCGAAGCCCGCCGGGACCTGGGGGCGACCAGCCGCCGCGCGGTCCCCCTCGCCGAACTGCTCGGCGTGAGCAGGCACTTCTGCCAGGAACTCGACTCGGTGGACCCGGGATTCCTGGGCGACGTCTAGCCGCTGCCCCGGGCCTCCGGGAGCCCGACTTCGTCCGGCAGGCCGGATGCGTGCCGGGCCCGGATTTTCACCCGGGACCCGGCCACGGCCGGGTGGCCCGGGGGGCCGGTCGTCGCGGGTGCGAGGACCGGCCGGAACCGGACAGCGCCTACGCGGCGCTGCGCCCGCCGCCGCCCTGGCCACCGCGCTGCGGGGCGCGACCGCGGCCCCGCCCGGAACCCGAACGCGTACCGCCCGCACCCGCGCCGGCGGCGCCACGGCCACCGGTGCCCGAGCCGGTACGGCCCGTCGCACCCGAGCCCGTACGGCCCCCGGCGGCGGATCCGCCGCGGCCCCCGGTGCCGCCGGAGCGGCCGCCCGCGGAGCCGGTGCCGCCCGTGCGGCCGGCCGTGCCTCCCGTACCGCCGGTGCGGCGGCCCGTGCCGGTGCCGGCCCCGGTCCTCGGCCTCGACCTGGGGCGCTGCTTCGGCTGCTCGACGGGCTGGGGCACCTCGATGACGATCGGGACGCCGGAGGGCTCGCGCGCCCCGGTGAGCCGGGCGAGTTCCGCGTCGCTCGACGTGACGCGGGCCGTGCGCGGGCTGATGCCGGCGTCGGCCATCAGCCGCGTCATCTCCCGCTTCTGCTCGGGCAGGACCAGGGTCACGACGCTGCCGGACTCGCCCGCGCGGGCGGTGCGCCCGCCGCGGTGCAGGTAGTCCTTGTGGTCGGTCGGCGGGTCGACGTTGACGACCAGGTCCAGGTCGTCGACGTGGATGCCGCGGGCCGCCACGTTCGTCGCGACGAGCGCGGTGACGTCGCCGTTCTTGAACTGGTCGAGCGTGCGGTTGCGCTGCGGCTGGCTCCGGCCGCCGTGCAGGGCGGAGGCGCGGACGCCGTTGGCCAGCAGCCGCTTGGTGAACCGGTCCGCGCCGCGCTTGGTGTCCACGAAGAGGATCACCCGGCCCTCGCGGGCGGCGATGCGCATCGCGACGGCCTTCTTGTCGGTCTCGTCGGCGACGTGCAGCACGTGGTGCTCCATCGTCGTCACCGCGCCCGCGGACGGGTCGACGGAGTGCACCACCGGGTCGGTGAGGAACATCCGGACGAGCCGGTCGATGTTCTTGTCCAGCGTCGCCGAGAAGAGCATCCGCTGCCCGTCCGGCTCGACCTGCTTCAGCAGCGCCGTGACCTGCGGCATGAAGCCCATGTCGGCCATCTGGTCGGCCTCGTCGAGGACGGTGATGGAGACCCGGTCGAGGGCGCAGTCGCCCCGCTCGATGAGGTCCTTGAGGCGGCCGGGGGTGGCCACCAGCACCTCGGCGCCGCGGCGCAGCGATCCGGCCTGCCGCCCGATCGACATGCCGCCCACCGCGACGGTCAGCCGCAGGTTGACGGCGGTCGCGTACGGGGTGAGGGCGTCGGAGACCTGCTGGGCGAGTTCACGGGTGGGCACCAGGACCAGCGCGAGCGGGGCCTTCGGCTCGGCCCGGCGGCCGGCGGTCCGCGCCAGCAGGGCGAGTCCGAACGCGAGCGTCTTGCCCGAGCCGGTGCGTCCGCGGCCGAGCACGTCGCGTCCCGCGAGGGTGTTCGGCAGGGTGGCGCCCTGGATCGGGAACGGCTCGGTCACGCCCTGCGCCGCCAGCGTCTTGGTCAGCGCGGCGGGCATGTCCAGCGCGTCGAAGGACTCGACGGCGGGCAGTGCGGGCGTGACGGTCTCGGGCAGCGAGAACTCCTGCGGCGCCACCGCCTTGCGGACCGGGCCGCCCTTGCCTGCGCCCCGGGTGCCGTTCCTCTGGGGACGCCGGGCGGCGGCGCCGGTGGGCCGGCCCGAAGAAGTGGTGCGGGCGGCGCGTTCGGATCGAGTCATGCTGGCTCTGGATTTCCTTCCTGGGCCCCATAAAGAGCAGGAGTCGGGGCCCGCACCCGTAAGGCGCGGGCCCCGGCTCAAAAGAAGAGCGTCCCCGGCTGTCGGAGGGGGGCGTCGTTCTGCAAAACAAAACGCGCCTGCGGAAGATTCCGATCAGGCGCAGAAGTAAGGGGATAACTGAATAGCGTATCAACGGGACTTTAGCACAGGTGGGGCCACCGCCCGGTCGGCAGCGGCCCCACCAGCACCTTTGTCACCGGTGCGCCGGGGTGTCCGGCGGCTAGGCGAGCGGTCCCGTCACGGGCTCCACCGCGGCCACGAGACCACCGCCCCGGACGAATGCGTCGGCCGCGGCCAGGTCGGGCGCCAGGAAGCGGTCGGGGCCGGGGCCCTGGACGCCGGCCACGCGCACGGCCTCGATGACCGCCTGGGAGGCGGGGGCCGGGGCCAGTCCCTCGCGGAGCTCGATCGCGCGGGTGGCGGCGTAGAGCTCGATGGCGACGATGCGCGTGAGATTGTCCACGGCCGTCCGCAGCTTGCGCGCCGCCGACCAGCCCATCGAGACGTGGTCCTCCTGCATCGCCGAGGACGGGATGGAGTCCGCCGAGGCCGGTACGGCGAGCCGCTTCATCTCGCTGACGAGGGCGGCCTGCGTGTACTGGGCGATCATCAGGCCCGAGTCGACGCCGGCGTCGTCGGCGAGGAACGGCGGAAGGCCGTGCGAGCGGTTCTTGTCGAGCAGGCGGTCGGTGCGGCGCTCGGCGATCGAGCCGAGGTCGGCCGCGGCGATGGCCAGGAAGTCGAGGACGTACGCGACCGGGGCGCCGTGGAAGTTGCCGTTCGACTCCACGCGTCCGTCGGGCAGGACGACCGGGTTGTCCACGGCCGAGGCCAGTTCGCGCTCGGCGACCGTGCGGGCGTGGGCGAGGGTGTCCCGTCCGGCGCCGGCGACCTGGGGGGCGCAGCGCACGGAGTAGGCGTCCTGGACGCGGGGCGCGTCGTCCTGGTGGTGCCCGGTGAGCTGGGAACCCTTCAGCACCGCCAGCATGTTGGCCGCGGAGGCGCCCTGACCGGGGTGCGGGCGGATGGCGTGCAGCTCCGGGGCGAGGACCTTGTCGGTGCCGAGCAGGGCCTCGAGGGAGAGGGCCGCGGTGACGTCGGCGGACTTGTAGAGCATGTCCAGGTCGGCGAGGGCCATGACGAGCATGCCGAGCATGCCGTCGGTGCCGTTGAGGAGGGCGAGGCCTTCCTTCTCGCGCAGCTCGACGGGCGCGATGCCGTGCTCGGCGAGCAGGTCGCCGGCGGGCCGGACGGTGCCGTCGGGGCCTTCGGCGTCGCCCTCGCCCATGAGGGTCAGCGCGCAGTGCGAGAGCGGCGCCAGGTCGCCGGAGCAGCCGAGCGAGCCGTACTCGTGGACGACCGGGGTGATGCCCGCGTTCAGGATGTCGGCCATGGTCTGCGCGACCTCGGGCCGTACGCCCGTGTGTCCCGAGCAGACGGTCTTGAGCCGCAGGAACATCAGCGCGCGGACCACCTCGCGCTCCACGCGCGGGCCCATGCCGGCGGCGTGCGAGCGGACGATGTTGCGCTGCAGCTGAGCGCGGAGTTCCTGGCTGATGTGCCGGGTCGCGAGGGCACCGAAGCCGGTCGAGACGCCGTACACGGGGTCCGGTTTGGCGGCCAGCGCCTCCACGATCCCGCGGGCCGCGGCGAGGGCCGCCACGGCCTCGCCGGAGATCTCGATCCGGGCGCCGCCGCGCGCCACGGCGAGCACGTCGGACGCGGTCACGCCCGACGTCCCCACCACCACAGTGTGCATATCCATATTCAGGAGCGTACGCAGTGAATTCGATGATGTCACTAGTGGGTGGCGGGTTGACCCCTTACTCCGAGGTACGTCACAGCGGCGCTCCGGGCGCCGCTCACGGCCGGGGTTCGTGACGGCCGCGGAAGCGGCGGCGCTCCGCGGCGGCGGGCGACGGGGTGTCCGCGAGGCGCACCACGGGGTCGTCGGGACCCTCGCGGCCGGCGACCACCGGCCTGGTGGCCCGGACGGCCTTCGCGCGGTACTGGGCGGCGTCGGCCAGCCGGAAGAGCCGCCGCGCGGACCGTACGGGACCGATCGGGTCCTCGGTGGAGGCGACCCCGCAGGCCACGCCGTCCCCGAGTTCCAGCTCGGCCGCCCGCCGGCACAGCTCGTCGGCCACCCGGACGACCTCGTCCGCCGCCGGCCCGACGGCCAGCAGGCAGAACTCGTCCCCGCCCAGCCGGGCGGCCAGGGCGCCGGGAAGCATCGCCCCGCACAGCGACAGCACGGACCCGAAACGTTCCAGCAGCCGGTCGCCGACGGCGTGCCCGCGGGTGTCGTTCACCCGTTTGAGGCCGTTGAGGTCGCAGACGACGAGGCTCACCACCGCGGCGTCGCGCCGGTGCAGCTCGACGGCCTCGTCGAGGCGCACGTCGACGGCGCGGCGGTTCGCCAGGCCGGTCAGGGCGTCGGTGAAGGCCAGCCGGCGGGCCTCCTCCAGGCGCTCGGTCTGGGCGATGCCGGCCGCCACGACGGAGGCCAGGACGGTGGCGAAGTCCGCGTCGGCGCCGTCGAAGACGGGCTCGCCGACCGGCCGCGCCACATACAGCTCACCCCAGGCGCGGCCGTGCAGGACGATCGGGGCGACGACGCAGCACCCCCGGCCGCGGCGTCGCAGCGCGGCGACCCGCTGGTGGCAGTACTCGGCGCGGCCCTCGGCCGGGCCCTCCGCCGTCTCCACCCATGCGTTCGGCTCGCCGCCGCAGGCCCAGCGTTCGTGCAGGAACTCGGTGATCTCCGGGAACTGGTGGACGGGGTAGGCCTCCCCCTCGGGGAACTCCGCCTCGTCGGCGGCGCGCTCGCCCACGTTCGCCAGGACGCGGAGCCGGCCGAGTTCGCGCTCCCACACGGAGAGCGCGGCGAAACTCCCGGACAGCGCGCGGCACGCGCCGAGCGCCGCGGCCCGCCAGGACTCCCGCGGGCTGTGCGCCGCCGCCATCCCCTGCGCCAGCGCCACCACGGCCCTCAGCCGTCTGTCCTCTCCCATCACCACAGGCTAGGTAAATTTCCGACAATCAGGGCACTCGGGCCCACGAACAGACGCCCGACTGGCCGTACCGTCCCGCCGTCCGGGGCGCACGGCCGGCTGGTGCGTCACGGGCGCAGCACGGCCGTGCCCGGTGTCACTCCCCCGGCCAGTCCGGGGTCCGCTTCTCGTTGAAGGCGGCCACGCCTTCCGCACGGTCGCCGGAGAAGGCGACCGAGCGCCAGGCCGCGTCCTCGACCTCCAGGCCCGCGCGGAGGTCGAGCCCGTGCCCGAGGCGCAGCGCGCGCTTGGCGGCCCGCAGGCCGACCGGCGAGTTCGCGGCGATCCGGGCGCCGAGGGCGAGGGCTTCCTCCCGGTCCCGGCCCTCGTCCACCAGCTCGTCCACCAGGCCCAGCTCCCGCGCCTCGCCGGCCGGGAGCCGACGGGCGGTGAAGATCAGCTCCGCGGCCCGGGCCGCCCCCACGCGCCGGGGCAGCAGCTGCGTGCCGCCGCCGCCGGGGATGACCCCGACGGACACCTCGGGCAGTCCGACCACCGCCGTACGGTCGGCCACGATCAGGTCGCAGGCCAGCGCGAGCTCGAAACCGCCGCCCAGCGCGAACCCGTGCACGGCGGCGACGGTCGGCATCGGCAGCTCCAGCACCCCGGTGTACGCCGCCCGCGCCACGGGGCGCTGGCGCACCAGGTCGGCGTCGCTGAAGGAGTTGCGCTCCTTGAGGTCCGCGCCGACGCAGAAGGCGCGCTCATGGGTGGAGGTCAGCACCACCACTCGCGCGTCCCGGTCGGCGGCGAGGGCGTCGCAGGCACCGGCGAGGGAGCGGGCCATGTCCGTCGAGACCGCGTTCATGGCCTTGGGCCGGTCGAGCGCGAGCTCTGCGACGTGTCCGTGCCGCCGTACGACGACGAACTCCCCGAACCGCCGCTCGTCCGCTTGCTCCGCCATGACGCCCTCCTGGTTAACGCGGGTTAACTTCCGACGCACCGATCATCGCAGCCGAGCCCGCCCAGGAAAAGGCGTCCCGTCCCGCTGGGCTCCTCATTCGGGTGACAGTGACCCCAACTCCTCCCGTACACACGCAAGCCGCGCATAACCTGCGCACCGCCACAGCGCACCGGGGAGCGCCGACGCATCGGGAAGGATCGCCATGGCGAAGACAGCGGAAGCGACGAGACCGGCCGACACGGAGCGCCCGGCGCAACCGGCGATCCCGGCGCAGCAGACGACCCCGGCACGGCCGGCCATCCCGGCGGGCGCGGGGAACGGCGCTCCGCTGTGGACCCGGCCCGTCCGGGGACGGCACCGCAGGCCGCGGCCCCGCCGGACGCTCTTCGCCGTGAGCGGCCTCGCGCTGGCCGCCGGCGCCCTCAGCCTCGTACGACTCGTGCCCGAACCGCTCGGCGGCGGCGCCGCGCACACCGAGGCAGGGTCCCCCGGACCGGACGCGACGGCCGACCCGGCGGGCACGGCGGCGGGCAACGCGGCGGCGACGGTGGAGCCGGCCCCGGCACCGGGTTCCGCGAGGGCCTCGGCGACGGCGGTGATGGGCGGCGCGAGCCCCACGCCCACCGCGGGAGCGACGGCTGCGCCCTCACCGACCGCGGGCGCGCCCTCGCCGTCCCGGCGCGCGGAGCCCGCCACCGACAGGACCGGCATCCCGGACGCCCCCGCGGACCGGGTGACCCCGCCGCCGCCGGCCCCCTCGCAGCCTGCGCCCGCCTCCCCCGCGCCGCGGCCCTCGCCGAGTCACAGCAGCCGTGCCCCGGAACCCGGACCGGCCGACCCCGGCCTGTGCGTGCCGGTCATCGGGCTGTGCGTCGACCCGCTGGTCAGGGGGTCGCGCTCCGGCGGGTGAGGAGCCAGGGCTCGACCACCCCGAGCCCGCGCACGGGCCGCTGCCACATCGGCTGCAGCGCGAAGCGGTAGGTGGGCGGCTCCTCGCCCTCCTTCTCCGCGGCGGCCGCGGCCTCGGCCGCCTCCGCCTCGGAGGCGGGCGCCTCGCTCGTACGGACCAGTTCCTCCGCGAACGCGCCGTCCACCAGGACGGCGTCCCTGGGCGCTATCGACGTCAGCCTGCTGGCCAGGTTCACCGTCGTGCCGAAGACGTCGCCCATCCGGGTGGTGACCGTGCCGAAGGCGATGCCGACGCGCAGTTCCGGCATCGTCTCGTCGTTCGCCATGGTCTCGATGAGCCGCAGGGCGATCTCCGCGGCCACCCCGGCGTCGTCCGCCGCGTAGAGCACCTCGTCGCCCAGGGTCTTGATGAGCCGGCCGCCGTGCGCCGCCACCAGGTCGGCGGCGGTGGTCTCGAAGGCCTCGACGAGTTCGCCGAGCTCCTCCTCCTCCATCCGGCGGGTCAGCCGCGTGAACCCGACCAGGTCGGCGAAGCCCACGGCCAGCCGCCGGTCGACCATCTCCTCGTCGTCCGCGGCCTGCACGACGCGGCCGGTCGCGGCGGCGAGCTGACGCCGCCAGACGTAGACGATGAACTCCTCCAGCTCGGGCAGGAGCAGCTCGACCAGGGGGTACGTCACCTCGGTGCGTGTCATCCCCGGCTCCGGCGGCTCGGTCAGGCCCTCCAGGAAGGAGTCGATCTGCCACTCGGCCAGACGCGCCGTGGTCTGTCCGGTGGAGCGGGCGACCTGCACGGCCATCGCCTCGCTCAGCAGCCCCGCCTCGACGAGACCGGCGAGCCGGCGCAGGGCGAGCACGTCCGCCTCGGTGAGTGCCTTGGCCTGGCCGATGTCGGCGAATCCCATGGCCCGCCAGAACCGGGAGGCCAGCTCCATGGAGACGCCTGCGCTGCGCGCCGCCTGAAAAGGGGTGTACCGGCGCTCGGCGCCGAGGATGAGCTGTTCGAGCCGCAGGGCCAGCGGATCGCCCTCGGGTCCCTGCTCGTCCTCGCCGTCCACCGGGTCGGGCGCCTCGGTCCGGCCGGGCCAGGCGTCCGTGCGCCCGTGCGCGTCGACCCGGCCCCGCGACCCTTCGGCGGCCGGCCCGGCGGTGCGCCCCTGCTCGCCGTCGGGATCGGGGTGTGCACCCGTGCCGGAGCCGGTGTCGTCGACGGTCACGCCTGCTGCCCTTCCGATCTGCCGCGGTCAGGTATCGACCGCGCTCAACTCTACGGCAGGTGTGCGCTGGCTCACTCCTGACTCGTACGCGCGGAGGTCCCGCCTCGAAACCTTTCGCTCCGGCCGCCCGTCCCGTGCCGACCTGGGACTCCTGCCCCGGGGCGCGCGCCCCGAACGCCCGGGGTTCCGGTGCCCGGCGGCCCCCGTCGCGCGGTGCCGGTCAGACGGGTCGCAGATGCACGATGTCTCCCGCGCCCACCGGCTGCTGCATGCCCTCCTCGGTGGCCAGCACCAGACGGCCGTCCCCGTCGACGGCCACCGCCTCACCGCTGATCGACGTGCCTCCGGGCAGTTCGGCCCGGACCAGTCGTCCCAGCGTCGCGCACCCGGCGGCGTACGTCGCCTGCAGACCGGACGCGTCGGGGTCGCCACCCGCCGCGCGCCACGTGCCGTACCACTCCTCCAGCGACCGCAGCAGCGACCGCAGGAGGGTGTCGCGGTCCGTCGACACCGCCCCGGCCAGGGCGAGCGATCCGGCCCCCGGCACGGGCAGTTCCTCCTGGCGCAGGGTCACGTTGAGACCGATCCCGATGACCACGCCGTCGCCGCCGGCGCGCTCCGCGAGGATGCCGCCCGTCTTGCGCTCCTCGCCGTCGACGGTGACCAGCAGGTCGTTGGGCCACTTGAGTGCCGTGTCGACCCCCGCGGCCCTCGGCAGCGCCGTCGCCACCGCCACCCCGGCGAGCAGCGGCAGCCAGCCCCAGCGCTCGACGGGCACCTCGGCGGGCCTCAGCAGCACGGAGAAGAAGAGGCCCGAGCGCGGCGGCGCGGTCCACCGGCGGTCCAGGCGGCCGCGTCCGGCGTGCTGCTCCTCGGCGACCAGGACGGCGCCCTCGGCCGCGGTCCCGGCCCGTCCGGCCAGGTCGGTGTTGGTGGAGCCGGTCACGGGTACCACGTCGAGCGAGGTCCACAAGCCGCCCTCGCGCACCAGCGCCCGGCGCAGGGCGACGGCGTTGAGGGGCGGGCGGTCCAGGTCCGACCAGCGGCTCTCGCGCGGGCCGTTGCCGGGCTCTTCGGTCGGGTCGGAGGAATCTCGCGGCGTCATGCAACCCACCCTAGGTGTGGTAAACGCCGCACTGCCGAACGGTATCGCCGCCACTACCCTACGAGTCAGTAGCAAAGCCCTGAGCACGTCACCCTCACGTCCCCACTGAGCAGGCAGGGAGCCGCATCCCGATGTCCGAGCCGGAAGAGCTGCACCACCCCGACATCCACACCACCGCGGGCAAGCTCGCGGATCTGCAGCGCCGCATCCAAGAGGCGACGCACGCCGGCTCGGAGCGCGCCGTCGAGAAGCAGCACGCCAAGGGCAAGCTGACGGCGCGCGAGCGTATCGAACTGCTCCTCGACGAGGGCTCCTTCGTCGAGCTGGACGAGTTCGCGCGGCATCGCTCGACGGACTTCGGCATGGAGAACAACCGCCCGTACGGCGACGGTGTCGTCACCGGGTACGGCACGGTCGACGGGCGCCCCGTCGCCGTGTTCTCGCAGGACTTCACCGTCTTCGGCGGAGCCCTGGGCGAGGTCTTCGGACAGAAGATCATGAAGGTCATGGACTTCGCGCTGAAGACCGGCTGCCCGGTCATCGGCATCAACGACTCCGGTGGCGCCCGCATCCAGGAGGGCGTGAGCGCGCTCGGCATGTACGGCGAGATCTTCCGCCGCAACACCCATGCGTCCGGCGTCATCCCGCAGATCAGCCTGGTCGTCGGGCCCTGCGCGGGCGGCGCGGTCTACTCCCCGGCCATCACCGACTTCACGATCATGGTCGACCAGACCTCGCACATGTTCATCACCGGCCCGGACGTCATCAAGACGGTCACCGGCGAGGACGTCGGCTTCGAGGAGCTCGGCGGCGCTCGTACGCACAACTCGGCGTCCGGCGTGGCCCACCACATGGCGGGCGACGAGAAGGACGCCATCGAGTACGTCAAGCAGCTGCTGTCGTACCTGCCGTCGAACAACCTCAGCGAGCCCCCCGTGTTCCCGGAGGAGGCGGACCTCACCCTCACGGACGAGGACCGCGAGCTGGACACGATCGTGCCGGACAGCGCCAACCAGCCGTACGACATGCACACCGTGATCGAACACGTGCTGGACGACGCGGAGTTCTTCGAGACGCAGGCGCTGTTCGCCCCGAACATCCTCACCGGCTTCGGCCGGGTGGAGGGCCGTCCGGTGGGCATCGTCGCCAACCAGCCGATGCAGTTCGCGGGCTGTCTGGACATCGACGCGAGCGAGAAGGCCGCGCGCTTCGTGCGCACCTGCGACGCCTTCAACGTCCCGGTCCTCACCTTCGTGGACGTGCCGGGCTTCCTGCCGGGCGTCGACCAGGAGCACACCGGCATCATCCGCCGCGGCGCCAAGCTCATCTACGCGTACGCCGAGGCGACGGTCCCGCTGATCACGGTCATCACCCGCAAGGCGTTCGGCGGCGCCTACGACGTCATGGGTTCCAAGCACCTGGGCGCCGACCTCAACCTGGCCTGGCCGACCGCGCAGATCGCGGTGATGGGCGCGCAGGGCGCGGTCAACATCCTGCACCGCCGGACCATCGCCGCCGCGGAGGACCAGGAGGCCACCCGGGCCCGGCTCATCCAGGAGTACGAGGACACCCTCCTCAACCCCTACACGGCGGCCGAGCGCGGCTACATCGACGGTGTGATCATGCCGTCCGACACCCGTGCCCACGTCGTGCGCGGTCTGCGTCAGCTGCGGAGCAAGCGGGCTTCGCTGCCCCCGAAGAAGCACGGCAACATCCCCCTCTAGGCCCCAGGGAGTGGTCATGACGATCAAGGTCGTACGGGGCAATCCGACCCCGGAGGAGCTGGCCGCCGCACTGGCGGTGGTCCGGGTGCGCGCCGCGGCGGCGGACACGCCGTCCGGCGCGCCCCGCGAGCGGGACGCCTGGGCGGATCCGGCGCGGGTGGCCCAGTACCGGCTCCCCGCACCGGGCCCACAGGCCTGGGGCCGCACGTACTGGCCCCACTAGGTCCGCCGGGACCGGTACCGGCCGGATCCGCCAGGACCGGTACCGGTCAGAGGAGTTCCGCGAGGACTTCGGCCATCACCGCGTATCCCGCGTCGTTCGGGTGCAGGTGATCGCCGAAGTCGTACGCGGGGTGCAGCCGTTCGGGGTCCGCCGGGTCGGCGAGTGCCCGGTTCAGGTCCACCACCGTGTCCCACTCGCCGCAGGTGCGGATCCACTCGTTGACCTCGTGGCTCACCTTCGCCGCGCGCTCGCCCCAGTGGTCGGAGCCGCCGAACGGCAGGAGCGTCGAGCCGATCACCCGCAGCCCCCTCGCGCGGGCCTGCCGGATCAACGCGCGGTAGCCGTCGACGAGTTCGCCGGCCTCGACGCGCGGGGCGGGCTGGTACGTGGGCTGTGCGTCCGTCTCGCTGAAACCGATGTCGTTGAGCCCCGCCAGGACCACCAGCGTGTCGACGCCGGAATGGTCGAGGACGTCGCGGGCGAGGCGGTGGACGGCCCGCTCGCCGTACCAGGCCGAGTCGTTGAGCAGCAGGTTCCCGCCGATGCCCGCGTTCAGCACGGGCCGTCCGGTGCGCCCGGCCAGCGCGTCGGACCAGCGGCGGTCGGTGCCCGGGGTGGAGCCGAAGCCGTCCGTGATGGAGTCCCCGAGCAGGGCGACGGCGTCTCCGCGGCCCGCGTCGACCTCCACGGCGGAGAGGAAGTACCAGGACGCGTCGGTCTCGTCGAAGCCGTCGCCCGTGACGTCCTGCAGCCGGTCCCCCGCACCCCGGTAGCCGGTGGTGAAGGCCTGCGCGTGGAAGGTCGCGGGACCCGTGACGGCGTCGAGGTGGAGGGTCACGGTCAGTGACTGCCCCGCTGCCAGGACGAGCCCGGCCGGGTCGCTGACGGCGAGGCCGTGCGGCGGGACCACGACGGCGTCCGCCCCGGCGAACGTGAGCCGTCGGAGCGAGGCCGGTTCGACGGCCGCCCCCGCGGCCGTTCGGGCGACGGTGGCACCCGCGATGCGCAGCGGCGAGGTCCCGTAGGCGTTCGAGAGGTGGACGCGGAGGCGGTCGCCACCCGCGGTGACGCGGACGACCTGGCGCAGCGACTGGCGCCAGAAGCCCTCCCGCGACCGGTTGGGGGTGAAGCCCTCGGCGGGGAGCTGGGGCGAGGCGGTCCAGGCAGTGGTGAACACGACGGTTCCCTCCCTAAAAGGGACTGGAGTTCCCTTAGTGATGCCCATGACGGTAGCACTGGGTGACTAACTAATGGAACCCTGGACCCTTTTAGGGAAGTTGAGTACGCGTACTCAGGCGCCCGGCGGCGCGCCGCCGCACGATCGGAGGCATGTTGTGGTCCGACCCCGAGAACGAGCCGCCCGAGGAATTGCGCGACATGCAGGACAAGATGCGCCGCCTCGGGCTCTTCGTGGCGCTCGCCATGGTGCTCGCCATGATCGTCCTCGGCGTGAAGTGACGGCGCGCCGAAGGCCGGCAGGACATCCGGGCCGCGCCGATACCCTGATCGCATGACCGATCAGCCGCGCCGCCGCCTCGTGCTCGCCTCCCAGTCCCCCGCCCGGCTCGGCCTGCTGCGCCAGGCCGGACTCGCCCCCGAGGTGATCGTGAGCGGATTCGACGAGGACGCCGTGACCGCCCCGACCCCCGCCGAACTCGCGCTCGCCCTGGCCGAGGCGAAGGCCTCCGTCGTGGCGGCCAGGCCCGAGGTGCAGGGGGCCCTCGTGATCGGCTGCGACTCGGTCCTGGACCTGGACGGGGAGGCGCTCGGCAAGCCCGCCGACGCCGAGGAGGCCACCGCCCGCTGGAAGGCGATGCGCGGCCGGGCCGGGACGCTCCAGACGGGACACTGCATCTGGGACACCACGGCCAAGCGCCACGTCTCGGCGACCGCCTCCACCGTGGTCCACTTCGGGGAGCCCACGGACGCCGAGATCGCCGCGTACGTCGCCTCGGGCGAACCCCTCCACGTCGCCGGGGCGTTCACGCTCGACGGCCGCTCGGCCCCCTTCGTCGAGGGCATCGAGGGCGACCACGGCAACGTCATCGGCATCTCCCTGCCCACGGTGCGCCGGCTGCTGGCCCGGCTCGGCGTGGGCATCACGGAGTTGTGGACGCCGAGCGAGAGGTGATCAGGTCGCCGTGGGGGCCGGGGGTGCCGGAGGTGCCGTGACCGGCGCTTCCCCGCCGCCACCGGCGCCCTTCTCCGGCGGCGCGTCCGCCGGTCCCGTCCGGCGGTCGTAGGCCATCAGGACGAGCACGATCAGCCCGAGCACCACCATCATGAAGGCGAACGCGCCCCAGCCGACCAGACCCACGGCGAAGGCGCCGAGCAGGGCGTGCACCACGGCGGCACTGATCAGCAGGATCCGGCCGACGCCGGCCGGCGGCCGGTTGCGCAGGGCCACCAGCAGTGCCGCCAGCCCGCACAGCGCGAAGTACAGGCCGAAGACCAGTCCGCCGACCTTCGACGAGACGGACATCTTGTGCGGGTCGAGCCCGGCCAGGGACATGTCCTGCCGGTCGACGACCATGCCGAGGTACCAGTTCAGCAGCGCGATGCCGAACGCCTCCACGAAGAGCACGATCGCCGCCACCCACGCCGCCGGTCTGCGCACCACCGGTCCCCACCCACTTCCGCGTGCTGTTACCCCAAGTACGTCCGAACAAGCGAACGCTACTAACGGGTAAACCGCGGGACAAGGGCCCGGCGCAGGGCAAAGAATCATTGGGCCATTCGTAGGGACTCCACAAAGAAACCCTGTGGGCCGCAGCACGCTCTCACAGAGACCTTGACCACATCGGAGGGCTAGGGTTCAGGGGAGGATTCCTGCGTACCGCGGTGCGACAAGGGATTTCGCGGGTCGAGCGAGCCTCGAATCACGCTCCGTGTGGGCAAGCTCACCATTGGGGACGGGTCGAAAGGTCGTGTCGGCAGTCCCTAAACTCGGCTTGTTTCAAGGAGGGAGCCATCGTGCGCAAGGTGCTCATCGCCAACCGTGGCGAAATCGCTGTCCGCGTGGCCCGGGCGTGCCGGGATGCCGGGATCGCGAGCGTTGCCGTGTATGCG
>NZ_JBVHPY010000017.1:0-32102 GCF_055567695.1 Streptomyces sp. NPDC026417
CCGGTCCAAGGCATTGACGTTGCCGCGAGGCGGAGTCCATCATCCTCGGCAAGCAGTGTCAACGATGACATAAGTCAACGATGACACCTCGGTGGGGGGAGCCCCCCACGCCGCCCCCCCCCCCCCCCCCCCCCCCCACAACCCCCCCCCCCCCCCCCCCCCCCCCCCCCCCCCCCGCCCCTCTCCGTCGTGTGCGGCGCTCCGCGTCAGCGTGTGCGGCGCTGCGGCATGAAGGTGAAGACGGCCCCGCCGAGCAGGATCACCGTCCCCGCGACCAGTCCGAGCGCCTTCAGGGCGCCATGGCTTCCGGCGCCCGTCTCCGCGAGGCCGCCGCCGGCCGCGGATCCCCCGGCCGCCGTGCCGCCGGCCGCGGCACCGCCGGACCCCGTCGAGCCGCCGCCCGAGGCGCCGCTCGCCTGCTCGGTGGTGTCGAGGGTCAGGGAGACGGCCGTCTTCGTCGGGGTGCAGGTGGTCGTCGTGCCGAGGGCCTGCACGGTCAGCACGCCGGGCGAAAGTGTCGACTTTCCGCTGGCGCCGGGCTTGTAGGTGCCGGTCAGATCCGGGACCTCGATCGGGTCGCCCGACTTGATCGGGGCGGAGTTGGCCGGGCCCTCGACATGGACCGTGCCCTTGTCCGCGCCGCCCAGGACGACCTCCATCGACGGCTTCACGGAGTCCGCCGGGATGTCGGCGGGACTGTCCATCACCGATTTCTTGAACCGGACCGTGAGGTCGAAGCTCCCGCCGTTCTTCTTGGCGTCGATCTGCACGGGCGACGTGGCGTCCTTGTCACCGATGGGTGTCTTGCAGGCGTAGGGGACGGACACCTCCTTCCCGGGGAAGTCGGTCCCGCCGCCGCCTCCCGTGGTGCCGCCCGTGTCGCTCCCGCCGGTGCCCCCGGGGCCGGTCGCGCTGGCCGACGGCGTACCGGTCGGCGGGGTCACGGTGGGCTGCCCGCCCGTCGTACCGCCCGGACTCCCCCCGCCGTCGGTCACCTTGATGGTGGCCGCGGACTTCACCGCCTCCTTCGGGGTGCACTTCGTGTCGGTGGACAGCGGCTTGCTGACGTTGATGGCGTACGCGTCCGGCGTCAGCGTCACCTCGCCCGCGGCCGTCAGCTTCAGCTTCCCCGTCATGTCCGAGAGCTTCATGTCGCTGTTCTTGGGGATCGGGGGATTGGTACGCGGCCCTTCCATGGCGACGGCGGCCGTCTGCGCCCCCGCCGCCTTCAGCGTGCCCGTCGGCTTGACCGTGTCCTTGTCCAGGTCGAGGACGTCCGGGTTCTTCGACGCGGCCTGGACGAACTTCCAGGTGATCGTCACCTCGTCGCCGACCTTCGCCTCGGCCGGCGCCGTGATCTCCGCCTTCGTCGTGCCCTGGACCGGGGGCAGCCCCGAGATCGGGGGCGGGATGCACTCGGTCGCATACGCCACCTCGGCGGCCTGGGCCGGGGCCACGGCCACGCCCAGCAGGATGCCCGCGCCGCCGAGCATCAGCGCGACCCCGGCCGCGCCGGCTCTCCGTTGCCTTCTCACGTGTGTCCTTTCCTCGCCTCAGTCGTCGGACCGTTCTCGTGCGGTGCGGAGAGCCGACCGGCCGCCGGGGTCCCCGGATCGCCGTCCGGTGTGAACCACGGCAGGGCCGGGGTCGTCGGGTTCTTGTGCGGCGCCTTCGGGGCGGGTCCGCCGGGCGGTGCCGGCCTCGGGAGGCGCAGGAGCGGTCCGGGCAGCCGCAGTCCGCGGTGCCGGCCGCCCCGCCCGGACGTCCGGCGCGGCCGTACCCGGTCCACGACGGCCATGCCGGCCCGGAACACCGCGGCCGGCACGACGACGCACACCAGGACCCAGAACAGGGTCACGCCCCAGGGACGTCCCACGCCCCAGGGCTGCTCGGCCAGCACCTTGCCGCCGTACTTCAGGGAGACCGTGTAGTCGCCGTGCGCCCCGGCCGACAGCTCCACCGGCAGCGAGATGCGCGCCTTCCGGCCCGGCGCGATCGTGCCGCGCCACTGCTGCTCCTCCCACTGCGGGGCGAACACGCCGTGGGCGGTGCCGACTTGGAAGACGGGGTTCTTCACGGCGGAGGTGCCGGTGTTGCCGACGGTGAACACGAACCTGCGCGAGGGAGGCGAGCCGAACCAGGTCAGCAGCGTGCCGGAACCGTCGAGCCGGGTGTCCGTGAGCACGGAGAGCCGGCCTCCGGTCTCCTCCTTCGGCAGTGGCTCGACCGAGTGCCCGGCCACCATGAAGACGGCGTCCGCGGCGGCCTTCCCGCCCGTGACGGTCGCGACGTGCACCACGCACGGGCACGGCCGGGGCGGTTCGGCGACCGGCAGCTTCCTCGTGAACCGCCCCTTGGCGTCGGTGGTGACGGCCCGGCCGTCCGCGTTGGCACAGGAGTTGGTGCCCCCGACGACCCCGCGGGACGGCACCGACTGACCGCAGATCAGGATCATCAGCAGCCGCTCGGGTCCCCAGCCGGTGCCGGTGACGGTGATGGAACCGCCCGTCCCCGCCTGCGACTTGGACAGTTCGACCGCCGGCCGGTCCGCCGCGACCGCGACCGGCCCGGACAGGGGCACCAGGACGAGCGCGAGAGCGGCCAACAGCGCCGGAACAGGCACCTTCATCTCACCGCTCCCGTCAACTCGACTTCCGTGCCTGCCTCTTCGGGCGCCTCACCGACGTCCGCACGCCGCCTGCGGTGGCGGACGGCGAACCAGGCCCCGAGGAGGGCGAGCCCGGCCCCCGCCGCCGTCATCGCCTCCCAGGGCACGAAGCGCGCCGACACGGCCGCCGTGTCGCGCGCCCCGCCCGCCGCCGTGACCGTGAGCCGCACGTCGACCGAGTCCAGCGCCGGAGTGCCCCGCCACGCCTCGTGCAGGGTGATCCGGCGGCCGGGCGGCAGTTCCACCGGCAGCGTCCGCGCGGGACGGTCGAGGACGACGCCCAGGAGCCCTTCGGCGTGCACGGCGAGCCTCGGCGTGAGCACCGTGTTGCCGCGGTTGACCAGCTCGTACGAGATCCGGCCGCCCCGCACGGTGACGTGCTCGACGGTGAGCGCGGACAGGGCGGGGCCACCGACCCGCAGCTGGATCCGGGCCGCCGAGGAACGGCCCCCGCCGACGGCGAGCACGGCTCCCGGATGGTCGCCGGGGGCGGCGCCCGCCGGGACGCTCACCGTGAAGGGGACCTCCGCCCGGGTGTGGGCCGGGACCCGCACCGAGACCGCGGCCACCGGGACCCGCCGTCCGCCCGCCGCGCCGGCGAAGCTGATCCACGCGCCCGTGTCCCGGGCCCGCTCCCGCACGGTGAGGCCGCCGTCCGCGGTGGTGTCCGCGTCCGCGCCGCGCAGCCGGACGGTGACGGGCTCGGCGCCCGGGTTGCGCACGGACACCGCGTCCTGCAGCACGGTGCCGGGTTCGGCCTCCGCGTAGACGTACGGGCGTCCGCCCGCCGTGGTGGCGGACGGCACGACGGACCAGCCGTCCCCGGCCGCGGCCGCGGGCGCGGCGGCCGTCAGCAGGAGGCCGGCCAGGCAGACGGCACGGCCGGCACAGGGGGCGTACGGCATCGGCGGCTCCCGTGGGCAGGGGCGGCGCGGCGGCGGTCCCCGGGCTGTCGGGCTCCGGGAAGAATCGCCGGGTGCGGGGTCGGTCGACCGGCGGGACCGCGTACGGCGTCAGCGGCGGACGGTCTGGTGCCTTCGGGTCAGCCACAGCGCGCCGGCCGCGCCCGTGAGCAGCACCGTGCCGCCGAGCGTGCCGAGGGCGATCGCGGAGTCCTCGGGGCCGGTCTGCGGGAGGTCGCCGCCGGAACCCGAGCCGGTACCGGACCCGGTCGGCGTCCGGTCGGTGGGCGCCGCGCCGCCCGCGGCGGTGACGTCGAGGGTCAGCGAGGGCTTGGGACTGTTCCCCGGGGTGCACGTCGTGGTGGTGCCGAGCGCCTTGATGGTGAGCACGCCCGCCGTGAAAGTGACCTTGCCGGTCTTCCTCGGGGTGTATGTGCCCGACAGGTCGGTGATCTTGATGGGGGTGTTGGCGGGGATGGCGGCCGGGTTGGCGGGGCCCTTGACGGCCACCGTGCCGCTGTCCGCGCCGCCCAGCTTGATGACGGCACTGGGATTCATGGCGCCCTTGCCCAGCTCCACCGGGCTGGAGGAGACGCCCTTCCGGAACGACATGGTGAGCTTGTAGCCGCTGCCGCTCCTGACGCTCTTGATGTCGATGGGCGAGACGGCGCTCTTGTCGCCGATCGGCGTCTTGCACTGGTAGTTGACGTCCACCACGTCGGCCTGGGCGGCGGGGGCGGCCATCAGCACCGCCGAGCCGGCCAGGGCCGCGGTGAACGCGAGCGCGGCGGTCCGTTTCTGGTACGTCCGGTAGGACACCTCGAGTCCCCTCGTCGCCGAAGTTTACTGACGGCACATCAGATTGGGCGCTCAAAGTACGCCCGGGGACTTGTGGAGGGAAGACAAAGTGCGGCTCGGATCCGAGGAGATCCGGTGCCCGCGGGGCGACACCCGGCGACCACTTCGAACCGCGGGTAACCCGAGGTGGGGCTCGACGGGTTCACCCGGGGCGGACGGCGGGCGCGGTCCCGCGGGGCCGGCCGGCGAGCGCGTGAGGACGACGGAGACACCGCCGCGCAGGGGACCGGCGAGCACCTGAGGACGACGGTGACGCCGCCGCGCGGGCCGGCCGGCGAGCGCCTCAGGACCACAAGGACGCCCTCACCCAGGACGGCCGGGTGGGGCGTCGAGGCGACGCGGGCGCCGGGAAGGCGGTGGATCGGGGGCTCGGGGCGTGGCGGAGTGCCGGGTACGGGCGCCGGGCGGGGTCGCCCGGGCGGAGCCGCGTCGGGCGAGGCCCGACGGGCGGATCGTGCGGACGCCCGGTTACGCCGGTGCGCCCAGTTCCGCCCAGACCGTCTTGCCCTCGACACCGGGGGTCCGCACGACGCCCCAGTCCAGGCAGAGCCGCTGCACGATGAACATCCCGTGTCCGCCGGGGCGCCCGGCGCGGTGCGGGGTGCGCGGCGCGGGCTGACCCGTACCGCGGTCGGAGACCTCGATCCGGAGCACCTTGTTGTCGCAGGCGATCAGGAGCTGGTCCGGCCCCTCGGCGTGCAGGCAGGCATTGGTCACCAGCTCGGAGACCACCAGCAGGACGTCCTCGGCGGCAGCCCGCTGGTCGGCACCGTCGGCCGGCAGCCAGCCCCAGGCGTAGAGCGCCTGGCGCGCGAAGTCCCGGGCGAGGGGCACGACACCGCTCTCGCCCTCGAAGTCGAGCCTGCGCGCCCGGGGGCCGGCGGAGGGCACGGTCGCGCCCGTGTCGGACGCCCCGGAAGCGCCGCCTGTGCCCGACTCCGGGCCGCGGTCGCCCGGCGAGTAAGGCCGGGTGGTGCTCATCAGCGCTTCACCTCACCGATTCACCAGTTCATGATTCAAAGACTCAGTACGTTTGGATCTGCGGCGCAGTCGCCGATTGAGCTGCCGACCTGTGCGGGTGCCGACTCGTTCAGGATGTCTCCTGCCCGACGGAACCGTCCGAACACCCACTTATTCGACATGGAACCTGTGACGCGGACAACGCGCCGGTCACCCGGGGCTGCTGGGGGCATCACATCGGCCGACGCGGCGGTCGGCCTAGTCGGCCAGGGCCGCGTCGAGCGTCTCGTGGACGGTGAAGACGGCCTCCGCCCCGGTGATCTCGAACACCCTCGCCACCACCGGCAGCATTCCCGCCAGATGGACCCCGCCCCCGGCGGCCTCGGCCTTCAGCCGCGCACCGAGCAGCACGTTGAGCCCGGTGGAATCACAGAACTCAAGACGTGAGCAGTCCACGACCAGTCGCGAGAAGCCCTTGGCGAGGCATTCCTCGAGTGGCTCACGCAACAGATCGGCGGTGTGGTGATCCAACTCACCCGCCGGGGTCACGACGGCGCTCGTGCCCTCTTCTCGCACTTCGACAAGAAGCCGGCCCGACTGTGCGCTGCCGACCGTCCCGCGGTCCATGCCGTCTCTCTCCCGACCGTCGTTGCTGTTGCCCGATGCACACGAACACTACGCCCTCCCTACGCACCTTGGCACCCGAACAACCACGTCAAAGTGGACATTTCGCCGCGAAACGCACTTGCGGTGGTGTCGCGAAACCGGGTAGGGCTAGTAGGGACACCTAATCGACACGGCCGGCTTTGGAGGCGCCGCACACCGCAGTGCACGTACAGGCATCGGCGGCCATATGCCGAGAACGATGGAGGACATCATGTCACCCCGGCTCGACGAATCGCATCCCCAGAGGGCGACGTCGACACTCCCTCCGGACAGCCCGAAGGGCGGGTCTCTCGTCGGCTCCGCGCAGGAGAGCGACGGACTCGCCGGTCTCCCGGAGATCCCTCCGTACGAAGAGGTGGGGCCGGTTGATGCACGGGCCCTGTCCAAGACCCTGTTCGAGCGGCTGGAGTCGCTCGACGAAGGCACGTACGAGTACTCGTACGTCCGCAACACCCTGGTCGAACTCAACCTGGCGCTGGTCAAGTTCGCCGCCTCCCGTTTCCGCTCCCGCAGTGAGCCGATGGAGGACATCATCCAGGTCGGCACCATCGGCCTGATCAAGGCGATCGACCGCTTCGAACTGAGTCGCGGCGTCGAGTTCCCGACTTTCGCGATGCCAACCATCGTCGGCGAGATCAAGCGGTTCTTCCGCGACACGAGCTGGTCGGTGCGCGTCCCGCGCAGGCTGCAGGAACTCCGTCTCGACCTGGCCAAGGCGGGCGACGAACTCGCCCAGCAGCTCGACCGCGCCCCGACCGTGGGCGAGCTCGCCGAGCGCCTCGGCATCACCAAGGACGAGGTCGTCGAGGGCATGGCCGCCTCGAACGCGTACACGGCCAGTTCGCTGGACGCCCAGCCCGAGGAGGACGACTCCGAGGGCGCGCTCGCGGACCGCATCGGCTATGAGGACCACGGGCTCGAGGGCATCGAGTACGTCGAGTCCCTGAAGCCGCTGATCGCCGAACTCCCCTCCCGGGACCGCAAGATCCTGTCCCTGCGCTTCGTCGCCGGCCTGACCCAGTCGGAGATCGGCGAGGAGCTCGGAATCTCCCAGATGCACGTCTCCCGGCTGCTGTCGCGGACCCTGGTCCGGCTGCGGAAGGGACTGACGGTCGAGGAGTGACCGCCCCAAGTCGTCGACCGCGCCCGGCTCCCTCTCGACAGGGGCCGGGCGCGGTCGTGCGTGCGCTTGCCTGGCGCTCCCGCCGTGACGGGAATCACACCGCGGGAGCCGCCCGTCAGGCATCGCGGACGCCGCGCCGCCACACCTCGGACACCAGCGGAACCCCCGGCCGGTAGGCCAGGTGCACGTGGCTCGGTGCGTCGAGCAGGGCCAGGTCGGCGTACGCACCCGGAGTGAGGCGTCCGACGTCCTCGCGGCGCAGGGCCGCGGCGCCGCCCGCGGTGGCCGACCAGAGGGCCTCGTCCGGCGTCATGCCCATGTCCCGCACGGCGAGGGCGATGCAGAAGGGGACCGAGGACGTGAAGGACGAACCGGGGTTGCAGTCCGTGGAGAGGGCGACCGTCGCGCCCGCGTCCAGCAGGCGGCGGGCGTCCGGCCACTGCGCGCGGGTGGAGAACTCGGCGCCGGGCAGCAGGGTGGCCACCGTCGCGCTGTTGGCCAGGGCGTCGACGTCGCCGTCCGTGAGGTGGGTGCAGTGGTCCGCGGACGCGGCGTCCAGCTCCACGGCCAGCTGCACGCCGGGGCCGTACGTCAGCTGGTTGGCGTGGATGCGGGGGTGCAGGCCCCTCGCCCGGCCCGCGGTGAGGATCGCGCGGGCCTGGTCGCCGTCGAAGGCGCCCTTCTCGCAGAACACGTCGATCCAGCGGGCGTGCGGGGCACAGGCGTCGAGCATCTCGCCGGTGACGAGGGCGACGTACCCGGCGGGGTCGTCCGCGTAGTCGGGGGACACGATGTGCGCGCCCAGGTAGGTCACCTCGTCGGTGTGGCGGGCGGCGAGCCGCAGGGCCCGCGCCTCGTCCTCGACGGTGAGGCCGTAGCCGGACTTGGTCTCGAAGGTGGTGGTGCCCTGGCGCAGCGCCTCGCGCAGATGACGGGTGAGGTTGCGCTCCAGGTCCTCGTCGCTCGCCGCCCGGGTCGCCGCCACGGTCGTGCGGATGCCGCCGGCGCTGTAGGCGCGGCCGGACATGCGGGCGTTGAACTCCTCGGTGCGGTCGCCCGCGAAGACGAGGTGCGAGTGGGAGTCCACGAAACCCGGGATCACCGCCCGGCCGCCGGCGTCGACCCGGTTGTCGGTGGCGGGCGCTTCTCTCGACTGACCGACCCACGCGACGCGGTCGCCGTCGATGACGACGGCCGCGTCCTGGATCAGGCCGAGCGGTGACCCGCGTCCGAGGGAGGGGTCGTTGGTGACCAGACTGGCGATGTTCGTGATGACGGTCGTACTGCTCATGTCGTCCTCGTGGGCCTTGTCTGCGGGGTCGGCGGTTGCTGCGGTGCCGGCTGTGCCGGCGGAGGTCAGGCGCGCAGGGCCCGGACGGCCTCGGCGAGCGCCGCGGGCACGTCGGGGACCAGGGTGTGGGCCCCGTCCCGCACGATGTGCCGGCCGGCCACGACCGTGTGGCGCACGTCGGCCGCCGTCCCCGCGAAGACGGCGGTCTCGGCGCCGAGCCGCGGCAGCGGCCCCGCGGTTCTGACCGAGTCCAGGGCGATGGTCGTGAAGTCGGCGAGCGCGCCGGTCTCCAGGGTGCCCGCCTCCTCCCAGCCGAGGGCCGCGTGGCCGTCCGCGGAGGCGGCACGCAGCAGCGCGGCGGCGGTCCAGTGGCCGCGGGTGCGGGTACGCAGCCGCTCGTTCAGCTCCATGGCGCGGGCCTCTTCGAGCAGGTCGATCACGGCGTGGCTGTCGGAGCCGAGCGAGAGGGGCGAGCCCGCCTGCTGCAGGGCGACCGCGGGGCCGATGCCGTCGGCGAGGTCCCGTTCGGTCGTCGGGCACATGCAGGTGCCGGTCCCCGAGCCGCCGAGCAGGGCGATGTCCTCGTCGGTGAGGTGCGTGCTGTGGACGCCGGTGGTGCGGGGGCCGAGGACGCCGTGGTCGGCGAGCAGCCGGGTGGGCGTGCAGCCGTGGGCCTGCCGGCAGGCGTCGTTCTCCGCCGTCTGCTCGGACAGGTGCACGTGGAGCGGGGCCCGCCGCTCCTCGGCCCAGCGGGCCACCGTCGCCAACTGCCCTGCGGGCACCGCCCGGACGGAGTGGACGGCGGCCCCGATCCGGGCGTGGTCACGGTCCTTGAGCGCCGCACAGCGTTCCGCCCAGGCCTCGGCCGTGCCGTCGGAGAAGCGCAGCTGGTGGCGGTTCGGGGGCTGCCCGAAGCCCGCCGAGAGGTACGCGGTGTCGAGGAGGGTGATGCGGATGCCGGCCTCGGCGGCGGCGGCGACGAGCGCCTCGCCCAGCGCGTTGGGGTCGGCGTAGGGGGTGCCGCCGGGAGCGTGGTGCACGTAGTGGAACTCGCCGACGGCCGTGATCCCGGCGAGCGCCATCTCGGCGTACACGGCGCGGGCGAGCGCGTGGTAGGTCTCCGGGGTCAGCCGGTCGGCGACGGCGTACATGACCTCGCGCCAGGTCCAGAAGGTGCCGGAGCCGACCTGGACGGTGCCGCGCAGGGCGCGGTGGAAGGCGTGCGAGTGGGCGTTCGCGAGGCCCGGCAGCGTGAGGCCGCGCAGGATCTCGGCACCGGGCGGCGGCGCGGCGGTGTCCGTGCGCACGGCGGTGATCCGCCCGTCCGCGACCTCGACGGCCACGCCCGGCTCGACGTGGGTGTCGAGCCAGGCGTGTTCCAGCCAGTACGTCTGCGTCACCTGCGGGCCAGCCCTTCGAGTACGTCGGCGAGCGCGCTCACCCCGGCCTCGCAGTCGTCCTCGGCGGCGAACTCGGCCGGGGAGTGCGAGACACCGGTGGGGTTGCGCACGAACAGCATGGCGGTCGGGATCGTCCCGGAGAGGATTCCCGCGTCGTGTCCCGCGCCGGTCCCCAGGACGGGGACCGCGAGGCCCGCGTCCCGGTCCCTGCCCAGGATGCGGGCGAGCTCGTCCCGCAGGGCGTGTTCGAACTCGACGACGGGGGTGAAGGACTCGCGGACGACGTCGAGGTCGATGCCGTGCGCCTCCGCGTACTCGCGGGCGGCCTTCTCGATGCCGGTGACGACGGTGTCGAGGGTCGCCTGGTCGGCGGCACGGGAGTCGAGCCAGCCGCGGACCAGGGACGGGATGGCGTTCACCCCGTTCGGCTCGACGGCGATCTTGCCGAACGTGGCGACGGCGCCCGCGAGTTCGGCCTCGCGGCGGGCCGCGAGCACGGTCTGCGCGTACGACAGCATCGGGTCCCGGCGGTCCACCAGGCGGGTGGTGCCCGCGTGGTTGGCCTCGCCCCGGAAGTCGAAGCGCCAGCGGCCGTGCGGCCAGATCGCGCTGGCGATGCCCACCCGGTCGCCGCTGAGGTCGAGCGCGCGCCCCTGCTCGACGTGCAGCTCGACGAAGGCCCCGATACGGGCGAGCCGCTCCGGGTCCGGGCCGATGGCGTCCGGGTCGTACCCGGCCCGTTCCATGGCCTGCGGAAGGGTGACGCCCTCCGCGTCGGTGAGCCGGTGGGCCTGCTCGACGGTGAGCTCGCCCGCGGTGAGGCGGGACCCGACGCAGGCCAGCCCGAAGCGGGCGCCCTCCTCGTCGCCGAAGTTGACGACGGCGAGCGGCTTGGCGAACTCCGTTCCCCTCCTGCGGAGTTCGTCCAGAGCGGCGAAGGACGACACGACGCCGAGGGGCCCGTCGAAGGCACCGCCGTCGGGCACGGAGTCCAGGTGCGAGCCGGTCACGACGGCGTCCCCGGCGGCGGGGTCACCGAGCCAGGCCCACTGGTTGCCGTTGCGGTCCAGCTCGTAGGTCAGTCCCCGCGCCTCGGCCTGGCCGCGGAACCAGGCGCGGCAGTCGGCGTCGGCACCGGTCCAGGCGAACCGGCGGTAGCCGCCGGAGGCGGAGCTGCGGCCGATCGGCAGCAGCTCCGCCCACATGCTGTGGAAGGTCACGCCTGGTCACCCTCACGCATCGGGATCCGCACGTCACGCTCGTCGGCCACGGACTCGGCGATGTCGTAGCCGGCGTCGACGTGCCGGATGACGCCCATGCCGGGGTCGTTGGTGAGGACGCGCCGGATCTTCTCGCCGGCCAGCTTCGTGCCGTCGGCGACGGAGACCTGTCCGGCGTGGATGGAACGGCCCATGCCGACACCGCCGCCGTGGTGGATGGAGACCCAGGAGGCGCCGGAGGCCACGTTGACCATGGCGTTCAGCAGCGGCCAGTCGGCGATCGCGTCGGAGCCGTCGAGCATGGCCTCGGTCTCGCGGTAGGGGGAGGCGACGGAGCCGCAGTCGAGGTGGTCGCGGCCGATGGCGAGCGGGGCGGCCAGCTCACCGGAGGCGACCATGTCGTTGAAGCGCTCGCCGGCCTTGTCGCGCTCGCCGTAGCCGAGCCAGCAGATGCGGGCGGGCAGGCCCTGGAAGTGGACGCGCTCGCCGGCCATCTTGATCCAGCGGTGCAGCGACTCGTTCTCCGGGAAGAGGTCGAGCATCGCCCGGTCGGTCTTGGCGATGTCGGAGGCCTCGCCGGACAGCGCCGCCCAGCGGAAGGGGCCCTTGCCCTCGCAGAACAGGGGGCGGATGTAGGCGGGGACGAAGCCGGGGAAGGCGAAGGCGCGGTCGTAGCCCGCGAGCTGTGCCTCGCCGCGGATGGAGTTGCCGTAGTCGAAGACCTCGGCGCCGGCGTCCATGAAGCCGACCATGGCCTCGACGTGCCGGGCCATGGACTCGCGGGCGCGGGTGGTGAAGCCCGCCGGGTCCTTCGCCGCGTACGCCGCCATGTCGTCGAAGTCGACGCCGACCGGCAGGTAGGACAGCGGGTCGTGGGCCGAGGTCTGGTCGGTCACGATGTCGATCGGCGCGCCCTCGGCCAGCATCTGCGGGAGCAGTTCGGCGGCGTTGCCCAGCAGGCCGATGGAGAGCGGGCGGCGGGCGTCGCGGGCCTCGGTGGCCAGCTGGAGGGCGTGGGCCGGGCTGTCGGCCCGCACGTCCAGGTAGCGGTGCTCGATGCGGCGGTCGATGGCGCGCGGGTCGACGTCGATGCAGATCGCGACGCCGTCGTTCATGGTGACGGCGAGCGGCTGGGCGCCGCCCATGCCGCCGAGGCCGGCGGTGAGGGTGATCGTGCCCGCGAGGGTGCCGCCGAACTTCTTCGCGGCGACGGCGGCGAAGGTCTCGTAGGTGCCCTGCAGGATGCCCTGGGTGCCGATGTAGATCCACGAGCCGGCCGTCATCTGGCCGTACATGGTCAGTCCCAGCTGCTCCAGCCGCCGGAACTCCTCCCAGTTCGCCCAGTCGCCGACCAGGTTGGAGTTGGCGATGAGGACGCGCGGGGCCCACTCGTGGGTCTGCATGACGCCGACCGGCCGGCCGGACTGGACGAGCATCGTCTCGTCCTGCTTCAGGGTCCGCAGCGTGCGCACCATGGCGTCGAAGGAGCGCCAGTCACGGGCGGCCTTGCCGGTGCCGCCGTAGACGACGAGCTTGTCGGGGTGCTCGGCGACCTCGGGGTCGAGGTTGTTCTGCAGCATGCGCAGGGCGGCTTCCTGCTGCCATCCCAGGGCGCTCAGTTCCGTGCCGCGCGGTGCTCGGACGGGGCGGGGTCCTGACATGGTCTGCCTCCTGGTGGACTGCTGCACGCAGACTGCGGCATGCGGATTGTTGCACTCGTTATTCACATCCTGGACTTCTGAATAGAGCTAGTCAATACATTCGTACGTCAGCGCGTGCGCGCCGCGGGTGTTTGGCTGGACGCATGCGCGCGCACAGGGAGACGACGGGGGATCCGACGGGCGGCGGGGCGGGCGGGGCGGCACCGCCCCCCACCGGGACGGGCGAGCGGGACGAGGACCGGGTCGCCCGGCGGGACGAAGCCGTCCGTGCCGCCGTGGAACAGGGGCTCCTCGGGCCCTCCGCCCCGCTCGTGGGACTCCTCGACGTCACCGGCATCCGTGCCTCGGCGCGTGCGCTGCGGGCCGCCTTCGAGGCCGTGGCCGCACCCGGCACCCCGGTGCTGCACGCCTTCGCGGTGAAGGCGACCCCGCTCGTCCCGGTGCTGCGGCTGCTGCACGAGGCGGGCATCGGGGCGGAGGTGGCAAGCCCCGGAGAGCTCGCGCTCGCCCGCGCCGCCGGCGTACCGCCGGCCCGCACCGTCCTGGACTCCCCCGCCAAGACCCCGGCCGAGCTGCGGGAGGCCTTGGCCCTCGGCATCGCCGTCAACGCAGACAACCCGCAGGAGCTGGCGCGCATCGACGGCCTGGTGCGCTCCGCGGTCACCGGCTCACCCGTCGGGATCAGGGTGAACCCGCAGGTCGGCGGCGGTTCCATCGAGGCCCTGTCGACCGCCACGGCGACCTCCAAGTTCGGTGTGGCCCTGCGCGACGAAGGGGCCCGCGCCTGGATCGTCCAGGCGTATCTGGACCGCCCCTGGCTGACCCGGCTGCACGCGCACTCCGGGTCGCAGGGCGTCCCGCTCTCCCTGATGGCCCAGGGCGTGGCGGAGACGTACGCGCTCGCCGAGGAGATCAACCGGCGGATCGGGCGGCGGCAGATCGACACCCTCGACATCGGCGGGGGCCTGCCGGTGAACTTCGGCTCGGACACCACGACACCGACCTACGCGCAGTACGCGCGGCTGCTCGCCGAGGTCGTCCCCGGGCTGTTCGCGGGGCACTACGGACTGGTCACCGAGTTCGGGCGCTCGCTCCTCGCCAAGCACGGGACGGTGCTCGCGCGGGTCGAGTACACCAAGACCGCCGGGGGCCGGCCCATCGCCGTCACCCACGCCGGGGTCCAGATCGCGGCCCGCACGGTCTACGCGCCCGCCTCCTGGCCGCTGCGGATCGCCGCCTACGACGCCAAGGGGCGGCCCAAATCCGGGCCCGACGTGGTGCAGGACGTCGCGGGACCCGCCTGCTTCGCGGGCGACCTGCTCGCCGAGGGCCGCTCGCTGCCGCGGCTAGAACCGGGGGACCACGCGGCGGTGCTGGACACCGGCGCCTACTCGTTCGCGCACCACTACGCGTACAACTCGCTGATCCGCCCGGCCGTCCACGGCTTCGCGCCGGACGGCGCCGGCGGGGTGCGCTTCGCGACCGTACGGGAGCCGCAGACCCTCGCCGAGGTCGTCGCGGAGTCGGGCGGGGCGCACGCCTCGGCGCTCACGGGGCTCTAGGGACACGCTCACGGCGCGCCGGAGTCCACGCCATCGCGCGCCGGCGGACCCGTACAGCACCGGGTGGGAGCGCCACCCGGGACCGGCGAAGACCCCGGCGCGGAGGCGGCCGGGCCCGATTTCCCGCCGTTCGAACCATGGTCAACTTCCCTCTGGACGAGGTCAGTTGACCCACCTTAGTCATTCCGCGCATGTTCCACTGGAAAATGCCGGAACCCTCACGCCCCACGCACACGTTGCGTAGCCTCAGCGTCACTCAGCCGAACCCGAGGCGGGAGGGGACACGGTGCCCGGAATCGACGAGTGCCTGTTGGAAGCCATGCGACTGCCCGGTGCGCGTGGCGCCGCGGTGGTCGACTGGACCAGCGGTCTGGCGCTGGGCACCGTCGGTGACGCACCGGGCGGCGACCACGAGACGACCGCGGCGGAGGCGGCCGAGCTGGCGCGGCTCGCCGCGGAGCACCACGCGTTCGCCCCGGCGGACGGCTCGGACTGGTCCGAGGCGGAGCCGCCCGTGGAGGACCTGATCATCAGCAACCGCGACAGCTACCACGTGCTGCGGTTCGTGCGGACGACGTTCGACAGCAGCGTCTTCCTGCACCTGTGGCTGGGCCGCGAGGACGGCAATCTCGCGCTCGCCAGGATCCGGCTCGGCGAGATGGCCGGACGGCTGGTGCTCGGATGACCACCGTCGGAACGCCCGTCGCACCCCCGCTCCCCGTGCGGGACCCCCTGGAGGAGTCCACCGGCCGGGACCGCCACATCGCGCCGACCGGCGGCCTCTCGCCCATGCTCAGCCGGCTCGCCGAGGAGCGGGCGACCGGGGTCCTCATGCGCGAGCGGGGCACGCTCTACCTCTGCGACGGAGAGGTGGTGCACGCCGAGAGCCCGGCGACCCCCGGACTCGACGTGCTGCTCACCGTCCCCGGCACGCTGCACGCCGACGTGTGGCGGCAGGCGGTCTCCGAGGCCGGGGCCCGCCGCCGGGTGGGGCGGTTCCTGGTCGACAGCGGCCGGATAGCGGAGGGCGCGCTGGAGCTGTGCCACCTCGGGGCGCTGTACGACGCCGCGTACTTCGTGCTCGGCCCGAGCAGCGCCCCGGCCCGCTTCCGCTACGGGGCCGCGCACTGGCTCGGCTCCCTGCGCCCGGTCCCCGTGGCCGCGCTGGAACGCGAGACGCTGCGCCGCCGCGCGTTGCTGCACCGCATCTGGCCCGACCCGGCGACGGACACGGAACCCCTGGTCCGCAGCCGGGACGCCGACCCCTCGCTCACCCACCGCCAGCGCGCCGTCCTCGGCCAGGTGAACGGCGTGCGCACCGCGGCGGACATATCGCTCGCCCTGGGACGCCCCGCGTTCCACACCCTGGTCGACCTGCGCCGGCTGGCGGCCGGCGGAACCGTGGCGACGGCGCACCCCCTGGAGCGGGTGCCCTCGCCCGCCGTGGCCGCCGTGCTCGAACAGACGTCCGACGATCCGGACGTCGCCCTGCTGCGCCGGCTCAGAGACGCCCTGGAGGCCCTGTGATCCGCGCGCTCCGACAGCGTGCCGAAAGGAGACTGCTGATGGCCGCGGAGGCCGAAGTACTCGACGAACTCCACCGGTTGAGGGCGCGAGTACCGCAGGTGACCGGCGCGCTCGCGGCCAGTGTCGACGGTCTCGTGCTCGCCCACGACACCCCGGGCGTGGAACCGGAGGGGGTGGCCGCGCTCACCGCGGCGGCGCTGGGCGTCGCCCTGCGGATGACGGACGCCACCAGCCAGGGCGACTTCCGCGAGCTGCTCGTCCGTGGGGTGTACGGCTACGTGGCGACGTACGCGGCCGGTACCTCGGCCGTGCTGACGCTGCTAGCCCAGGACCGGGTGAACGTCGGCCGGCTGCATCTGGAGGGCCGCCGCGCCGGGACCCGGATCGGCGAGCTCGTGGACGCGGCGACGGCCCGCGGTGAACCGCCCGCCCCGGCCCGGATCCCCGCGAAGCCCCCGGCCCGGTCCGTCGGCTCGCGCTCCCGGACGCCCCGCACTCCGGCGAACGGCCGCGACCCGGCACCCGCCGACAAGACCCTGCCCGTAAGGACCCCTACCGCCAAGGCCCCCACCACCACCGAAAGTTGAAGGGACGCACAGCATCATGACGAACACAGAGACTGCTCTGAAAGAGGCGCTCGCCTCCATCGAAGGCGCGACCGGCGCCGCGCTCGTCGACTACACCAGCGGCATGGCGCTGGGCACCATCGGCGGCAGCAAGGGATTCGACCTCAACGTCGCCGCGGCCGGTAACACCGACGTCGTCCGCGCCAAGCTCCGCACCATGGAACACCTGGGCCTGAAGGCCGAGATCGAGGACATCCTGATCACCCTGAGCGACCAGTACCACCTGATCCGGCTGATGCAGGGGCGCGGTGGCAACGGGCTCTTCCTGTACCTCGTCCTCGACTCCAAACGGGCCAACCTCGCGATGGCCCGCCATCAGCTCAAGCGGATCGAGGCCGAACTGGAGGTGTAGGCACCCGCAGCCCCGGCCGGACGCCGACCGGGGGCGCCGCACAGCGCCCCCGACGGCCCGGCGCCGGGTCCGCCCGGGTACTACACGAGAGCGTCGACGCGGCGGCGCGCCCCGCCCGGGGCCGCGTCGCCCGCGGCGATGCCGGTGCTGCGGAACGCCTTGACCGGCTTGCCCGCCGGGGCACCGGCCCGCTTGCCCAGCCAGTCCACGCGCACCCACAGCAGAGCGTCGCCGTCCCGCTCGCGGCGGCCCAGCCAGGCGGCCTTCAGCCGCAGGCCCACGCCGGTGCCGGCCAGCAGCAGGCCGCCCGCCGCCGGCACCGCGAACGCGCTGCCCAGCGCGGCCAGGAAGGCCGTCAGCAGCCACCATCGGTGTCCCCGGCGCCAGTTGCGGACGGACACGGCACGGTCCTGGAGCACGTCGTGCTTGCCGGCCCGGGCGGCGGACCCGGCCAGCTCCACGTACCGCCCCCTGCGCGCGTACGCCACCACGGCCGCCGCGACGACGAAGAGCACCGCCCCGGCCATCACCCCGATCCGGCGGCCGGTCACTCCCGACGGCAGCAGACCGACGCCCGCCCCGATCACTCCCGTCCACCACAGCGGTGCCGCTCCGGCCCTCACGACGACCGCCACCCGAGCCAGCCCCTGCCCTCCGCGTGCCACGTTCCGCCTCCCGTCTCGGCCTCTTTTCGGAGGTGCAGATTAGCGAGGGAAGGTGAAACGAGTCTGAGAAACGCGGCCTCCCGGCGGACGCCCCGAGCGGCCGGCGGTCACACCACGCAGAGCCCGCGCGTCACTCCACGAAGAGCCCCCGGGCGGCGGCCCGCGCGTCGAACTCCTCCAGCCGCGCCTGCGCGTCCGGCAGGCCGTCGCACATCGCCTCCAGCAGGACCCGGCCGAGGAGCATCGGGGCGCAGGCGGTGTCGAAGGCGAGCCCCGTACCGACGGCGGCGGGCAGCAGCAGGTCCGACACCTTCGCCACCGGCGCGAACGCCGAGTCCGCGACGGTGACGACCGTCAGACCGGCCGACCTCGCGTACGCGAGCGAGTCCACGACCTCGCGCGGGTGCCGGGGCAGGGCGAAGCACAGCAGCGCCGTGGCACCGGCGTGCACGGCGGCGTCGACCCGGTCCTGGAGCATGGTGCCGCCCTCGTGCAGCAGCCGTACGTCCGGGTGCACCTTGGCGGCGAAGTAGGCGAAGCCGTACGCCTGGGAGGCGGCGGCCCGCAGCCCGAGCACCGGAAGGGGTCTCGACGCCGCGAGCAGCCGGCCCGCGCGCTCCACCGGCCGGGGGTCCGCGAGCACCTCTGCCAGGTGTCTCAGGTTCTCGATCTCCGCCTCGACGGCCTGCTGGTACTCGTTGTACGGGGCGGAGTCGGTGACCGGTTCGACGGGGGCGACCTCCCGGAGGTGCCTGCGCAGCGCCGGATAGCCGTCGAAGCCGAGCGCGACCGCGAACCGGGTGACGGACGGCTGGCTGACCCCGGCGAGTTCGGCGAGTTCGACGCTCGACAGGAAGGGCACGTCGGCGGCGCGCCGCACCATGCTGTGCGCGATGCGCCGCTGCGTCGGTGTCAGCCGGCGCCCCTCGAAGAGCGCCTGCAGCCGCGCGGCCGGGCTGTCGGTCACGCTCATGACGTTCCCCTCCAGGTGCCCCTATTCAGACATCAAGAACTCTGCATGACGATATGCAGGCCAGGCAAGGGCCGTCTCGTGATCCGGCGGGGCCCGGCACGGAGAGGGGGGGCTAACCCCAGTGCGACGGAGGCCTTCGCTGCCTAGCGTGGAGGCCATGACCGGTATGGATGCCCGCGACGCCGACCTGAAGAAGGAACTCGACGCCACCCTGCAGGCACGCAGGGAGCTCGGCGAGGAGTACGAGCCGGCGCTGGTCGACTCGTTCCTGGAGAAGGTCGAGCAGCGCCTCGACGGCACGGTGGAGCGCCGGGTGCGCAGGCACCTCGCGGAACAGCAGATGGTGGTGGCCCGGGGCACCCGCTCGTCGCGAGAGCCGGACTCGTGGGGCGAGCGTTTCGGCTTCGGGATCGTCTCGCTCGTGCTGGCGGTCCCGCTCTCCGCGATCGGCGGGGGCGTCGCGCATCTCCCGGGCCTGATGGTCGCCTGGGCGGGCATCGTGGGCGTCAACGCCGTGCACGCCCTGCGACACACGCTGCCCCTGCGCCGCGAGAAGGACAAGCAGTCCTCGGACTGGGAGGACTGAGCCCCCGGGTCTCCCCGCGCACGGGATTGTGCGCGGGGACCGCCGCACCCCCGTCATCGGGGGGCGGGACGACGGCGGTCCCCGCGAAGGACGCGGGCCGGGTCAGGGCCGGGCTTGCGCGTCCGTGGCGTCCATGGAGGTCCGGGAGCCGCTCCGGAGGTCCTTGACGCCGTTCGGGCGCCGGCCCGGGCGGGGAGCCGCTCCCGCCCTTGCCGACATCCACCACTGTGCCGGACCCGTGTTAAGCGAGTGCTGCGCGGACGTGACGCACGCGTACCACTTCCGCGAAGTTCCCCGCCGCCAGGACCGGAAGATCCCCTTTCGGCAGGGCACTTCGGGAGATTTCCTCCGCCGCGCGCACCGGTCTACGCGCGCAATCCCCTACTGCTTGGTACCGCCCTTGGCGAGGAACGACAGCAGGTCCTGCCGGCTGACCACCCCGGTCGGCTTGCCCTCGACCAGCACGATCGCCGCGTCGGCGGCACCGAGCACGGACATCAGGTCCCCGACCGGCTCGCCGGAGCCGACCTGCGGCAGCGGTGCCGACATGTGCTTCTCCAGCGGGTCCTCCAGGGAGGCGCGCTTGGTGAACAGGGCGTCCAGCAGCTCACGTTCGACGACGGAGCCCACGACCTCGGCCGCCATGACGTCCGGGTGTCCGGCGCCGGGCTTCACGATCGGCATCTGCGAGACGCCGTACTCGCGCAGCACCTCGATGGCCTCGCCGACCGTCTCGTCCGGGTGCATGTGGACGAGCGAGGGGATGGAGCCCCCGGCCTTGTCGCTGAGCACGTCGGCGACACGGGCGCTCGGACCGGTGTCCTCCAGGAAGCCGTAATCGGCCATCCACTCGTCGTTGAAGATCTTGCTGAGGTAGCCGCGCCCGCTGTCCGGCAGCAGCACCACGACGACGTCGTCCGGGCCGAGCCGCTCGGCGACCCGCAGTGCGGCGACGACCGCCATTCCGCAGGAACCGCCGACCAGCAGCCCCTCCTCCTTGGCGAGCCGCCGGGTCATCTGGAAGGAGTCCTTGTCGGACACGGCGACGATCTCGTCCGCGACGGTCCGGTCGTACGCGCTCGGCCAGAAGTCCTCCCCGACGCCCTCGACGAGGTACGGCCGCCCCGACCCGCCGGAGTACACCGACCCCTCGGGGTCGGCACCGATCACCTGGACCCGGCCGTCGCTGGCGTCCTTCAGGTACCGGCCGGTGCCGGAGATGGTGCCGCCGGTGCCCACGCCGGTCACGAAGTGGGTGATCCGCCCCTCCGTCTGCTCCCAAAGCTCGGGGCCGGTGGAGTGATAGTGCGAGAGGGGGTTGTGCGGGTTGGAGTACTGGTCGGGCTTCCACGCACCGGGCGTCTCACGGACGAGCCGGTCGGAGACGTTGTAGTAGGAGTCGGGGTGCTCGGGGTCGACGGCCGTCGGGCAGACGACGACCTCGGCACCGTAGGCGCGCAGCACGTTGATCTTGTCAGTGCTCACCTTGTCGGGGCACACGAAGATGCACTTGTAGCCCTTCTGCTGCGCCACGATGGCGAGGCCGACACCGGTGTTTCCGCTGGTCGGCTCGACGATGGTGCCGCCGGGCTTGAGGGCGCCGCTCTCCTCCGCGGCCTCGATCATGCGCAGCGCGATGCGGTCCTTCACGGACCCGCCGGGGTTGAAGTACTCAACCTTGGCCAGGACCGTCGCCTGAATGCCCGCGGTCACGTTGTTGAGCCTCACCAGCGGGGTGTTGCCGACGAGACTGATCATCGAGTCGTGGAATTGCACCGTTGTCTCCGGAGCTGTGTATCTGAGGGATGGTCCCGTCAGCCTAAGGCCCCACGTGGGAGGGGGGCCCGGCAGTCGCCCCGGAAGGTGCCGCACCCGCCGGTGAGATTGGCCGACCTGCTCTACGGGGCAAGCAGTGGGTGTACGGCTACGAGGAGGTGGCGGCTACGCATGTCGAGTTTGTCGAGGGCAAGGGTGGCCCGGCGCATCGCGGCGGGTGCGGCGTACGGCGGTGGCGGGATCGGTCTGGTGGGCGCGGCCGCGGTCGGCGTCCTGCTGGCCGAGGTGCAGCTGGCGAAGCGCCATGTGGGCAACGGCAGCGCGCACGCGCCCCGCGCGGACGGCCTGTACGGACACGCGTACGCCGGTTTCGACGATCCGCCGCTGCGGCTGACCATACTCGGTGACTCCACGGCCGCCGGCCAGGGCGTGCACCGCGCCCGGCAGACCCCCGGAGCCCTGCTGGCCGCCGGTCTCGCGGCGGTGGCGGAGCGGCCGGTCCAGCTCAGCAACGTGGCGCTGCCCGGCGCCCAGTCGGACGACCTGGACCGCCAGGTGGCGCTCACCCTCGCGGATCCGGCCCGGGTGCCGGACGTCTGCGTGATCATGATCGGTGCGAACGACGTGACGCACCGGATGCCGCCGACCCGCTCGGTGCGCCATCTGTCCTCGGCGGTGCGCAGGCTGCGGACCGCGGGCGCGGAGGTCGTCGTCGGCACCTGTCCCGACCTGGGCACCATCGAGCCGGTCCAGCAGCCGCTGCGGTGGCTGGCCCGCCGTGCGTCCCGGCAGCTGGCGGCGGCCCAGACGATCGGCGCGGTCGAGCAGGGCGGGCGCACGGTGTCGCTGGGCGACCTGCTGGGCCCCGAGTTCGAGGAGAACCCGCGGGAGCTGTTCGGCCCCGACAACTACCACCCGTCCGCGGAGGGGTACGCGACCGCCGCGATGGCGGTGCTTCCCACGGTCTGCGCCGCCCTCGGCCTCTGGCCGGCGGACGAGGAGCGTCCGGACGTCTCGCGCCGCGAGGGCTTCCTGCCGGTGGCCCGGGCCGCCGCGGAGGCGGCGTCCGAGCCGGGTACGGAGGTCACGGCCGCGATGCCGACGGGGCCGCGCGGCCCCTGGGCCCTCCTCAAGCGCCGCCGTCGCCGGCGCCTGCCCACCACGGACGCGGCCACGACCCCGGCGCCGTTCAACTGACCCCCGGACACCGTCTCCGTTCCCCGGAGAACCGCGCCACCACGCTCGCCCTCAAGCACCGGACAGAATCCCGCCCCCGACAGAAATCCAGCCCCGCCGGCGCCTGAGGAGCCGGTCCCGAGAATCCAGCCCCTCCGGCGCTTGAGGAGCGGGGTCCGGGGCGGAGCCCCGTGGCGGGAGGCGGGGACCCCGAGCCGCGCCCGGCCCCGCACCGGACCATCCAGCCCCTCCGGCAGAAATCCAGCCCCGCCGGCAAGGACCCAGCCCCTCCGGCGCTTGAGGAGCGGGGTCCGGGGCGGAGCCCCGTGGCGGTGCGGACGACGGCCGAGCAAAGGACGGCCCCAGCGAACCCCCACCCCCGAAGGCGCCCCCGCCAGAAAAAAGCAAGCGCTTGGAAAGTGCGGCCCGAGTCACACCCCCACACCCGTGACCGCGCGGGTACGTACGGGTAACTTCCCAACCAGCCCTGCAAATCCCGCCGCACCCCGCAAGTCAATGGAGCCGTGATGCCAGAAGCCGTGATCGTCTCAGCCGCCCGCTCCCCGATCGGCCGCGCCTTCAAAGGCTCCCTCAAGGACGTGCGGCCCGACGACCTGACCGCCACGATCATCCAGGCCGCCCTGGCCAAGGTCCCCGAGCTGGACTCGAGGGACATCGACGACCTGATGCTGGGCTGCGGTCTGCCCGGCGGCGAGCAGGGGCACAACCTCGGCCGCATCGTCGCCGTCCAGATGGGCATGGACCACCTCCCGGGCTGCACCATCACCCGGTACTGCTCGTCGTCGCTGCAGACCTCCCGCATGGCCCTGCACGCCATCAAGGCCGGCGAGGGCGACGTCTTCATCTCGGCCGGCGTCGAGATGGTGTCCCGCAGCGTCAAGGGCAACAGCGACAGCCTGCCCGACACCAAGAACCCCCTCTTCGCCGACGCGGAGGCCCGCACCGCGTCCGTCGCGCAGAGCGAGGGCGCCTCCTGGCACGACCCGCGCGAGGACGGCCTGCTCCCGGACGCGTACATCGCGATGGGCCAGACCGCCGAGAACCTGGCCCGCATCAAGGGCGTCACCCGCCAGGACATGGACGAGTTCGGCGTCCGCTCGCAGAACCTCGCCGAGGAAGCCATCAAGAACGGCTTCTGGGAGCGGGAGATCACCCCGGTCACCACGCCCGACGGCACCGTCGTCGCCAAGGACGACGGTCCCCGCGCCGGCGTCACCGTGGAGGGCGTCCAGGGCCTCAAGCCGGTCTTCCGCCCCGACGGCCTGGTCACGGCCGGCAACTGCTGCCCGCTGAACGACGGCGCCGCCGCGCTCGTCATCATGAGCGACACCAAGGCCCGCGAGCTCGGCCTGACCCCGCTCGCCCGCATCGTGTCGACCGGCGTCACCGGCCTGTCCCCCGAGATCATGGGCCTCGGCCCGGTGGAGGCGTCGAAGCAGGCCCTCAAGCGCGCGGGACTGACCGTCGACGACATCGACCTCTTCGAGATCAACGAGGCCTTCGCGGCCCAGGTGATCCCCTCCTACCGCGACCTCGACATCCCGCTGGAGAAGCTGAACGTGAACGGCGGCGCCATCGCCGTCGGCCACCCCTTCGGCATGACCGGCGCCCGCATCACCGGCACGCTCATCAACAGCCTCCAGTTCCACGACAAGCAGTTCGGCCTGGAGACGATGTGCGTCGGCGGCGGCCAGGGCATGGCGATGGTCATCGAGCGCCTCAGCTGATCGCGCGCATGAATCGGAGCGTGTAGTTCCGTACCAGTCACCGCAGTTGAACGCACGGTGACCGAACCGGCCCGGATCCCCGGAAACTTCGGGAGTCCGGGCCGATTTGTGATCCAATCTCCCCCAGGATGTGACCTATCTCCCTCCGGATAGGTCTTTTCGCAGGTCAGAGCGGTTTCACGAGTAAACCCCGGGCCCAAAGTCCTGCCCCTTTCGTGACGTTACGCACTGACAGCCGAGTGGTCCGCCCTTCAAGCTGAGGTAGGAAGTCGGGGGTCGACTTTGAACCGGGAGTACGTCAGTGAGCACCATGCCTCTAGCTCTGCTGCTCACCACGGCCGCAACAGCCGCCGTGGGCGTCGCCGTCCTGCGTGCCGCGCACGGACTGCGCCGGCAGGTGAAGGCCCTGCAGACCGAACTCGCCCAGAGCCGGGCCGACGCCGTACGGGGCCGGGTGCCCGCCGCCCGCTCCACCGCCGACGCGGAGCAGATACGCGCCGCGGTCGCCGAGGCGCTCGCCGAGGAGCGGGAGCGGGAGCTGGCCGAGGCGCGGGCGTTCTGGGCCGCCCAGGAGGGGCGTGACGCCTCCGACGGGCCCACCCTGCTCGGCCTGCCCGACAGCGAGCTGTTCCTGCCGCGCCAGTCGGACTTCGCCGGCTTCGAGCACCTGGAGCCGGTGACCGAGCCGGACCTGGAGATCGACGAGTTCGCCGGGGAGTCCCCCGAACTGGCCGCGGCCCGCCGCCGCCACCCCTCGCACCCGGACTTCGTACCGGTCCAGTCACCCGTCGTGAACGACCACGAGCGCACGGTGGCCTGCCTCGAGGAACTCGCGGAGTCCCGCACCGAGCTGGCCGACGTCCGCCCCGGCCCGCTGGGCACGCTCGACGTCTACGTCTTCGCGGACGGTACGACGCTGTGCATGACCCCGGGCCACCGCGAGACCGCCGAGCGGCTCGCCGCCGCGCTGCGCGCGGGCCGCACCCCGGTGCTGCTGGGCGGCTCCGGCGTCTCGGGCGCGTACGCGCTGACGTTCGGGTGCGGCGAGGAGAACGTCTACATCCTCGCGGACCGCGTCATAGCGTCCGCGTAGGAACAGGCGCCCGCCCACGCAGCGGGCGCACCGCGCACCCCACGCGCCGGAGCCGATCAGACTCCGGCGCGCTTCTGTGCCTCCTGGACGAGGGTGAGCGCCTCCGCCAGATCCGTCTCGTCCGTCAGTGCGAGCGCCAGGTCGTGTCCGGCCACGGTGATCTGGTCCGCGGCGGCGAACATGCCCACGTCCGGCATCTCCCGGGGCTCGGCCGAGGGGTCCTCCAGCCGCTGGGCCCGCCGCGCCAACTCCCTGGCCACCCCCAGTGCCTCGGCCGCCGCACCCCGCTGCAGGCGGCTCTGCGGGGCGGCCCGCAACCGGTCGGCGAAGTGGTCCACGGCTCGGGTCAACGGCGTCGTATCAAGCACGCCGCGAGACTACGCGCCGTGGCGGGACTGTTGCCAACGCCCCGGCGCTCAGGCACGGTGGCGTGAAGGACCGGCTTACATCCCATTGCGTCCGGAGGCGCCGATGTCCCAAGTCTTCTCCGAGGAGACCCATCGCAACCTGCTCGCCCGAATCCCGCACTGCACCGGTCGTGAGATCTCCGACTGGCTTCGCACCGTCGACGAAGGCCCCGCCCTCTTCCGCTTCGAGGAAAAGGTCAGCTGGCTCCGCGCGGAACACGACCTCGCGTACGGCCACGCCAAGGCGATCATTCACGAGTACGACCTGAGGAGGGCCGCGCGCAAACTCCTCTAGCGCGCACCACCGAACGAGACCCGCGTACGGCGAAGGGCCCGCGAACCGGAGTTCGCGGGCCCTTCCGGTGCCGCCGGAAACCGGCGGGCCGTGGAAGCCTGGTCAGTCGTTGCCCTGCAGGATCGACAGCAGGCGCAGCATCTCCAGGTAGATCCACACCAGGGTCAGGGTCAGGCCGAAGGCGGCCAGCCAGGACTCCTCGCGCGGCGCGCCGTACCTGACGCCGTCCTCGACCTGCTTGAAGTCGAGGGCCAGGAAGCAGGCGCCGAGGATGATGCCGATGACGCCGAACAGGATGCCGAGACCGCCGCTGCGGAAGCCGAGGCCGTCACCGCCGCCGAACACCGCGAACAGCAGGTTCACGGCCATCAGCAGCACGAAGCCCAGCGCCGCGGCCATGACGAAGCCGTAGAACCGGCGGGTGACCCGGATCCAGCCCATCTTGTAGGCGAGGAGGACGCCGGCGAAGACCGCCATGGTGCCGAGCACCGCCTGGGCGACCACGCCGTCCGCGATGTAGGTGGACACCGCGCTGGAGATCACGCCGAGGAAGACACCCTCGAACGCCGCGTAGGCCAGGATCAGCGCGGGTACCGGCTTGCGCTTGAACGACTGGACGAGCGCCAGCACCATGGCCACCAGGGCCGCGGCGATGCCGATGCCGTAGGACTTGCCGATGTTGGCCTCGTCCACGGGCAGCAGGACCCACGACAGGACCGCGGTGAGAACCACGGTGCCGAGGGTCATGCCGGTGCGCATGACGACGTCGTCCATCGTCATACGGCCGGTGGAGACCGGGGCCTGCGGCGGAGCGCCGTGCTGAAGGTCCTGCTGCGCGTAGGGGTTCTGCGCGTAGGGGTTGCCGCCCTGCGCGTACGGGTTGCCCTGCGCGTAGGGGTTGCCCTGCGTGCCGACAGCTGCTCCCCCGGCCTGCGGCGCGGTGTTGAAGCCCGCGTAGCCGTTGTCGCGGCTGAACCCCCGTCGCGAGAAGACCGGGTTGCTGCTCCTCATTTCACTCCTCCATGGCCACCCTGCGCGGCCTTGGCTCAAGAGTAATAGGTAGGCAAAGGAAAGAACCTACTGCTTGGGGAGGATCTTTCCCTCGTCGTGGTGCGCAACACGCTACGTGGGCGGGGGATTCCCGGCACGCGCGGGGCGGCTCACTCGAAGGGGAACCCGGTGTACGCCTCCGCCAGCTCCGTCTCGGCCGCCCGGGAGGCGGTGATCCGCCGCAGCCGGGCCAGCTGGATGCGCTCCTCGAAGGGGGTGGCACCGGGGGCACGGTGCAGCAGGGTCGTCATGTCGTACGAGAACCGCTCGGCCTGCCAGACGCGGCGCAGGCAGGTCTCGGAGTACGCGTCGAGCCGTTCGGCCGATCCGGTGGTCCGCAGCGCGACCAGCGCGCGGGCGAAGGTGACGACGTCCCCGACCGCGAGGTTGAGCCCCTTCGCGCCGGTGGGGGGCACGATGTGGGCCGCGTCGCCGGCCAGGAAGAGCCGTCCGTAGCGCATCGGCTCGTGGACGAAGCTGCGCATCGGCGTCACCGACTTGGCGGTGACCGGGCCGCGCCGCAGCCGCCAGTCGTCGTCGGTCGCGAAGCGGCGCTCCAGCTCGTCCCAGATGTCCTCGTCGCGCCAGGCCTCGGCGTCGGTGCCCTCGGGCACCTGGAGGTAGAGGCGGGAGACGGCCGGGGAGCGCATGCTGAGCAGGGCGAAGCCGCGGTCGTGGCGGGCGTAGACGAGTTCGTCGTGCGAGGGGGGCACGTCGGCGAGGATGCCGAGCCAGCCGAAGGGGTAGGTCCGCTCGAAGACCCGGGAGAGCGCGGCCGGGACCGCCTCGCGGGCCACGCCCCAGAAGCCGTCGCAGCCGACCACGTAGTCGCACTCCAGGACGGCCTCGCGTCCCTCGTGGCGGAAGCGCACGCGCGGGTGCTCGCCGTCCGCGCCCTCCACGGCCAGCGCCTCGGCCTCGAACAGCAGCGGTCCGCCCTCCTTGAGCTGCAGGGCGATGAGGTCCTTGCACACCTCGGTCTGCGCGTACACCATCACCGAGCTGCCGCCGGTGAGCGCGGGGAAGTCGACGCGGTGCCGGGTGCGCTCGAAGCGCAGTTCGATACCGTCGTGCCGCAGCCCCTCGCGGTCCATGCGCTCCCCGGCACCGGCCGCCCGGAGCACGTCGACCGTGCCCTGCTCCAGGATTCCGGCCCGCTGCCGCTGCTCCACGTAGGCGCGGTCGCGGCTCTCCAGGACGACGGACGCGATGCCCGCGTTGTGCAGGAGCCGCGCCAGCAGCAGTCCGGCCGGTCCGGCCCCGATGATCCCGACGGTGGTCCTCATCGGCACGCCCCTCTGCCCTCGTACGGGTGCGTCTTCGCCGCACTCCTGTTCGCCTAGTGAAATTTACTTCACTGAGGTCGTGGCTGTGAGTCTCCGACGGGCTGCGCCCGCTGTCAATGGGCGGCGGCGCGGGGAAGAGGGGTGCGGCGAGAGGCCGTGCCGGTCCACATCGGTCTACAGCGTCTCGGAACACGCCCATGACCGCATAGCGGGTGATTTCGTCCGCGTGTAACTCGGAGGTGCCCGGAACCGGACTTGAACCGGTACGCCCGCGAGGGGCAGCGAGGTTTAAGCTCGCCGTGTCTGCATTCCACCATCCGGGCAGGCCATGGGCTCCGCATCGAGGATCCGAGCCTATCGGGACGCATCCCCCTAACTACCGGTGGTCGGCCCGATGTTGTCTTATTTTATTGGCGTCTGAGGGTGCATCAGCACTGGGTACGGGCCATCCGCACTTGCCAATAGCCTTTCTGGCGACGCCCGCCCGTGTATACGGAATGACGTAATTTCACCGCCCGGGTGACGGCGTCCGCCGGTCGCGGGCCTGATGCCCCCTCAGGGGCGCCCGTCATCCCCAGGTATGACACCGCCGTCCGCGGTCCGCCCGGAGTCGCCCCCCGGAACCGGAACAGCGGCTGACTCCACGGTGCCGCGCGGCCGTGAGGATGGGACGAGTCCCCCTCACCGCCGTCCCGTCAGGAGCACCCTCCCGTGACCACCACACCCCTCGCCGGCCCGACCACCGCGGTGGCCGCCCGCGCCACGGAACTGTCGAAGGTCTACGGACAGGGCGAGACCCAGGTGGTCGCCCTGGACCGGGTCACCGTCGACTTCCGCCAGGCCGAGTTCACCGCGATCATGGGCCCCTCCGGGTCCGGCAAGTCCACGCTGATGCACTGCGTGGCCGGCCTCGACACCTTCTCCTCCGGCTCCGTGCGCGTCGGCGAGACCGAACTCGGGTCCCTGAAGGACAAACAGCTCACCAGGCTGCGCCGGGACAAGATCGGCTTCATCTTCCAGGCCTTCAACCTGCTGCCGACCCTGACCGCGCTGGAGAACATCACGCTGCCCATGGACATCGCGGGCCGCAAGCCGGACCGGCAGTGGCTGGACACCGTGATCACGATGGTGGGTCTCGGCGACCGCCTCCGGCACCGGCCCTCCGAGCTCTCCGGCGGCCAGCAGCAGCGCGTCGCCGTGGCCCGCGCGCTCGCCTCCCGGCCCGACATCGTCTTCGGCGACGAGCCGACCGGAAACCTCGACTCCCGCTCGGGCGCCGAGGTGCTGGGCTTCCTGCGCAACTCCGTGCGGGAGCTCGGGCAGACCGTGGTCATGGTCACCCACGACCCGGTCGCCGCCGCGTACGCCGACCGCGTGGTGTTCCTCGCCGACGGCCGGATCGTCGACGAGGTGCACGAGCCGACCGCGGACACCGTCCTGGACCGCATGAAGCAGTTCGACGCCAAGGGCCGCACCAGCTGACCCTCCCGGCGCGGGTCCGACACCGCCGCCGTCCGCCGTCGCCGGCCGCCGCGGCGGCCCGCAACCGCCCCCGCGGCCGACCAGAGCTTCTACTCCCCTGGACTGAGACACACCCATGTTCCGTACCGCCCTGCGCAATGTCTTCGCGCACAAGGCCAGGCTGCTGATGACCGTGCTCGCCGTCATGCTCGGCGTCGCCTTCGTGTCCGGCACCCTGGTCTTCACCAACACCATCTCGGACGCCTACCAGAAGAGCTCGGCCAAGGGCTTCGACCAGGTCGACGTCGCCATCCGGCCGGAGGGACGGCAGGACGAGGGCGACCGCGTCGGCAAGGAACCGAAGCTCACCCAGGCCCTGCTGGAGAAGGCCGCCGGGGTGTCCGGCGCCGACACCACCATCGGTGTCGTGAACGGCTTCACCGCCATCGCCGACAAGGACGGCGAGCTGATCGGCGGCGGCTTCCAGTCGCAGGGCGGCAACTACTGGGGGAAGAAGGACCCGCGGTACCCGCTGACGAGCGGCCGGGCCCCCCGGGGCGAGCACGAGGTGGCCATCGACTCCGAGACCGCGCGGCGGGCCGGATACCGGGTCGGCGACACCGTACGGCTCTCGATCGACGGGCCCGTGCTGGAGCCCAGGGTCACCGGCGTCTTCACCACCGACGACGGCAACGTCGCCGCGGGCGGCAGCCTCGCCCTCTTCGACACCCCGACCGCGCAGCGTCTCTTCGCCGAACCCGGCACGTACGACGAGATCGACGTGACGGCCGCTCCCGGCACCAGCCAGACCGCGCTGCGCAGCGCGCTCGACGAGGTCGTGCCGGAGGACGTCGCCTCCACCACCACCGGCAAGCGCCTCGCCGACGACCAGGCCACCCAGATCGCCTCCGCGATGAGCGGCATGAAGACGGGCCTGCTGGTCTTCGCCGGCATCGCCCTCTTCGTCGGCACCTTCATCATCGCCAACACCTTCACCATGCTGGTCGCCCAGCGCACCAAGGAACTGGCCCTGCTGCGCGCCGTCGGCGCCTCCCGCAGGCAGATCACCCGCTCGGTGCTGCTCGAGGCGTTCGTGGTCGGTACGGTCGCCGCCGTCACCGGTCTCGCCGCGGGCATCGGCATCGGCGCCGGGATGCGCTCTCTGATGACCACGCTCGGCGCCACCGTCCCGGACGGTCCGCTGGTCGTCACGCCGGGCACGGTCGCGACGGCCCTCGCGGTGGGCGTCCTGATCACCATGCTCGCCGCGTGGCTGCCGGGCCGCCGTGCCGCGAAGATCCCGCCGGTCGCCGCGATGAGCAGTGTGCACGCCAAGGCCACCACCAGATCGCTCGTGCTCCGCAACACCCTCGGCGCCCTCTTCTCGGCGGCGGGCGTCGCGGTGGTCCTGTTCGCCACCACCATGGACGGCTCGGACGGCCAGGCCCCGATGGGTCTCGGCGCGGTCCTGCTGATCATCGGCGTGTTCATCCTGACGCCGCTGCTGTCCCGCCCGCTGATCGCCGCGGCGGCGCCGGTGCTGCGCGTCTTCGGGGTCTCCGGCAAGCTCGCCCGCCAGAACTCCGTGCGCAACCCGCGCCGTACCGCCGCCACCGCCTCGGCGCTGATGATCGGCCTCACCCTGATCACCGGCATGACGGTGATGGCGGGCAGTCTGCAGACGTCGATCGACAAGATGGCCGGCTCCGCGATCAAGGCGGACTACGTGGTGTCGATGGCGAACGGCAACATGCTCTCGCCCGACGTCGAGAAGCCGCTCGCCGCCACCGACGGCGTCACCGCCACCAGCCCGCTGCGCAACGCCCCCGCGCGCATCGACGGCGAGACCGAGTACCTGACCGGCGTCGACGGCCGGTCCATCGCCGACCTGACCGACCTCCCCGTCGACGACGGCGCCTTCGCAGTCGGCGGCACCCGGGTCGTCGTCGACGACGACACGGCCGACTCGCACGGCTGGAAGGCCGGTTCGCACTTCACCGCCTCCTACGAGGACGGCGAGCGGCAGCGGCTCACGGTCGCGGGCGTCTACCAGGGCAACGAGATGATCCGGGGCATCATGCTGGACACCGCGACGCTCGCGCCGCACCAGCACGACCCGGCGGACATGCAGGTCATGCTGAAGACGTCCGGCGGGGCCTCGGGCGCGGTGAAGGACCGGCTGGAGAAGGCGCTCGGCGACACCCCGGCCATCCAGGTCCAGGACAAGAAGGACATCTCCGAGGGCATCGCGCAGATGTTCACGCTGATGCTGAACATGCTCTACGGACTGCTCGCCATGGCGGTGATCGTCGCGGTGCTCGGTGTCATCAACACCCTGGCCATGTCCGTCTTCGAGCGCTCGCAGGAGATCGGCATGCTGCGCGCGATCGGCCTGGACCGCAAGGGCATCAAGCGGATGGTGCGCCTGGAGTCGCTGGTCATCTCGCTGTTCGGCGGTGTGCTGGGCATCGGCCTCGGCGTGTTCTTCGGCTGGGCCGCCGGCGAACTGCTGGGCACGAAGATGGCGACGTACGAACTGGTGCTGCCCTGGGGCCGGATGGCGGTCTTCCTGCTGCTCGCCGCGGCGGTCGGTGTCCTCGCGGCGCTGTGGCCGGCCCGCCGGGCGGCCCGCCTGAACATGCTGACGGCCATCAAGTCCGAGTAGCCGCCGGGCAGTGGGGGGGGGGGGGGGGGGGGGGGGGGGGGGGGGAGGGGGGGGGGGGGTGGGGGGGGGGGGGGGGGGGGGGGGGGGGTAGGGGGGGGGGGTAGA
>NZ_JBVHPY010000017.1:32112-68493 GCF_055567695.1 Streptomyces sp. NPDC026417
CTGCGGCGTTCTGTGTCCTCGCGTGTCTTTGCCCGACCCCCGGTGCGCCCCCCCGGAACGTCTCGACGACCACAAATTCCGAGGATCCTCCGGGCGTTCGGCCCCCGTCCGGCACCGGACGGGCCCCGACGTGCGTCCGGTCCCTACGGGCGGGCGTTCCAGGTGCGGGCCCGCAGCGGCATCCCGGAGCGGCCCGGCTCGGGGGTGCGCACCGCCAGCACCTGGTTGACGCCGATGCGGTTGCGCTCGAAGGCGAGGGCGCTGGCCGCCATGTACAGTCGCCAGACGCGGGCCCGCCCCGGGCCGGTGAGCCCGACGGCCCGGGCCCACTGCGCCTCCAGGTTGGCGACCCACCGGCGCAGGGTGAGGGCGTAGTGCTCGCGCAGGGACTCGACGTCGCGCACCTCGAACCCGGCCCGCTCCAGCTGCGTCACGGTGGTGCCGACGGGCGCGAGTTCCCCGTCCGGGAAGACGTAGGCGTCGATGAACTCGTCGACGTGGTACGCCGATTCTTCGGTCTGCGGGCGACGCGCGATCTGGTGGTTGAGCAGGCGTCCGCCCGGCTTCAGCAGGGCGTGCAGCATCCGCGCGTACTCCAGATAGCGCTCGGCCCCGACGTGCTCGGCCATGCCGATGGAGGAGATGGCGTCGTACGGCCCGTCGGCCACGTCCCGGTAGTCCTGCACCCGGATCTCCACCCGGTCGGTCAGCCCCTCCTCCGCGACCCGCTTGCGGGCGTACGCGGCCTGCTCCTGCGACAGCGTGACGCCCACGACGCTCACACCGTGCTCGCGGGCGGCGTGGACGGCCATCGAACCCCAGCCGCAGCCGACGTCCAGGAGGCGCCCGCCCGGCCGCAGGTCCAGCTTGCGGCACACGAGTTCGAGCTTGTCGCGCTGCGCGCCCTCCAGAGTGCCGGCGTCCTCCCAGTAGGCGCAGGAGTACACCATGGACGGCCCGAGGACGATCTCGTAGAAGTCGTTGCCCACGTCGTAGTGGTGACTGACGGCGCGCTGGTCGCTGCGTCTGCTGTGCAGGTGACGGCGGCTGCGGACCTCCTCGGCGGGCGGTGCGGGCGGCCCCGCAGGTCCGCCCATCCGCAGCAGGCCCCGGACGGCCGCACGCACGTCGGGGTCCCGCAGGGCCTCGCGGACGCCCCTGGCCCCCTCGGGCCGCTCCCACACCAGCCCGGCCACCAGGTCCAGGGCCGCGTACAGGTCTCCCTCGACCGTGAGGTCCCCGGCGACCCAGGCCCGGGCGAGCCCGAGCTCCCCCGGCTTCCAGATCAGCCGGCGCAGGGCCCGCCGGTTCCTGATCACCAGGACGGGGGCGCCGGGCGGCCCCGCCTCGGAACCGTCCCAGGCGCGCAGGCGCACCGGGAGCGGTGCCCCCAGCAACTGTTCGAAAAGGCTGTTCAGCCGCAGCGCGGCGTCGGGCATGGCCACACCTCCGTGACAACGGATCCCGGAACGTCCACCACCACGTAAACACCATCCGCCCCGGTGCGCAGTCCCCCGCCGGCGTCACGGATCGGCAAAACAGATGTAGTGACCACGCTTCGGTCTCCGCGGCGTCGCTGCCGACCGCCCGCCGGTGCCGAGGGGCCGGGCACCACCGAACGCCGAAGGGGCCTCCCGCACCACGGATGGCGGGAGGCCCCTTCGGGGCGATCAGTGACCGGAGGTCAGGAGGCCTTGGCCTTCTCCTCGGTCTTCTTCGACGGCGGGAGCTGGGCCTCGGCGGCCTGCGCCACAGCGGGCGCCGGCTTCGCGGCCTCGTAGAACTCCTCGCGCGGCGTCTCGATGGCGCCGAGCGAGACGACCTCGCGCTTGAGGAACATCGCGAGCGTCCAGTCCGCGAAGACGCGGATCTTCCGGTTCCACGTCGGCATCGCCAGACCGTGGTAGCCGCGGTGCATGTACCACGCCAGGCGGCCCTTGAGCTTGATCTTCATCTTGCCCATGACGATCATCGCGACGCCCTTGTGGAGGCCGAGACCCGCCACCGCACCCTTGTTGGAGTGCGCGTAGTCCTTCTGCGGGAAGCCCCGCATGCCGGAGACCACGTTGTCGCCGAGGACCCTCGCCTGACGCAGCGCGTGCTGGGCGTTCGGCGGGCACCAGGCGTTCTCCACGCCGGCCTTGCGGGCGGCGAGGTCGGGCACCTGCGCGTTGTCGCCGGCGGCCCAGATGTAGTCCGTGCCCTGCACCTGGAGGGTAGGCCGGGTGTCCACGTGGCCGCGCGGGCCGAGCGGGAGACCGAAGCGGGAGAGCACGGGGTTCGGCTTGACGCCGGCCGTCCACACGATGGTGCTGGAGTCGACCTCCAGGCCGTTCTTCAGGACCACGTGACCGTCGACGCAGGAGTCCATCGAGGTCGAGAGGTAGACCTCGACCCCGCGGCTCTCCAGGTGCTCCTTGCCGTACGCACCGAGCTTGGGGCCGACCTCGGGAAGGATCTTGTCCGCGGCGTCGACGAGGATGAAGCGCATGTCCTCGCGGGACACGTTGTTGTAGTACTTGGCCGCGTCGCGGGCCATGTCCTCGACCTCACCGATGGTCTCCGCACCCGCGAAGCCGCCGCCCACGAAGACGAAGGTCAACGCCTTGCGGCGGACGTCCTCGTCGGTCGTGGAGTCGGCCTTGTCGAGCTGCTCGAGGACGTGGTTGCGCAGGCCGATGGCCTCCTCGATGCCCTTCATGCCGATGCCCTGCTCGGCGAGGCCGGGGATCGGGAAGGTGCGCGAGACCGCGCCCATCGCGATCACCAGGTAGTCGAAAGGCAGCTCGTACGCCTCGCCCACGAGGGGGGCGACCGTGGCGACCTTGCGGTCCTGGTCGATGGTGGTGACCCGACCGGTGAGGACTTCCGCCTTCGGCAGGACGCGTCGCAGCGGGACGACGACGTGCCGAGGCGAAATGCTGCCGGCGGCGGCTTCGGGAAGGAAGGGCTGGTAGGTCATGTACGACCGGGGGTCGACGACCGTGACGGTCGCCTCGCCGTAGCGCATCTTCTTGAGGATGCGCCGAGCTGCGTACAGGCCTACGTACCCACCGCCTACTACGAGGATCCTGGGACGCTCCGTGGTGCTCATGCCATCGAGTATCCACCCGCTTCGGAGGGGTCGCTCGTGCGCCCCTTCACAAGCTTGGGCAGGCCCTCTGCTACACTCCGCCGCCCACGTGACCCAGGTCATGCCGCCGCGGGGGAACCACCGTGTACCACGGACCGTTGTCAACACCGCGTGAGCTGCCACTTGAGGCCTTCCGGCCGGGTGGACCAGCCGTCCGCGTCACACGCCCGCAACACCCCTGGAACGCTCCCGTGAGCACCCTCCCAGGACTGGTGAGCCCCCTGGAAGGGCCAACCGGGCCCCATCGGCGCCCATCGGGACCGAATTCCTTGTGAAGAACTTCACGAACTTTCCCGGCGGCGCCTCACCCTGGGGCTTTTCCTGGCGGCCACGGGTGCGCTCATACGTTATCCGACCTGCTCAAGCGAGGCTACCGGTGAGTAGTAAAGACTCCCTCACCGGCGGCCCCGCCGTGCGGGGAGGACCTTGTCACGCGATCGACCAGGCGATGCCGTCGAGGATGTCGTGCTCGCTCACGACGACCTCGTCCGCCCCGATCCGCTCCATGATCGCGAGCAGTACCAGGGCACCGGACGCGATGACGTCGACGCGCCCCGGGTGCATCGCGGGCACGGCCGCCCGCTCCGCGTGCGTCGAGGACAGCAGCCGCTCGGTGATCTCGCGGACGCGGTCGTGCGGGATCCGCGAGTGGTGGATCGCGGCGGAGTCGTACTCCGCGAGGTCCAGGGCGATCGCCGCGACCGTGGTGACCGAGCCGGCCAGGCCGACCAGGGTGCGGGCCTCGCGCAGCGGGACGGTCTGCTCGGCGAGGTCCAGGGCGGCCTCGATGTCCGCCCGGATCGCCGCGATCGCGGCGGGCGTCGGCGGGTCGACGACGGCGCCGTCGTGCACGAGGTGCCGCTCGGTCATCCGCACACAGCCGATGTCCACGGAACGCCCCGCCCGGACGTGGTCCTCGCCGACGACCAGCTCCGTGGAGCCGCCGCCGATGTCCACCACCAGGAACGGCTTCGCCAGGTCGTCCCGCCCAGCCAGCTCCCTGGTCGCGCCGGTGAAGGAGAACTCCGCCTCCTGGTCGCCCGTGATGACCTCCGGCTCCACCCCGAGGATGTCCAGGACCCCCCGGACGAACACGTCGCGGTTCTCGGCGTCGCGGGAGGCGGAGGTCGCCACGAACCGCAGGCGCTCCGCGCCGTGCTCCTTGATGACGGCCGCGTACTCCCGGCAGGCGGCGAAGGTGCGCTCCAGCGCCTCGGGAGCCAGCCGCCCCGTCCGGTCGACGCCCTGCCCCAGCCGGACGATCGTCATCCGGCGGTCCAGGTCGACGAGTTCACCCGTCTCCGGGTCCGCGTCCGCCACCAGCAGACGGATCGAGTTCGTGCCGCAGTCGATGGCGGCGACCCTGGTCATGCGTTCGGTCTCCTGTCGTGATGAGGCCACACCCACGGACGGCGCGAAGCCGCCGCCCCCGGGCGGGGAAAGTCCAGCCCGACCGGACGGGGCGAAGCCGAGGCCACACCCACGGACGGCGCGAAGCCGACCCCGAGCGGGGAAAGTCCAGCCCGACCGGACGGGGCGAAGCCGAGGCCACGCCCACGGACGGCGCGAAGCCGACCCCGGGCGGGGAAAGTTGAGCCCGTCCGGCGTTTGAGGACGAGGCCGTCAGGCCGAAGCGGGGGTCCGGGGGCGGCAGCCCCCGGGACGGCCACCCCGACGGGCGGGACGCCAGCCCCCGGCCCCCCGCATCCCGGGGAAGCCGCCCCCGGACGGGATCACCCCTCGTCAAGAGGGACGACGCACGCCCCCTTGCGCCACCACTCCGGCAGCATCGCGATCGCCTCGTCCCCGAGCGGGTTCACCCCGGGCCCCGCGGCCAGCGAGTGCGCCACGAGCACGTGCAGGCACTTCACCCGGTCCGGCATGCCCCCCGCACTGGGGAAGCCCTCCAGCACCTCGATGGCGTCGCGGCGTGCGATGTAGTCCTCGTGCGCCGCCCGGTAGGCCGCGGCCAGCTCGGGGTCCGTGGCCAGACGGTCCGTCATCTCCTTCATGACCCCGTTCGCCTCCAGCGTCCCGATCGCGGAGGCCGCCCGCGGACACGTCAGGTAGTACGTGGTCGGGAACGGCGTGCCGTCGGGGAGACGGGGTGCCGTCTCCACCACGTCCGGCTGACCGCACGGACAGCGGTGCGCGATCGCACGCAGCCCGCGCGGCGGACGGCCGAGCTGCTGCTTGAAGGCCTCGACGTCCGCGTCGTTCGGCTCGGTGCGCGGGGTGGGCGGCGGGGGCGTTTCCATGCGGTGTGTCTTGTCTCTCTGGTCAGTTACTGGTCGGAGCGGTCGGATTTGTCCACGCCGTCCCAGACGTTGGCGTACCAGGGACGGTCGGCCGCCCCCAGGTCGGTGCGCGACTTCTGCACCGCGTCCGGGTCGATCACGATGTAACCGGTCTCGCCCGGCATCACGTAGTGCAGCCGCTGCCGGATCTGCTGCTCGGCGTAGGCGTCGTCCTGCCAGCGGGCCTTGAGGTCGCGCAGCTGCTCGACCCGCTGCCGGGCCTGCTCCTGCTGCCGCTCCAGCTCGGCGACCTCGGCACGCTGGGACACGTACTGCCTTATCGGGTACGCGAGGGCCACGATCAGGGAGCACAGGACCAGCGCGAGCAGCGCCGCACGGCCCGTCAGGCGGGAGCGGCGGGCCTGCCGTTTGGTCTGGGAGCGGTAGACGCGGGCCGCCGTCTGCTCACCGAGCAGCCGCAGCCTGGTCGTGGTGGAGAACCGGTCCCGGTCCTTCACGGCCATGAATCCCGCCTCCCCGGCACAAGCCCGTCACGTGCGTACGTCCCCGCACACGGTACGGGACCGAGTACGGGGACGTACGGACGACGCTTCCTACGGATCAGCCCTTGAAGCGGGGGAACGCCGAGCGGCCGGCGTAGACCGCGGCGTCGTCGAGGATCTCCTCGATGCGCAGCAGCTGGTTGTACTTGGCGACGCGGTCCGAGCGGGCCGGGGCGCCGGTCTTGATCTGGCCGCAGTTCACCGCGACGGCGAGGTCGGCGATGGTGACGTCCTCGGTCTCGCCGGAGCGGTGGGACATCATGCACTTGAAGCCGTTGCGCTGGGCCAGCTCGACGGCGTCCAGGGTCTCGGTCAGCGAGCCGATCTGGTTGACCTTGACGAGCAGGGCGTTGGCGGAGCCCTCCTCGATGCCGCGGGCCAGGCGCTCCGGGTTGGTGACGAAGAGGTCGTCGCCGACGATCTGGACCTTGTCGCCCAGCTTGTCGGTGATGACCTTCCAGCCGGCCCAGTCGTCCTCGTACAGCGGGTCCTCGATGGAGACCAGCGGGTAGGCGGAGACGAGCTCCTCGTAGTACTCGGTCATCTCGGCGGCCGAGCGGGACTTGCCCTCGAACTCGTAGTTGCCGTCCTTGTAGAACTCGGACGCGGCGACGTCGAGCGCGAGCGCGATCTGCTCACCGGGGACGTAGCCGGCCTGCTTGATGGCCTCGATGATGAGGTCGAGCGCGGCGCGGTTGGACTCCAGGTTCGGGGCGAAGCCGCCCTCGTCGCCGAGGCCCGTGGACAGACCCTTGGTCTTCAGCACCTTCTTGAGGGTGTGGTAGACCTCGGCGCCCCAGCGCAGCGCCTCGGAGAAGGACTCCGCACCGATCGGCGCGATCATGAACTCCTGGATGTCCACGTTGGAGTCGGCGTGCGAGCCGCCGTTCAGGATGTTCATCATCGGGACGGGCAGCAGGTGCGCGTTCGGACCGCCCAGGTAGCGGAACAGCGGCAGGTCGCTGGCCTCGGAGGCGGCGTGCGCGACGGCGAGGGAGACGCCGAGGATGGCGTTGGCGCCGAGCGAGCCCTTGTTGTCGGTGGCGTCCAGGTCGAACATCGCCTGGTCGATCAGGCGCTGCTCGGTGGCGTCGTAGCCGACGAGCTCCGGGCCGATCTGCTCGATGACCGCGAGGACGGCCTTCTCGACACCCTTGCCCTGGTAGCGGTTGGGGTCACCGTCGCGCAGCTCGATGGCCTCGAAGGCACCGGTGGAGGCGCCGGAGGGAACGGCGGCACGACCCGTGCTGCCGTCGTCGAGGCCGACCTCGACCTCGACGGTGGGGTTCCCTCGCGAGTCGAGGATTTCCCGGGCTACGACGACGTCGATGGACGGCACGAGCATCTCCTTCTGGGATGTGACGCGGGTACGCGGAGCCCCTTGGCCCGCTGCTGCACGGAGCCGCGGTCGGCTCCGCGACATGAGCCTAACCGGCCCGGGGCGATCGGCCAGCCGGTCGACCACCCCATGGACAGAACCGAGAGTAAATTGTTTCCGAACGGAACAAAAACCTGCCCCGTACAGGTACCGCCGCGACCGGCGGTCCCGGCGCACACATGAAAATGCCCCGCTCCGGTGCGTACGGGGGAACACGCACCGGAGCGGGGAGCCCGTGGGGACGGGATGGCCCTCACGGGGTCCCCTGGGGGGAGACCCCGCGCGGGGGAGGGCCGGGATCGGCCCGGAGGCCGAAGTCAGCCGGTGTCAGCTGAGGTGGAGCTGCTGACCCGGGAAGATGAAGTCGGCATCGTCGACGATGTCCTTGTTCAGCTTGAACAGCTTCTGCCAGCCGCCCTTGACCTTCTTCTCCTCGGCGATGGAGCTGAGGGTGTCGCCCTTGACGACCTTGTACTCGCCGTCACCCTTCTCGACCTTCTTGCCGGTCGGGGTCTCGACGGTCTTCTTGGCGGTCTCCCGCTCCGAGGAACGCGAGGCGCGCTGGTCCTGCGACTGGGGGGCCTGCTGCTGCGGCTGAGCCGTGCTCTGCGAACCGGTGTCCGTCGAGGTGCCGCCGGTGGAGGCGCCGGACAGGCCGGTGCCGCAGGTCGGCCAGGCACCCTTGCCCTGCGCGGCGAGCACCTTCTCGGCGACGGCGATCTGCTCGGACTTGGAGGCCTGGTCGGCCGTGGAGGCGTAGGCGGAGCCGCCGTACGCGGACCAGGTGGAGGCGGAGAACTGCAGACCGCCGTAGTAGCCGTTGCCGGTGTTGATGGACCAGTTGCCGCCGGACTCGCACTGGGCGACGGCGTCCCACTCGGAGGTGGTGGCGGCGGAGGCGTTGCCGGCGGCCATCAGCGGAGCGGCGATGGCGACACCGGTGACACCGGCGAGCGTGGCGACACGGGCGGCCTTGGACGGGCGGCGGTGCTTGCCCTTGCTGTTGAGCAGCATGAAGTGATCCCCTCACCGACGCCTGCGAGGTGAGCTGTCGGGTTCGGGCGGGTGAGTGCCCGGTCGTGCGCCGCTGGCGCCCGACTTCACCCCAAGCCGTTCCCGGAGGTCTCTCAACTCCCGGGCCCGGCACTTACCTTGGGTCCCCCGCTCCTGCCTGCGGCGCTTGCGCGACGACTGTTCCCGGACGGCCGCTGGCAGGATTCGGCGTTGCGACCGTCGGGGCCCGCTGTGGCGAGCGGTCACGACCGTAGACACGCGACCGCCGGAATTTCAAAGACGATCAGGGCTTCTGAGACTCATGTCTCACTCTCACCAAACCGGACATTGCGGTGCGAACCATGACGTGAACTACCGCTGTTTTGTACCCGATTCGCCGCCTGACGACCACTTAGTCTTCGGTGACCTCAAGGCTCTGACCGGGGTGAATGAGGTCCGGGTCGGCGCCGACCGTCTTCTCGTTCACCTCGTACAGCTCACTCCACCCGCCCTGGACCGCAAGGGAGTCGGCGATGCTCGTGAGACTGTCCCCGAGACGGACCGTGTACGAGCCTTCCGTCGCGTCGGACGTGGCGTCGGCGCTGCGCGAGGCGTGGCGGCCGGAGGACTCCTGTGCGCGCCCGGCGGTCGCGCCCGAGCCCGCCTCGTCCTCGGCGATGCCGCCGCGGTGCCGGCCGGTGCCGGCCGCTTCGCTCGCGGACCCGCCCGAAGGGGCTTCACTCCGACCCGACTTGTCCGAGTCGTCCGCTTTCGCCTTGCCCGTGTCCGAGTTGTCCGCACCCTTGGAGTCGCCGGCGTCCTTGCTCGGCTTCGACGTCGCCCCCGAGGCCGCGCCGGACTTCGACGGGTCGGCGGACGCGCTCGCGGAAGGCTTGCCCGAGGGGCTGCCGTTCGACAGGCCGCCCGAACCGGACGAGTCGTCCGAAGGGGACGAATCCGGCGAGGCGGAACCGGTCGGCGACGAGGGGTCCTCGCCGATGCCCGTGTCGACCTCGACGGAGGCCGACTTCTTGCTGAGGCCGGAGAGCGGCCCGCAGGTGGGCCAGGCGGCCAGGCCCTGTCCGTCGAGAAGCTTCTCGGCGACGGCTATCTGCTGCGAGCGGCTGGCCTCGTCGGGGCTCGGCGCGTACGCCAGGCCGCCGTACTTCTCCCAGTTCTCCTGGGTCATCTGCAGGCCGCCGTAGTACCCGTTGCCGCTGTCGGCACTCCAGGAGCCGCCGCTCTCGCACTCCGCGACCCGGTCCCACGTGGTGCCGTCTGCGGCGCTCGCGCCGGTTGCGCCGAGCAACGGGATGGCGATGGCCGATCCGGTTACTCCTGCCGCGACGATGAGCGCCGGAGCCTGGCGGGGGCGACGGTGACGACCGTTCCCGGAGAGCATGCGGTGGCCTTTCGGAGACAGCAATGACAGACGCGACGGAAGATCCACCGCGTTGATGCGTGAACGTATCGGGACTCGAACGCTTGTCACAAGTCGATGCAGCGCAGATCACGTGAAGATCACAGTATTGACGGTGTGTCATGTTTGAACGGGCCGCATCCGCGTACGGTCCGGGCGGCACACGGGCTCCCCGGCACGCCCTATCGGGCAGGCGTGAACTCCACCGGAAGCGTGCGCAGTCCCCGCATGATGAGACCGCCCCGCCAGCGCAGGTCGGCCGGGTCGCCGGCGAGTTGCAGGTCAGGGAGCCGGGTGAGCAGCGTGGCCAGGGCGGTCTGCCCCTCCAGCCGGGCGAGCGGCGCACCGAGGCAGTAGTGGATGCCGTGCCCGTATCCGAGGTGCTGGTTGTCGCGCCGCGAGAGGTCCAGGGTGTCCGGCTGTTCGAAGCGCTCGGGGTCGCGGTCGGCGGCCGCGAGGACGACGAGGACGGGGTCGCCGGCGGCGATGTCCTGTCCGCCGAGCCGGACCGCCTCGGTGGCGAACCGCCAGGTGGCCAGCTCCACGGGCCCGTCGAAGCGGAGGAGTTCCTCGACACCCGTCTCCAGCAGGGCGGTCTCTCCGGCGGCGAGGGAGGACTGCAGCCGCCGCCGCTGCTCGGGATGGGTGAGCAGGGCGTAGGTCCCGTTGCCGATGAGGTTGACCGTCGTCTCGAAACCGGCGAAGAGGAGGATGAAGGCCATCGCCGCGGCCTCGTTCTCGGTGAGGTGCTCACCGTGGTCCGAGGCCCGGATGAGTCCGGAGATGAGGTCCTCGCCGGGTTCCGGACGGTCCGTGAGCGCCGCCCGCTTCCGGTGGATCAGCTCCGCGAGATAGCCCCGCATCTTCTTGACCGACCGGGCGACACCGCCCCGCGGTCCGCCCCCGTGCCGGATCATCATGCCCGCCCAGTCCCGGAAGTCGTCCTGGTCCTCGCGCGGAACGCCGAGGAGGTCGCAGATGGCGTAGATCGGGAGCGGGAACGCGAAGTCGTGGATCAGGTCGGCGCTGCCCCGGTCGGCGAACCGGTCGATGAGGCCGTCGGCGAGTTCCTGGACCCGGGGGGCGAACTCGGCCACCCGCCGGGGGGTGAACGCCTTGCTGACCAGGCGGCGCAGCCGGGTGTGGTCCGGCGGGTCGATGTTCAGCAGATGGGTCATCAGCTCGGCCTTGCGCTCGCCCGGGATGCCCGTCTTCCCCTTGGCGTGCGCGGGCTCGTCGTGGTGGGCCGGGTTCTTGCTGAGCCGGCCGTCCGCGAGGGCCTGCCGGGCGTCCCCGTACCGCGTGACCAGCCAGGCCTCCACACCGCTCGGCAACCGCGTCCGGTGCACGGGCGCGTGCTCCCGGAGCCAGGCGTACGCCGGGTACGGGTCGGCGGCGAACTCCCAGGTGAAGAGCTCGGGGGCGGGCGCGCTCCCGGCGGGCGTGCTCCCGGCAGGTGTGCCGCCGGGGCCGTCGGCGGGGGTTCCGGTGGGAGCGCTGTTCCGGTCGGCGGGAGGTACGGGGTCTTCGGTCACCCGCCGACGGTATCCGGGGTCACGAGCGCGTCCCTCTCCCGCCCGCCGGACAGTTCGCCCCGGACTGTCCGTAAATCGTCCGCCACTTGACTTCGCGGATCGGGAACTCCCTACATTCCGCCCGTGGACCCCGAAATACTCAGATCCAGCTTCGCGGTCGTCGAGAGACGGGCCGAGTTCGCGGTCAAGTACTTCTATGCGCACCTGTTCCGGCACCACCCGGCCGTCCGCGGGCTCTTCCCGCTGGACTTCCCCGAGGACATGGAACGACAGCGGGACCGGCTGTTCGCCGCCCTCACCCAGGTCGTGGCGCGGCTGGAGGACCCGACGCTGGCGGAATACCTCGGAGAGCTCGGAAGGGACCACCGGAAGTACCTGGCGGAGCCCGAGCACTACGCGGCCGTGGGAGCGAGTCTGATCGCCGCGTTCGCCGCGGTCGCGGGGCCGTCCTGGAACGCGGAGGTCGAGAAGGCCTGGGGGGAGGCGTACGCGACGATCGCGGAGGCGATGCTCCGGGGGGCCCGGGACGCCGAGCACGACGGCGAACCCCCCTGGTTCGACGCCGAGGTCGTCGCCCGCCGGCGGTTCGGCCGGGACATCGTCCTGCTGACCCTGCGGCCGGTCCGGCCGCTCGGCCATCTCCCGGGGCAGTACGTCAGTGTCAACGTGCCCTACTTACCGGGCATCTGGCGCCCCTACTCGGTGGCCAACGCGCCCCGGCCCGACCACACCGTCGACCTGCACGTCAGCCGCGTCGAGGAAGGACTGCTCTCCACCGCGCTGGTACGGCAGACCCGGGAGGGCGACGTGCTCCGGCTCGGCTCCCCGGGCGGCGGACTCATCCTGCGGCCGCCGGAGGACCGGCCCGTCACCTTCATCGCCGCCGGGACCGGCTGGGCCCCCGTCAAGGCCCTCCTGCAGCAACTGGAGCAGCTCGAACGGATCGAGCGGATCGAGCAGGCGGAGTACGGCGGCCCGAACGCGGCACCGTACGACTCCCGGCTCTTCGTCGTCGCCCGCGATCTCGCGTACGTCTACGACCGGACCGCCATCGACGCGCTGCGGGCGCGGCTCCCCCGGCTCGCCGTCACCTTCATCACGCCCGCGCCCGGCCGGCCCAAGGCGCAGGCCACCGAGCGGCTGCTCACGGCGCTCGGCAACCGGGCCAACTGGGACCGGCACGACGTCTACCTCGCCGGTCCGGCCGGACTCGTCGAGGAGATCGGCGAGGCCCTGCCCGCCCTCGGCACCGCGCCCGGGCGGATCTTCCACGACCTCCTGCCCCATGCCGGGGAGTTCGGCACGCGGCCGTCGGGCCCCGCGGAGTGGTTCCTGGACCGGCCCCGGCCGAGCTGGCACAACCCGGCGAGCCGCGCCCCCGGCTGCTGACCCGCCACGGCTTCCCTGACCGCACCGCCGGACCGGACACCGCGGCCCCTGACCACACAGGCGGACCGGGCTCCACGTCCCGGACCACGTCGGCGCCGACCGGCACGGCATGCCCGGCCGTGCCCCGCAGGGGGCTCAGCCCGCGGTCCTCCCCGCCTCCTCCGCCGCCCTGATCGCGTCCCGGTACGCGCGGGCCGCCGCTCTCAGGGCGGTCTCCGGGTCGACGCCCGCCGCCTCCGCGCGAGCGGCCGCCGCGAGCAGCTCGTAACCCACGCCCTCGCCCCGCGGGACCGGAACGTCCAGCCCGGCCGTGCGGACGCGCGAGGCGAGCTTCGCCGCCAGGGCCAGGCCCGGCTGCCCCAGCGGGATGCCCTCCGTCACGGATGTCCGCCGCTTCTCCACGGCCTTCGTGCGCAGCCAGTGCTCCTTGACCTCCTCCGGGGTGGAGGCGGTCGCGTCACCGAACACGTGCGGATGCCGGTGGATGAGCTTGGCGACGATGCCACCGGCCACGTCGTCGATCGAGAAGGGCTCGGCTCCGTCCTCGGGGCGGCCCTCCTCGGCGATCCGGGCGTGGAAGACGACCTGGAGCAGCACGTCGCCGAGCTCCTCCCTCAGCTCGTCCCGGTCGCCCTCCTCGATGGCCTCGACCAGTTCGTAGGCCTCCTCGATGCCGTACTTCGCCAGGCCCTCGTGGGTCTGCCGGGACGACCAGGGGCACTCGGCGCGGATGCGGTCCATCACCTGGACGAGGTCGAGGAGGCGGGCGCCCGGCAGGTCGTAGGAGGCGGGGAGCAGTTCGAGCTCCGGCATCCGTATGCGGCCGGAGCCGGCGAGCCGGGCGAGACCGTCGGTCAGCCGCGGCTCGCCCTCACCGGTGGCGACGACCACCACGGTGCGACCGCCGGCGCAGTGGTCGAGCAGTTCCTCGGCGGCCGGGGACGCCTCGTCGACCTCGATGCCGGCCTCGCGCAGATACGGCAGCTGCGGGTGGGCGCCGTCCCCGCACAGGACGCGGTCGGCCGAGCGCAGCGCCTGCCAGGCGGGCCAGGACAGCAGCCCCGGGGCGACCCGGTGGCTGGTGGTGAGCAGGACGATACGGCCGGGGGCCGGGGTCTCCCCGTCGGGCGCGGGGGTGTCGCGGCCGGGGGCGCGGGTGTCGGAGCCGCTCGCGTTCGGATCGCCGTCGAGGCTGGTTGCGTTCACCCTTCGAACGTAACCCACCCCGCCGACGCTTCCGGCGGTTGTCCACAGGCCAGGCGCCCGGTCGCGGCGGCCGCCGACCGGACGGCTGAACCGTTTGTCCACAGTGCGCGGGGGTGCCCCGAAGGCTAGGCAGGCTTCTGGGACGCCGCCGTGACCTCGCGCAGCCACGGCGTCTTCGCGTCGACGCGGCTGCTCTTCTCGACGTCCCAGGTGCCGTAGCGCGGGTTCAGGTCGACGTGGAGCTTCTCGGAGGCGTCGGACATGGCCTTCCAGAACGTGGCCTTGCCCGCCTCGGTGTTCATGTCGGCGCCGAGCGCCGCGGCGAGCTTCTGGGCCTCGATCTCGGTGCGCAGGCTGTCGTCGAGGCGCGCCGGGGCCACTCCGTACTGCTGGAGCCAGGCCGTCTCCAGCGCCTTGGCGCCGCCCGCCTGCCGTTCCAGCCCGGCGCGCATCTGCTGGGTGTCCTTGCGGGTGACGCTCACGCCCGCGTCCTTCGCCGCACGCGCCAGGACCCGGTCCAGCACCAGGCTGTGCAAGGTGTCGCGGGTCAGGCTGCCGGTCTTGGCGACGGCCTGCTCGTACTGGGCGTCGTCCTCGGTGGCCTCGCGCTGCGCCGTGCGCACCTCGTTCACCCGGCTCTCCAGCTGGCCGACCGTGATCCGCTGGCCGCCGACGACGGCGGCGGCACCGGGGTGCGCGTCGCTGCCGCAGGCGGTGAGAAGGGGAGCCGCGGCGATGATCGCGGCGGAGAGGACGAGCGCGGAGCGACGGCGGCGGTGCAAGGAAGCCTCCTGAGGAGATTGTGCGACGGTGCACAAGGTCTTGCGGTGATCGATGTTAGGCAGTGGCACAGCTCTCGGCCACCCATTCGACCAACGATTCGCGAGGACTTCGGGCACCGTCGCACCGGCAAGTCCGCCCGCGGACCATCAGGTCGGCCCGCGAACCGCCGGCCCCACCCCGCCGGGCGGGGGCCTCCGTGCGCGGCCGGGCGGCCCGCCGGTGGGCGCGTCGGTCCGTGATCGCGACGGGCGCGCCCCGGTCCCGGCCCCCCGGTGACCGGGCAACCGCCTTGCACAGCGTTGCCGTCGGCCCCGCAGGCGCGTGCCCGGCGGGTCGCGGTCAGCCCCGGACCTGCCCCAGCCACTGCAGCGTCCGGCGGATCTCGGCCGCCACCGGATGCCCGGGACCCCGCAGCCGCTCCACGTCGTGCAGCAGCCTGGCCAGCGTGTCGTGGGCGGCGGCGCGGTCGCCGAGCGCGAGCAGGAGATGCCCGATGCGGCGGCGGACCTCCAGGGACAGCTCGGGGTCGCCGGCGACGTACTGGTTCTCGTAGTACGGCAGCAGGGCGCGGTACTCCGCCAGCGCGGCCGCCGGTTCGCCGAGCTGCTCCAGGCACTGGGCGGCCTCGTAGCGGAAGCGCAGCGACTGCGTGTCGGCCTGCCCGGCCTCGGCGGCCCGCTCGTCGGCGAGGCGGCGCAGCTCGGGCAGGGCCCGCCGGTACTGCCCGTCGTCCATGAGGGTGGCCGCGTACTGCTTGCGCAGCGTGCGGACGACCGGCGAGTGCTCGCCGTGCTGGGCGGCGGCGGCCGGCAGGATCGCGCCGAGGATGTCGACGGCCTGGGTGATACGGCCCTCGCCGAGCAGCCGCTTGACCTCGTCGACGGCGCCGGCGACGTCGGGCTTCTCGGCGGCGGGCGGGGCAGGGGCCGCGGAGGGCTGGGGGGCGGGTGTGCGGGCACGGTCCGGCCAGGGCGCGTGCGGTCGCAGGAAGGGGCGGGTGGGGTCGAGCGGGGCTCCCGAGGGCATGCCGCGCGCGGGCAGCAGCGGGAGCAGTTGCTCGTACGTCTCCTGGGCGGAGTCCGGGCGGTGCTGGGGGTCCTTGGCGAGCAGGCGGAGCACCAGCCGTTCCAGGGCGTCCGGGACCTCGGGCCGCAGCCTGCGCACCGGGAGCGGCGGCTCGTAGAGGTGGCGGTGCAGGACGCCGAGAGCGGTCGATCCGGAGAACGGCACGTCCCCGCTGAGCAGTTCGTGCAGCAGCACGCCGAGCGCGTACAGGTCGGTGTACGGGCCGACGGCGCCGCCCATCGCCTGCTCGGGGGCCATGTAGGCGGGGCTGCCGATGGGCGAGCCGGTGTGGGTGAGGCGGGTGGTGTCGGTGTCCATGACGGAGGCGACACCGAGGTCGAGGACGGTGACCGTGCCGTCCTGTTTCACCATCACGTTGCGCGGCTTCAGGTCGCGGTGGACGATCGGCACCGCGTGCACGGCCGACAGCACCGCGCACAGCTGCGCCGCCACGGCGACCGCCCACTGCCAGGGGTAGGGGTCGTGCTCGGCGAGGTGGTCGGAGAGGTCCGCTCCGTCCACGTACTGCATGACGAGGAACAGTTCCTCGCCCTCGCTGCCCGCGTCGTGGACCGTGACCAGGCCCGGGTGGTCGACCTGTGCGGTGACCCGGCACTCGCGCACGAAGCGGCGGCGGAGCTCGTCGGCCTCCTGGCCGGCGACCTTGTCGGGGCGCAGGAGCTTGACGGCGACGCGCCGGTCGAGGCGCTGGTCGTAGGCCGTCCAGACCTGGCCCATGCCGCCCTGCCCGATGAGCGTGGACAGCTCGTAGCGGTCGGCGACCACGCGCCCCGTCGCCACGCTCACCTGCCGCCTCCGGTGCCGTCGTGCTTGCGCAGGTAGTCGCTGAGCTCGTCGAGTTCGGCGCGGACCTGGTCGATGCGGGCGGGCGCGGGGCGCGTCGGCGGCTGCGGAACGGGCGTGTGCGGTCCGGGGGTTCCCGGGACGGGGGTATGGGGCGCGGGGGTTCCCGGGACGGGAGTGTGCGGGTGGGGGGCCGGGGTTCCCGGGTGGGCGACGGTGTACGGCGACGCGGGCTGCGGGTAGCCGTAGTGCGTGGTGTGCGGCCCCTGCGGGGGGTAGCCGCTGAAATGCGGCTGCTGGTAGTGCCGGATGTCCGCGAAGAGGAAGTAGGCGGTGCAGGCCGCGGCGTTGAGCAGCAGGATGATCATGCCGACGTTGCCGTTCGGGCTGCTGAAGTCGTCGGTGTGGTCGGTGCTGAGGAACGCGAAGCTGATACCGAGGACCACGAGGGAGCCCACGAAGATCCACCAGTCCGCGGCGCGGCGGGTCACGATGGCCACCCGCAGCGGCGAGACCCACGCCAGGAATCCGATGGTCAGCAGGGGCACTGCCGCGAAGATGATGCGCAGCACGACCAGCGTCCCGGTCGAGGGACGCTTCGGCGGAGGCGGCGCGTAGCCGTGGCCGTGCATGGCTGCTCCTGGAGGCCTGGTGGGGTGGACGGGTGAGCTGGAAGTCCGAGCGTATAGGCCGACAAGCACTACCGGTCCCGGGTTGTACCGAACCGTTGTCGTGCTGATCACTTCGTCCCCGCCGCGGGGCTCAGCCGGGCGCGACCGTCCCGTCCGTCAGACCGTCGTACATGCCCCGCACGAGGTGCTCGCCGAGGCGGCCCGCGAGCCTGAGGGCGTCCTCGAACTCGGCGAGCGCCCGGAACCGTTCGCCGTAGCGGCGCTGTTGCTCCAGGGGCAGGCGGGGCAGCTGGAGACGGCGCACGTCGAGCCGGGTGGCGGTGGACGCGTAGCTGCTGGCCTGCCGGTTGTTGGCGGTGCCACGCAGGAACCCGGCCAGGAACCACGGGTCGAGCGCGGCCAGATCGGGGCGCAGCAGCGTGAGGTGGCGTCCGAGGGCGGCTCCGGCGGTCTCCTCGTCGATCACGCGTGCGACCGAGCCGCCGCCCAGTACGGGGACGACGACGTCGCCCGCCGCGACCAGCACGGCCTCCTCCTCGCCCTCGGGCAGATGGCCCGAGGGGGCGGTCCCGGCCAGTACGTCGTGATCGGTGAGCACGGGCACCCGCGCCGGGGCGCTGCTGCCGCCGGTGCGCAGCAACAGGGCTCCCCCGCGCGCCAGTTCACCGACGGTGGTGAGCGACCAGTGCGCGGGGCCCCCTTCCTCGGCGGCGTGCGGGGCGAGATCGGCGGTCAGCCGGAGGGTCTCGCCGAGGCGTTCGCGTACGGTCGCCAGCCGTTCGGCGCCGCCGGACTCGGCGGGGGGCGGCAGGTGCCGGGCGGGGGCCAGGTCCACGTCGTCGTCGAGGAGGTCGATGACGGGGACGGAGCGGCTGAGGCCGGGGCGCTCGGGCGCCGTGCCGGTGCGCTCGAAGGGCCGCCAGGCGTCGAGGACGGCGGTGCGCACGGTCTGCCAGTCGAGGCCGGCCCGGCCGCCCCCGGTCTCCCGCACCCGGTCGGCGGCGGCCGCGGTCCCCTCGGCCGGTGCGGCGGTGTCGGCCAGCAGCAGTTCGGGCTGGGCGGGCGCCTTGCCGGGCCGACGGAGCACCCACAGGTGCAACGGGATGTTGTACGGGGGTGCCGCGCCGGCCGGCAGGGCGATCACCGCGCGCAGGGCGCCGCGGCGCAGCAGGTCGGCGCGGATGCGGCGGCCGGAGCGGCGGGAGGCCGCGGCGGGCGGCATGAGCAGGACGGCGGTACCGCCCTCCTTGAGGCGGGCCAGGGCGTGCTGGACCCAGGCCAGCTCCGACTCGGTGCGGGCCGGGAAGCCGTACTCCCAGCGGGCGTCGTAGGCGAGTTCGTCGTGGCCCCAGTTGCGTTCGTTGAACGGCGGGTGGCACAGCACGACGTCGGCGCGCAGCGTCTCGTAGGCGTCGGCGCGCAGGCTGTCGCCGACGGCGCTGCGGACGGCCGCCTGGGTGTGCAGGGCGAGGCGGAGCGCGGTGAGCGCGGCGAGCTCGGGGGCGCTGTCCTGGCCGTACAGCTCCTGACCGGGCGCGGGTGCGACGGCGCGCAGCAGGGCGCCGGTGCCGCAGGCGGGGTCCAGCACGGTCCGGGCGGGTCCGGCGAGTTCGGCCATCAGCGCGGCGAGGCCGCCGGGGGTGAGCGTGTACTGCCGCGGGTTGGCGTCCAGGTGCCGCCCGAGCAGGAACTCGTAGGTCTGGCGGGCGCCCAGCTCCGCGGCGAGCTCGGCGGCGCCGCGCAACAGGGGGCCGGAGGGCAGGAGTTCGGCGGCGGAGGGAGTGTGCACGGCGCGGCCGGGCGGGGCGCCGAAGCGCGGGGTGATCACCTGCTCCAGTGCGGCGGGCAGGCGGGCGGCGAGGCGTTCGTCGGAGGTCGCGCTCAGCTCCAGCCACACGGTGGGGCGGTCGTGGATCAGCAGCAGGGCGCAGCCCGCGTGCACCAGCGCCGTCCCGGGGCCCTCGGGGTGGCCGGCCAGGTGCTGCCACACGCGCTCCCGGAGCGGGACTTCGGCGAGTTTCCCCTGGTTCCGCAGCCACTCCTCGACCTCGGGCAGCGCGAAGGAGGGGCTGGTCTCGGTGCCGCCGACGGGCTTGGGGAAGTCTGCGTGGCGGCGGCGCCAGTTGCTGACGGCCGCACGGCCGACCCCGGCGAGCCGCGCGATACCGGCGGCGGTCACCTCTGTCCCGTTCTCCTGCACCCGCCCGGCTCCCCTCTACCTGGTGTGTGGCGTCGAGCATACCGACGTACGCAAGATCTACCGATTCACGGCCGTGTACACAAGGGTTTCCGTGAACCGTGTTGACTCGGTTCACAAGCTCTGCTGTGATGGGGCTGTCGAACGGCGCCCGCGGTCGCCCGACTCAACGCGTCGCGTCGCGTCGGGTCCGCACGCCACCCACCCGTCTCTCATCCCGAGGAACTCCCATGCGTCGAAACGCACTTGCCGCTCTCTGCCTCGTTGCCGCGGCCACCGCGAGCCTCACCGGCTGCCTGTCCGGCGAGGACAAGGCGGACAGCAAGCCGAAGGGCCCGTTCGCCGGTCTGACCGGCGGCGAGATCGCCGACCGTGCGGTGAAGGCCACCAAGGGCGCGGAGTCGCTGCGCATGAAGGGGACCGTCCCGGACGACGAGAGCGGCGGCACCATCCGCATCGACATGGCCCTGAACAAGAAGGGCGACTGCGCCGGCACCCTGGGCCTCGGCGACCAGGGCGAGGCCGAGCTCATCAAGACCGGCGACACCATCTACATGAAGTACGACGAAGCCTTCCTGCGCGAACAGGGCGAGGGCGACTCGAAGGAGGAGACCGACGGCGTCGTGGACATGCTGGCGGGCAAGTGGACCAAGATGGCCGCCACCGGCTCGGACTCCAAGGACATCGCCGGCTTCTGCGACCTCGACACGGTGCTCGACGAGGCCGGCGACGTGAACTCCGACGCCACCCGGGGCAAGACGTCGTCCGTCGACGGCACTCCCGCGATCGTCCTGCACGAGAAGGACGGCAAGGACGTCAACACGGTCTACGTGGCGACCGAGGGCAAGCCGTACCTGCTGAAGATCGACAGCAAGTCCGCCAAGGACCCGGGCACGCTGACCTTCAGCGACTACAACAAGCCGGTCCCCGCCGAGGCCCCCACCGGCAAGGTCCTGGATCTGGACGAGCTCGGCTGAGGTCTTCGCCCCTCGGACCCGGACGGCACGAGGTCACCGGCGGACGACCGCACCTAGTCGGCGTGGAAGCGCTCCGGCGCCCGCGTCGGGTTGCCGCCCGAGGGGAGCTTCTGGCCGGGGCATCCCGTGAGGACCCGCTTCATGGCGGACTTCTCGGCGGCGGTGACCCAGAGCCCGTACTTCTTCTTCACGGCCACCTGGGCGGCGACGTAGGTGCAGCGGTAGCGCTTGTTCGGCGGGAGCCAGGTCGCCGTGTCGCCGTCACCCTTGCCGCGGTTGAGCCCGGCGTCGACGGCCAGGAGGTTGAGCGGGTCGTTGGCGAGGGCGATGCGCTTGCTCGCGTCCCATTTCTGGGCGCCCTTCTGCCAGGCGTCGGAGAGTGCGACCAGGTGGTCTATGTCCACCTGGCTCCGCCCGCGCGCGAACGTCACCCGCTTGTTGCTGTACGGATCCGGATCGAGGGTCCCCGACGCGACCTTGCACGTGCCGTCGCTGAACTTCACGTCCTCCAGGTCCCGTTTGAGGATGTCGTCCCGGGTGTCGCAGCGGTTCGAGTCCGTGTCGGCCCAGGCGCTGCCGAAGCGCTCCCGGTCGAACCCGGTCCTCGGCGCCCGCCCTTTCACGGTCAGGGAATCGACGGCGGTCAGGGCGGGGCCACCGCCCGCCGTGTCCTCGGGCCCGGCGACGCCCGCCGTCGGCTCCGTGCAGCCGCTGACGGCGAACAGCACCAGGACAGCCGCAGCCACCCCACCCCTCAGACGCGCCACGACGCCCCTCCCCTTGCCCTCCGGTGCCGCCCTGCGCAGGCGGTTCTCCCTGATCCCACCGTAGCGGCCGGGGGGTGTCGTCCCTACCGGGCCTCAACGGGCAAGCAGGGCATGCCGGGCGTATCGTCGAACGTGAGTCACCTCTGGAAGGAGCTCTGGATGGGCATCTTCGACAGGTTCAAGAGCCACGCGAAGGACAAGGGTCCGAACATGTCGGACGCCGCCGAGCGGGAGGCCAACAAGAGGACGGGCGACAAGTACACGGACCAGGTCGACAAGGCCCAGCAACAGGCCGAGGACCGCATGGGGATCCAGCGGGACAACCCCGACAGGCCGTAGTAGCCCGCACCGCTCGCGTGGAAGCGCGGCTCACGGACCCTCGTGGGACGACCCACGGCCGCCGCGGAACGACAGTGACCGGCGCCCCGGGGCACAGCAGCCCACGGAACCACCGTGAATCCGGAGGCCGTCCGGGAGATCCGTCTCCCCGGGCGGCTTCGTGCTGTGCGCGCGGTGCCGACCCCCGGCGCGGGTGTCGGTCCGGCGTGGGGCGCCCGTCCTGCGCGAGGTGGCAGCCACGGGCCCCCGGACCCGGTCGCCCCGGCACCCGAGACACCCGAGCGTCGGGAACCCGGGACCCGAGCGCCGCGGCTCCGGCAGTGGTGCCGTCACACCCGTCCGATGCCCAGCGTCGTCTCCGACGGCAGGAGCCCCGAAGCGAGGGCCGTGACCCAGAACTCGCCGAGCAGCTCGGCGAGTCGGGCGGTGGCCTCGGGACCCAGCGACCGCCAGGGCGCGGCGGCCAGTTCGTCCGTGTGCCGCTCGACGCGCCGGCGCAGCTCGTGGCCCGCCTCCGTGGCGGTGCCGTCCTCGGCGACGAGCCCGCGCCGCCCGAGCCGCCCCTGCGCGGCGGCCCACTCCTCGGCGCTCCAGCCGCGGCTGTCGAACCGCTCCCGGGAGGCCGCACCTGCCGCCGCGAACGACACCAGCGACTCCACCGGGTCCAGCCCGGCCACGAGGAGCGCCGCGAGGTGCCCGTCGCCGCGGTGCTCCCGCAGGACGGTCGCCGCGTGCCACAGCTGCAGGTGCGGAGCGTCGGGCCAGGCCAGCTCCGCGTTGGCCGCGGCCAGGGGGCGGCCCGCGGTGGTCACCGCCGCCGCGGCGCGGCGGGCGAGGGCGGCGGCCTCCGCCAGCTCGGGGGCGGCCGTGCGGGCACCGAATATCGCGCCGTAGGCCCGGTCGACGGCCCGCTGCCGCGCCGCCAGCACGTCCCGCGGACTCGCCGTGTCCCACGCGGTGTCCATGTGCCGGGCGACCATGCGGGGACTGAAGCTGTAGAAGGCGGACGTGACGCGCTCACTGCCGACGGCTCCCAGCGGGGCGGCGCGGAACGGGAAGTAGCTCGGCCACCGCTCCTCGGTCGCGAAGCCGAGCGCGCCGGCCTCCTCGAAGGTCTCCGGCGCGTAGTAGAACACCGCGTGCAGCGGCTCCAGCAGGTGCCACAGCTGCCGCACCCTGCCGAGGTCGACCTCCGCAACCCGCTCCGGCTCCCCCGTGACGGATCCGCCCCCCGCACGTGCCCCGCTGACGCTCTCCGACATGGCGTGCCTCCTCGTCGCGTCCCCCACCGGCTCAAAACTTGACACTGACAAGATTGCCCGCGGTCCGCTAACTTGTCAATGCCTAGATCCCGCGTACGCTGCTGTCCATGACCAGTCCCGAGTCCGACGACCGCCGCCGCTACCACCACGGGGATCTGCGGCGCGCGATCCTCGGTGCCGCCCTGGAGGTCATCGCGGCCGACGGGCCCGCCGCGCTGAGCCTGCGCGACCTGGCGCGCCGGGCCGGCGTCTCGCACGCGGCGCCCGCCCATCACTTCAAGGACCGCACGGGTCTGCTCACCGCGATCGCCGCCGAGGGCTTCGGGCTGCTGTCGGGCGCGCTCGCGGAGGCGGCCGACCTGCGGGACGCCGGTGTCCGCTACGTGCGGTTCGCGCGGGAGCATCCCGCGCACTTCCAGGTGATGTTCACGCCGGGGCTGCTGCGCGACGGGGACGTGGAGCTCACGACGGCCCGCGCGCTGGCCGGGGAGCGGCTGCGTGCCGCGGTGGCCGCGGTGCCGTCGGAGGGCCGGGGCGCCGACACCCGGCTGGCCGGGGTCGCCGCCTGGTCCCTGGCGCACGGCTTCGCGACGCTGCTGCTCGGGCACAACCTGGACGGCCCCGTCGGGGACCGGGACCCCGAGGAGGTCTTCCGCGAGCTGACCACGCTGCTGTTCCGGTCGGGCGGCTGACCGGGCGCGGCGGCACGCGCCCTCGGGGCACGCCGGCGCGCTCGTCCTCTTCCGGCGTACTCCCGCGCCGGGGATGCCGAAGCTGTGCCCCGCTCCCGCGTTCCCGCGCGGCGGGTCGGGGCTCGGCCCCGCCCGGTGTCGTCCGCGGGCGGGGAGTCCGGCCTCGCCCGGCTCTGTACGTGGGGGGAGCTCAGCCCCGCGGGTCCAGCCCCGGAGCCGCAGCCGAAGCCCCGAGCCGACACCGGGGGCCCCGGCCCGAAACCCGGGGCCCCGGCCCGAAGCCCCGAGCCGACACCCGGGGGCCAAGCCCGAGGCCGAACCCGCGAGCCCAGCCCAGCCAGGCCAGCCCAGCCCAGAAACGCGGGCCCAGCCCGAGCCCGGAGCTGAGCCCCATCAGCCGGAGTCGAGGCCGGAGTCGAGCCGGGCTACGAGCCCAGGATCGTCGTGAGGAACTCCCCGGTCCAGCCGAGCAGGTCCCGGCCGAGCAGGGGCTTCCCGCCGACCTTCGCCGTCTTCGGCCGGGGGACGAGGAGCTGGCGGGCGGTCGGTTTGATGACCGTGCCCGGGTGGAGCCGCTTGAGCCGCAGCTCCTGCGACTCGCGCAACTCCACGGGGGCGAAGCGGATGTTGGTGCCCTGCAGCACGATCTCGCCGACGCCGCACGCTCGGGCGAGCATCCGCAGGCCCGCGACCAGCAGCAGGTTCTCCACCGGCTCCGGCAACTTGCCGTACCGGTCGACCAGTTCCTCGCGCACCGCCTTGATGTCCTCCTCGGTGTTGGCGGAGGCGATGGCGCGGTACGCCTGCAGACGGAGCCGCTCGCCGGGCGCGTAGTCGTGCGGGACGTGCGCGTCGACCGGCAGCTCGATCTTGACCTCCAGCGGCGGCTCCTCCTCCACGCCCCCTTCGAGGGAGGCGCGGTAGTCCGCGACCGCCTCGCCCACCATGCGCACGTACAGGTCGAAGCCGACGCCCGCGATGTGGCCCGACTGCTCACCGCCGAGGAGGTTTCCGGCGCCGCGGATCTCCAGGTCCTTCATCGCCACGTACATGCCCGCGCCCATCTCCGTGTGCTGGGCGATGGTGGCGAGGCGCTCGTGGGCGGTCTCGGTGAGCGGCTTCTCCGGCGGATACAGGAAGTACGCGTAACCGCGCTCGCGGCCGCGGCCGACCCGGCCGCGCAGCTGGTGCAGCTGGGAGAGGCCGAAGTTGTCGCCGCGCTCCACGATCAGCGTGTTCGCGTTCGAGATGTCGATGCCGGACTCGACGATCGTCGTCGACACCAGTACGTCGAACTTCTTCTCCCAGAAGTCGACGACCACCTGCTCCAGCGCCTGCTCGCCCATCTGGCCGTGGGCCGTCGCGATGCGCGCCTCGGGGACGATCTCCCGCAGCCGCGCGGCGGCCCGGTCGATGGACTCGACGCGGTTGTGGATGTAGAAGACCTGTCCCTCACGCAGCAGTTCGCGACGGACGGCCGCGCCGATCTGCTTCTCCTCGTACGGCCCGACGAAGGTGAGCACCGGGTGGCGCTCCTCGGGCGGAGTGGTGATCGTCGACATCTCGCGGATGCCGGTGACGGCCATCTCCAGCGTGCGGGGGATGGGGGTGGCCGACATGGTCAGGACGTCGACGTTCGCGCGGAGCTTCTTCAGCTGCTCCTTGTGCTCGACGCCGAAGCGCTGCTCCTCGTCGACGATGACCAGGCCCAGGTCCTTGAACTTGGTCTCGGAGGAGAACAGGCGGTGGGTACCGATGACGATGTCCACCGAGCCGTCGCGCAGGCCCTCCAGGACCGCCTTCGCCTCGCCGTCCGTCTGGAAGCGGGACAGGGCGCGCACGTTCACCGGGAACTGCGCGTAGCGCTCGGAGAAGGTCCCGAAGTGCTGCTGGACGAGCAGCGTCGTCGGGACGAGCACGGCGACCTGCTTGCCGTCCTGCACCGCCTTGAACGCGGCCCGTACGGCGATCTCCGTCTTGCCGTACCCCACGTCGCCGCAGATCAGGCGGTCCATCGGGACCGTCTTCTCCATGTCCTCCTTGACCTCGGCGATGGTGGTCAGCTGGTCCGGGGTCTCCGCGTACGGGAAGGCGTCCTCCAGCTCGCGCTGCCAGGGGGTGTCCGGACCGAAGGCGTGGCCGGGGGCCGCCATCCGCGCCGAGTACAGCTTGATCAGGTCGGCCGCGATCTCCTTGACCGCCTTCTTGGCGCGCGCCTTGGTCTTCGTCCAGTCGGCGCCGCCGAGCCGGTGCAGCGTGGGCGCCTCGCCGCCGACGTACTTGGTGATCTGCTCCAGCTGGTCGGTGGGGATGTAGAGGCGGTCGCCGGGCTGGCCGCGCTTGGCGGGCGCGTACTCCACGACCAGGTACTCGCGGGTCGCGCCCTGGACGGTGCGCTGCACCATCTCGATGTACCGGCCCACGCCGTGCTGCTCGTGGACGATGTAGTCGCCCGCCTCCAGCGTGAGCGGATCGATCGTCTTGCGGCGGCGGGCCGGCATGCGCGCGCCGTCCTTGGTCGCCGACCGCTGCCCGGACAGGTCCGTCTCCGTCAGGACGGCGAGCTTGAGACGCGGGTCCACGAAGCCCTGGTCGATCGAGCCGCAGGAGACGTGGACGAGGGAGGGGCTGATGTCGGTGAGGTCGGTGTCGAGGCGGGCGGCGATGCCCTCGCCGCCGAGGACCTCGACGGTGCGGGCGGCCGGGCCGTGGCCCTCGGTGAGGAAGACCGTGCGCCAGCCGTCCGAGATCCAGCCCTTGGTGTCGGCGAGGGCGCGGGCGGTGTCGCCGCGGTAACTCTCGGGGGCGTGCATGCCCAGCTTGAGGGTGGCCGCGTCGAGTTCGTCGTCGGCGGCGAAGGGGCTCACCGACCACCACATCATGCCCAGTTCGCGGGCGCGCTCGCGGACGTCCGCGATGGACCAGAGCGAGGCGGCGTCGACGTCGATGGGGGCTTCGCCGCCGCCCGCGGTCGCCGCCCAGGACGCCTGCAGGAACTCCTGCGACGTCGCCACCAGGTCCGAGGCCCGGGTCCGCACCCGCTCGGGGTCGCAGACGACGGCCATCGAGCCCTGCGGCAGGACGTCGAGCAGCAGCTCCATGTCGTCCACCAGCACCGGGGCCAGGGACTCCATGCCCTCGACGGCGATGCCCTCGGCGATCTTGCCGAGGAGTTCGTCCAGCTCGGGGTGCTGCTCGGCGAGGGCGGCGGCCCGCTGCCGTACGTCGTCCGTGAGCAGCAGCTCGCGGCAGGGCGGGGCCCACAGGCCGTGGTCGGCGACCTCCAGGGAGCGCTGGTCGGCGATCTTGAAGTAGCGGATCTCCTCGATGTCGTCACCCCAGAACTCCACCCGGAGCGGGTGCTCCTCGGTGGGCGGGAAGACGTCGAGGATGCCGCCGCGGACGGCGAACTCGCCGCGCTTCTCGACGAGCTCGACACGGGAGTACGCGGCGGCGGCGAGGGCTTCGACGACCTCGCCCAGGTCGGCGCTCTCGCCGGTGCGCAGGGCGACGGGCTCCAGGTCGCCCAGGCCCTTGACCTGGGGCTGGAGCACGGAGCGGATGGGGGCCACGACGACGGAGACCGGGCCGGTCTCGGGGTCGTCCGGCCTCGGGTGCGCCAGGCGGCGCAGCACGGCGAGACGGCGGCCGACGGTGTCGCTGCGGGGGGAGAGCCGCTCGTGCGGGAGCGTCTCCCAGGACGGGTAGTCCACGACGCCGTCGGGCGGCAGGAGGGAGCGCAGCGCGGCGGCCAGGTCCTCGGCCTCACGGCCGGTCGCCGTCACCGCCAGCACGGTGCGGCCGGTCTCGCGCGCCAGGGCCGCCACCGCGAAGGGGCGGGCGGCGGGCGGGCCGACCAGGTCGACGTGCATGCGGTTGTGGTCGGCTGCGGCCTTCACCGCTTCCGCGAGTGCGGCGTCCTTGACGACGGCGTCGAGCAGACCGTGCAGGCTCATGAAAGGCAATCCCGTCCGGGGGTGGGCAACGCGAAGCGCCCGGCACGAGGTCTGGCCGGGGGCCTCCAGCGTACGTCGGTGAGACCGGCGGTGCCGTGCCTGTGGACGACGGCCCCGGCCTCGGGGTCCCGACGCCGGTTCCCCGTCCCGCGAGGCTTTCGCGTCCCCCGGTGGGGCTGTTCCCCCCGGCGGGGTTCTGGGTCCGGTTCTGCGTCCCCCGGTGAGGGCTGAGGTCCCTGGGGGCTGCGCCCCCGGATCCCCGTCGCGCTGCGCGCTCGTCCTCAAACGCCGGACGGGCTGAGATATGCCCCTCGAACGCCGACGGGCTGAAAGCCCCCCTCACCGGAGGGGCTGATATGCCCCGCGTCCTCGGGCTGGGCAGCACGAAGGCAGCCCGGCCCGGTCCCGGGGAGCCGTGGCTCTCCTGGACCGGGCCGGGCCCGTCCCCCGTGACCCCCGTCCGCGGGGGCTACTCGGTGGCGATGGCGTTGAGGACGTTCATGCGGCCCGCGCGGAACGCCGGGACCAGCGCGGCGAAGAGGCCGACGAAGGCGGAGCCGATGAAGACGCCGATGATGGTCGGCCAGGGGATGTCCAGGACGTTCAGGCCCTCCAGCGCGAGGAGCTTCTGGGCGGTGGCGCCCCAGCCCATGCCGAGGCCGAGGCCGAGGAGGGCGCCGAAGAGGGCGATGACGACGGACTCCAGGCGGATCATGCGGCGCAGCTGGCGGCGGGAGAGGCCGATGGCGCGCATCAGGCCGATCTCGCGGGTGCGCTCGACGACCGACAGGGCCAGGGTGTTCACGACGCCGAGGACCGCGACGATGATCGCCAGGGCCAGCAGGCCGTAGACCATGTTGAGGAGCTGGCCGACCTGGTCCTTCAGTTCCTGCTTGAAGTCCGTCTGGTCGCGGACCTGGTACTGCGGGTACGGCTCCATGGACTTCTTGAGCGCCGCGTACGCCTGCTTCTCCTTGCCCTCCTGGGCGGAGGCGAACATGATCTCGTTCGGCGGGATCCGGTCCGCGGGGAGGTACTTCTTCATCGTCGCGAGGCTCAGGTAGCGGGCGCCCTGGTCGATGGAGGTGTCGTCGTCCGTGATGGCGGCGACCTTCAGGCGGGCCGTCTCGCCGCCCTTGAAGGCGACGGTCAGGGTGTCGCCGACCTTGACGTGGTGCTTGGTCGCGTAGTCGGAGCCGACCGACATGGCGTCCTTGCCGTAGGCGGCCTTCAGCGTCCCGGCGGTGGTCTCGCGGCGCAGGTCGTTCGCGTAGGAGGGGTCGGCCGCGGTGACTCCGTCGGTGTCGGCCTTGCCGTCCGGGGAGGTCAGGGTCGCTTCGAGCGTCTTGTAGCGGGTGACGTGCTCCAGGCCGGGCGTGGACTCCATGGCCTTCTCGGCCTGGGGCACGATCCGCTGGTTGCCCTGGACGATGAAGTCCGCGCCGACCGACTTGTCGAGCTCCTGGGTGGCCGAGGCCACCATGGACGAGCCGACCACGGACAGGCAGGCGACCAGGGCGAGGCCGATCATCAGGGCCGCGCCGGTGGCGCCGGTGCGCCGCGGGTTGCGCAGCGCGTTGCGCTCGGCCATCCGGCCGACGGGTCCGAAGGCGCGCAGCAGCACCGCGCTGATCACCCGGACCACACCGCCCGCGAGCAGCGGACCGATGACCACGAACCCGATGAGGGTCAGCACCACGCCCGCGCCGAGGACCAGGGAGCCCTCACTCGCCTTGTCCGCGGTGGCCGCCGTGTAGAGCGCGAACGCGCCGGCGCCGGTGAGGACGAGGCCGATCAGGCCGCGGACGAGTCCCGCCCGGCCGTCGGCGGGCGTCCCGGCGTCGCGGAGGGCGGCCATCGGGGAGACCTTGCCCGCGCGGCGGGCGGGGAGGTAGGCGGCGAGGACGGTGACGACGACGCCGAGGACCAGGCCGGCCACAGGAGTGGTGGTCTTCACCGTCAGGTCGGAGGTCGAGAGGTTCATGCCCATGGACGACATGAGCTTCATCAGGCCGACGGCGATGCCGACGCCCGCGCCGACCCCGAGGATCGAACCGACGACGCCGAGCAGCAGGGCCTCGACGAGCACGGACCGGTTGACCTGCCGGCGGGAGGAACCGATCGCCCGCATCAGGCCGATCTCGCGGGTGCGCTGGGCCACCAGCATCGAGAAGGTGTTGATGATCAGGAAGATGCCGACCAGGAACGCGATACCGGCGAAGCCGAGCATGGCGTACTTGATGACACCCATGAACGAGTCGACGTCCGAGCGGTTCTCGTCCGCGGTCTCCTTATGCGTCTGCACCTTGTAGGTGCCGTCGAGGGAGGAGACGACGTTCTTCTTCAGCTGCGCGTCGGTGACACCGGACGCGGCCGTCAGGTTGATGTGGGTGAACCGCCCGGTCTCGCCGAGCAGTTCGCGCTGGGCGGTGGCGGTGTCGAAGTAGACGACGGCGGCACCGGGGTTGGTCACGGTGAAGGAGGCGATGCCGACGATCCTCGCCTTGAAGTCGCCGGTGACCGCGATGGTGCGCAGTTCGTCGCCCATGCCGAGGTGGTGCTTGTCGGCGGTGTCGGCGTCGACCATCACCTCGGTCGGGCCGCGGGGCGCGTGCCCTTCGGTGATCTCCATCGACCGCAGGTCGTTCTTCGTCCAGTTGCCTGCGATCGTGGGGCCGCCGTTGGTGGAGCCCATGTTCTCGTTGTGGCTGTCGACGACCGTCACATTCATCGAACTGACGGCGCCTTCGGCGGACTTGACGCCCTGCGCCTGCTTCGCCTCGGCCAGCACCGAGGCCGGCATCGACTCGGGCCTGCCGTTCTGGGGGGTGTCGTCGCTCTTCGCGCCCTTCGGCGTGACGGTCACGTCGGAGGAGGTGGCGGCGAAGAGCTTGTCGAACGTCGTGTTCATCGTGTCGGTGAACACCAGCGTGCCGCAGACGAAGGCCACGGACAGCAGGACCGCGACGGCCGACAGGGCCATGCGCCCCTTGTGCGCGAGGAAGTTGCGCATCGAGGTCTTGACGACGGTCATGACGTACGCCCCCGGGCGTCGAAGTCCTTCATGCGGTCCAGGACGGCTTCCGCGGTGGGCCGGAGCATCTCGTCGACGATGCGGCCGTCCGCCAGGTACAGCACCCGGTCCGCGTACGAGGCCGCCACCGGGTCGTGCGTGACCATCACGATGGTCTGGCCGAGCTCGTCGACGGAACGGCGCAGGAAGCCCAGCACCTCGGCGCCGGCCCGGGAGTCGAGGTTTCCGGTCGGCTCGTCACCGAAGATGATCTCGGGGCGGGCGGCGAGGGCACGGGCCACCGCGACGCGCTGCTGCTGGCCGCCGGAGAGCTGGGTCGGCCGGTGCTTGAGACGCTCGCCGAGGCCGACCGTCTCGACGACCTGACTCAGCCACGCCTTGTCCGGCTTGCGCCCGGCGATGTCCATCGGCAGCGTGATGTTCTCCAGCGCGTTCAGCGTCGGCAGCAGGTTGAACGCCTGGAAGATGAAGCCGATGCGGTCGCGGCGCAGCTGGGTGAGCTTCTTGTCCTTGAGGCCGGTGATCTCCGTCTCGTCCAGGAAGATCTGCCCGGACGTGACGGTGTCGAGACCGGCGAGGCAGTGCATCAGCGTGGACTTGCCGGAGCCCGACGGGCCCATGATCGCGGTGAACCGGCCCCGCTCGATGTCCACGTCGACGTGGTCCAGGGCGACGACGCGGGTCTCCCCGGACCCGTACGCCTTCACGACCTGCCGCGCCCGGGCGGCAACGGCCGTACGCCCTCCAGTGCCCCCGTGCCTGGGAATGGTCACAGCCGTTGTCACGGTAAGTCTCCTATGTCGGTCGGTCGTTGAGCGCAGCGGTGCCGCGTCGGATCGCGGTGCCGCGGGCCGGATCCGGTGGTGCGGTGGACCCGGTGCTCGGTACGTGGATCAGTCTGGTGGCGGGAGGGGGTCGGGCGCGCTGGTGCGCAGCGCACTCTTCACCTGGGGAAAACCCCACCCCCACAGGTGCGGTCCGCAGGACCCGAGCGGGTCCCGGACCGCTCCCCAGCGGCGTAAAGCCAGGTTAAGGACGGGGACCGCCCGGTCTCGTCCTCCGGCGGGACGAACCCTCCCCGAGCCCTGGTACGGAGGAACCCCTAGGGGGACTCCACCCTTCGGTGGACTCCGTCTCGGGGTCGTCTCCACCCCTGGGCCCGTTCAGCGTCCACCCTGCCGTCGCGCGAGGGTCAAGTGAGAAGGTGGCGGCGGCGGACAGGTGCAGGCGGAAGGAATCCAGTGGGCCAGGGGGACACGCACACACCGGCCGCGCGGGCCGGGGCGCCGGCGGACGGCCGGAGCGAGACCCGGCGGCGCCGGGCGGTCGTCGCGGCGCTGATGCTCGCGATGGCGCTCGCCGCCCTCGACGCCACCGTCGTGTCCACCGCCGTGCCGCAGATCGTCGGCGACCTCGGCGGCTTCTCCGTCTTCTCGTGGCTGTTCTCGGGCTACCTGCTGGCCGTGACCGTCACCCTGCCCGTGTACGGCAAGCTGTCCGACACCTTCGGTCGCAAGCCGGTGCTGATCGCCGGCGCCGTCCTCTTCCTGCTCGGCTCGCTGCTCTGCGCCGGGGCGTGGAACATGGCCGCGCTGATCGCCTTCCGGGTCGTGCAGGGCCTGGGCGGCGGTGCCCTGCAGGGCACGGTCCAGACGCTCGCCGCCGACCTGTACCCGCTGGCGGAGCGCCCGAAGATCCAGGCCCGGCTGTCCACCGTGTGGGCGACGTCGGCGGTCGCGGGGCCCGCGCTGGGCGGACTCCTCGCGGCGTACGCGGACTGGCGCTGGATCTTCCTCGTCAACCTGCCGATCGGCGCGGTCGCGCTGTGGCTGATCGTGCGTCACCTTAACGAGCCGCAGCGTGTGGCCCGCCGGGAGCGGCCGCGGATCGACTGGGCGGGTGCGCTGGCCGTCTTCGCCTGCGGCGGGGTGCTGCTGATGGCCCTGGTGCAGGGCGGCGTGGCGTGGGCCTGGCTGTCGGCGCCCTCCCTCGCGCTGTTCGGCACCGGGTTCGCGCTGGTGGCGGTCGTGGTGGCCGTCGAGCGGCGGGCCGCGGAGCCGATCATCCCCGGGTGGGTCTGGCGGCGGCGGACCATCGCCGCGGTCAATCTGGCGCTCGGCGCGCTGGGGCTGCTCATGGTCGCCCCGACCGTCTTCCTGCCGACGTACGCCCAGGCGGTGCTCGGCCTGACGCCCGTCGCCGCCGGATTCGTGCTGTCGGTGTGGACGTTGAGCTGGCCGGTGTCGGCGGCCCTCAGCCAGCACGTGTACCGGCGGATCGGCTTCCGCAACACCGCGATGCTGGGCATCGGCGCGGCGGCCCTGCTGCTGCTCGCCTTCCCCTTCCTGCCCTACCCGGGACGGCCGTGGCAGCCGGCGCTGCTGATGCTCCTCCTCGGCGGTGCGCTCGGCCTCTTCCAGCTCCCGCTGCTCATCGGGGTCCAGTCGACCGTCGGCTGGGAGGAACGCGGCACGACGACCGCGTCCGTCCTGTTCTGCCGCCAGACCGGGCAGACGGTCGGTGCGGCCGTGTTCGGCGCCGTCGCGAACGGAGTGCTCGCCGCGCGGCTCGGCGGCGCGGGGGATCTCGACTCGGTGACCCGCGCGCTGGACTCCGGCGCCACCGACGCCCGGCTGCGCGGGGCCGTCGCCGCCGCGGTCCACTCCGTCTACCTCGGCGCGGCCTGCGCGGCGGCCCTGGCCTTCCTGGTCCTGCTGCTGGTGGCGCCGAGACGGTTCCCGGTGCTGGAGAAGTCCGGCGACTGACCCCGGCCCGCGCGGCCGAGGCGCCGCTCCTCACACCGCCGTCACACCCGCCCCACAGCATCCGCACGTGTGAACGGGCAGGTTAACGCGGGTAACACCGCAGGTCACCGAATTGAGCACGTACCGACCGCTCAGTTCGCGGAAACTGCCTCGCGCACCCGATACCTGCGAGTAGCGTGCCTCGCTCACCCCCCGCTCCCTGCGGTCCGCACGGACCCGAGCCGCGCAAGGAGAAACGGGATGCCTGACGCGTTCTCGTTCCCCGAGTACCAACCGAGTCAACAGTCCCCGTACAACTCGTCCCCGTCGTACGCCACCTATCCCTGGGAGCCGCCACCGGCCGAGCCCGACAGACCACGCCGGCCGCGCCACCACGCCCTCGGGCAGCACAGCGACATCCGCCGGCTGCGCAGCGCCTACCGGTGGCAGCGCCGCGTGGCCACGCTCACCGCGCTCGGCTACTTCGTGCTCTTCCTCCTCTTCTCCGCGTTCGCCCCCGCGCTGATGACGAGCCGCGTCTCCGGCGGACTGTCCGTCGGACTGCTGCTGGGCGTACTCCAGGTCCCGGTGACCTGCCTCGCGATCTGGCTGTACGAGCACACGGCACGCCGCCGCGTCGACCCGATCGCCGACCGGATCCGCAAGCAGTCCGAACTGGACGTCAGGCGAGAGGCGTCCCGATGACCGGGTTCAGCAGTTCCGCGCAGGCGATGTCCCTCGTGGCGTTCACCGCCGTCGCCACCATCACGCTGCTGCTGTGCGTAATGACCGGCCCCGACCGGGACGATCTCGACGAGTTCTACACCGGATACGGCTCGCTCTCCCCGATGCGCAACGGCCTGGCCATCGCCGGGGACTACATCTCCGCGGCGACCGTCCTCGGCACCGGCGGCGTCATCGCGCTCGCCGGCTACGACGGGGTCGTCCTCGCCCTGAGTACCGCACTGTCCCTGATGCTGCTGATGTTCCTGCTGGCCGAACCCCTGCGCAACGCGGGCCGGTTCACCATGGGCGACGCGTTCGCGCGGCGGATGCCGGGCCGCGCGGTGCGCATCACCGCCTGCGCCGCGACCATCGCCGCGCTGCTCCCGCTGATGCTGGTCCAGCTGGCGGGCACCGGGGATCTGCTGGCGTTCCTCCTGGGGTTCTCCAACGACTCCCTCAAGACGGGCTGCGTCATCGGGCTCGGCGTCCTGATGATCAGCTACGCGGCCATCGGCGGCATGAAGGGCACCGCCCTCATCCAGATCATGAAGATCGTGATGCTGCTGGGCTCCGGCGCCGTCGTCGCCGTCCTCATCATGAGCCGGTTCGACTGGAGTCCCGGCGCCCTGCTGGACGCCGCCGCCCGGGGCAGCGGCGCGGGACCGGCCTTCCTGCAGTCGGGTCTGCAGTTCGCCGGCGGCCCCAGTCCCCGCCTGGACATGATCAGCGCCGAGCTGACCGTCGTCCTCGGCGGGGCCTGCCTGCCGCACATCACCATGCGCATGTACACCGCCAACAGCGCCCGCCAGGTGCGCCGTTCACTGTCCTGGGCGGTGCCCGCCGTGGCGCTCTTCGTGCTGGTCATCTCCGTCGTCGGGTTCGGCGCGACGGCACTGATCGGGCGCGAGACGATCGCGGGCGCCGACCCGCAGGGCAACACGGCCTATCTGCTGGGCGCCCGCGCCGCGTTCGGCTCCGGCGTCTCCACCGCGGAGACCCTGCTGTTCACGGCGGTCACCACGGCGATCTTCCTGACGGTGCTCGCCTCGGTGGCCGGGATGATCCTGGCCTGCGCCAACTCCCTCGCGCACGACGTGTTCGCGGCGCGCGTGCAGGAGATGACTCCGCGCCGCGAGATGACCGTCGCCCGGCTCTCCGCACTCGCGGTGGGCGCGCCGGCGATCCTGCTGGCCACCCTCGTCCAGCACCACAGCCTGCAGCCCCTGGTCACCCTGTCGTTCTGCCTGGGCGCGTCCGCCATAGCGCCCGCGCTGGTCTACAGCCTCTTCTGGCGCCGCTACACCCGGGCCGGCCTGATGTGCACCCTCATCGGGGGCACGCTGACGGTCCTCGTCCTGATGACCGGCACCAACCTGGTCTCCGGCTCCCCCGGTTCGGCGTTCCCGGAAGCGGACTTCAACTGGTTCCCGTTCACCACGACCGGCATCCTCTCCATCCCGCTGGGCTTCGCCTACGGCTGGCTGGGGACGGTGGTCTCCGGGCGCCGGAAGGCGGAGGAGCAGCGCCGGCAGTACGAGGCGGTGGAGGGCTGGATCCTGGCCGGCGCCGTCCGCCGCACCGACTGAGGTCGGGCGGGCACCGGCCGGGACGTCACTCGACCGGTGCCCGCCCCGTCAGCGCCATCAGCTTGCCGCGTACGTGGTCCATCTGGGCGCGGACGTCGTCCCACCGCTCGCCGTGCTCCCGCAGGATCCGCTCGGTCTCGCGGGCGACGGCGTCCGCGCGGGCCCTGGCCTCGGCGAGCACCTCGGCCGCACGCACCTCCGCGGCCGCCTGGACCTGCCGTACGGACTCCTCGGCCTCGGCCGACTCCCGCGCCGCCGCGGCCAGACGGGCCTCGGCGCGGGCCAAGAGCTCCTCGTGGTACGCGTCGAGTTCCGCCGCCCGGTCCGCGGCCGCCCGCTCGGCCTCCTCGACGCGCAGCGCCTGCTGCCGCTCCTGCTCGACGAGCAGCCGCTCCGTGCGCCCCCTGACCTCCCGCAGCCCGGCCAGCGTCTCGCCGCGGCCCTCCTTCAGGCCGCGGCGGGCCGAGATGCGCAGCTCGTCGGCCTCGGCACGGGCCGCCTGCAGCCGCCGGGCCACCTGCTCCTCGGTCCCGGCGCGGACCGCCTCGGCGTAGGCCTCGGCGTCCGCACGCAGTCGCCGGCCCGCCTCCTCGGCGTCCTCGGCCTCCCGCCGGGCCTCACGACGGGCCCGCTCGCGCACCGCCTCGGCCTCCTCGCGGACGAGCGCGAACAGCCGCTGCGCGCCCTCGCCGAGCGTCTCGTACGTCTGCGGCGCGAGACCGGCGACGATCTCGCACAGGTCCTCTGCGTCGGCCTCCATGTCCCGGGCCAGCACGGTCAGCCGGGCGGCCCGCTCCCAGGCGGCGTCACGGTCCTGCGAGAGCGCCGTGGCGAACGCGTCGACCTGCTCGGGACGGTAGCCGCGCCGCACGGCCACGAAGCCGTGCGGCGACACCGGAGCACTGCTCCTCCTGTCACACCCCTCCGCCAGACAAAAGCGAAAGAAGGAGTGTTTTTGCGCAC